>NZ_JBQCWL010000003.1:0-316242 GCF_051957375.1 Neisseria sp. P0017.S009
AACCAGATAATCCGATGAGATGCTAGTCTGTCTCACTCTCATGCAAAGGTAAGATCAACCATTTAATCCGCTTACCCAATATTTTTCATGGTAGTGTTCTTTGTGAAATTAAAATATAAAACAGTTGGTGCTTGTTTTAACAGGACTAAGTATATCTTGGAAAAATTAGGCCAAAATTATCGACAAAGTGCTTCCTGTATTCATTGTTAGGGCTTAAAACGCCAATGTTGGTATGCTCAGCCTTTCTTGTCGTTGATAGTTTAAAGTGGAACATTATTTAATAAATTCCACCACTTCGCGTTTTTGGGTGAGGCTCTTACTTGCGATAGCCAAATGCTGCCATCACACTTAACTTAAATTCTTGGGGATCAAACAAGCCTTTTTCTGCCAATAATGTATCCATTTTGGCATGAGGGAAACCTTCAACAGTGGGAAGCGGTCGATGTGTTTGGCAATCATGGCTTGGGCAGTTTACTGGAAGAAAGTACTCATGAGAAATCCCCTAAATGTCTTGGTGGAAATTTAGGGGATTTTGGGGAATTTTGCAAAGGTCTCAGGCCGTCTGAAACCCTATATTCAGGTTTCAGACGGCCTTTTTAACTACCCTATTTTATTCGCCGTAGTAGGCTTTGGTCAGGATTTCTTCCATATCGGCCACCATCGCGAGGCGTGGGTTGGCCGGGGTGCATTGGTCTTCAAAAGACATCATGGCCAGTTCTTTTCTGCCGTCGAGGAAGGTTTTCTCATCGATGCCCTGCTCTTTAAACGACATTTTGATGCCGACGTTGACCGCCAGTTCGTGGCAGGCGCGGGCGAAGGATTCGACGCCTTCTGCCGGTGTGCTGCATGGCAGGCCTAAGGTACGGGCGATTTCCTGATATTTCAGGTCGGCTTTGTAGTAGTTGTACTTCGGCCAAGTGGCGGTTTTCTGCGGACGCGTGCCGTTGTAGCGGATGACGTGCGGCAGCAGGATGGCGTTGGCACGGCCGTGCGGAACGTGATATTTACCGCCGATTTTGTGCGCCATCGAGTGATTGATGCCCAAGAACGCATTGGCAAACGCCATGCCTGCAATGGTGGAGGCATTGTGCATATGCTCGCGCGCTTCGGGATCGGCCGCACCGTGTTTGTAGGAGCGTTCGAGGTATTGGAACACGAGCTTGATGGCTTGCAGGGCAAGGCCGTCTGTAAAGTCGTTCGCCAGTACGGAAACGTATGCTTCTACGGCGTGGGTCAATACGTCCAAACCGGTATCGGCGGTTACGCCTGCCGGTACGGTCATGGTAAACGCAGGATCGACAATCGAAATGGTCGGTGTCAATGAGTAGTCGGCAATCGGATATTTTTTGTCGCCGTCGCTAATGACGGTAAACGGCGTTACTTCGGAGCCTGTGCCCGATGTGGTAGGGATGCCGATAAATTTGGCTTTGCGGCCCAACTCAGGGAAGCGGAATGCACGTTTGCGGATGTCCATGAATTTTTGCACCAAGTCTTCAAAATCGACTTGCGGCTGCTCGTAGAAGAGCCACATGGCTTTGGCCGCATCCATCGGCGAGCCGCCGCCCAGTGCGATAATGGTGTCTGGTTGGAAGCTGCGCATCAAATCGGTGCCTTTATAGACGGTTTGGACGCTCGGATCGGCTTCGACGTCGGTAAACAGCTGGATGGTCACTTTGTTTTTGCGTTGATGCAGTTGGTGGGTGATTTTATCGACAAAGCCCAGATCAACCATCGAACGGTCGGTCACAATCATGACTTTTTCGCAGTCTTTCATGTCTTGCAGATATTGGATGGAATCGCGTTCAAAATAGATTTTGGCGGGCACTTTGAACCATTGCATGTTGTTTCTCCGACGGCCTACTTTTTTGATGTTTAACAGATTGACTGCGCTGACGTTGCCGCCGACGGCGTTTTTACCGTAAGAGCCGCAGCCGAGGGTCAGAGAAGGCAGGAAGGCGTTGTACACGTCGCCGATGCCGCCGAAGGTGGAAGGCGAATTCCAAATCACGCGCAGGGCTTTGACGCGGGAGCCGAACGTTTTGACCAATTCTTCGTCGGCGGTATGGATGGCGGCTGAGTGTCCCAAGCCGTCAAAGGCAACCATTTCTTCAGCGAACTTCAAACCTTGTTCGGTCGAATCCGCCTTAATCATGGCCAAAACAGGCGAAAGTTTTTCTCGGGTCAGCGGCTCGTTCGGGCCGACTTCGCGGCATTCGGCGATGATGATGTTGGTTTTTTCAGGCACTTTAAACCCGGCCTGTTCGGCAATCCATGCCGCCGGTTTGCCCACTACCGCAGAATTGAGTTTCGCCCCGCCGCAGCTGGCGCAATTCGCCGTTACGCCGAAGATAAACTCTTCGAGCATGGCTTTTTCTTTTTTGTTGGCGAAGTACACGCCGTAAGATTTGAATTCTTCGGCCAACTCTTTGTAAATCTCTTTATCGGCAATCACCGCCTGCTCGCTGGCGCACACCATGCCGTTGTCAAAAGATTTCGACATCACAATATCGTGCGCCACCTGTTTGATGTCCGCCGTTTTTTCAACATAAGCAGGTACGTTGCCCGCCCCGACGCCGAGTGCAGGTTTGCCGCAAGAATACGCGGCTTCCACCATCGCATTGCCGCCGGTCGCCAAAATCGTTGCCACGCCCGGATGCTTCATCAGCGCGGAAGTGCCTTCCATAGACGGCTTTTCAATCCACTGGATACAGTTTTCCGGCGCACCGGCCGCAATCGCTGCATCGCGCACAATACGTGCGGCATGTGCGGAACACTGCTGGGCGGACGGGTGGAACGAGAAAATAATCGGATTGCGGGTTTTCAGCGCAATCAAAGATTTGAAAATGGTGGTGGAAGTCGGATTGGTCGTTGGCACAATACCGCAAACCACGCCGACCGGATCGGCAATTTCAGTAATACCGGTTACATCGTTTTCGCTGATGACGCCCACGGTTTTCAAATCGCGCAGGCGGCGCACGACGTTTTCGCAAGCAAACAGGTTTTTCGTCGCCTTATCCTCAAACACGCCGCGTCCCGTTTCTTCCACCGCGTGCATGGCGAGCACACCATGTTTGTCCAGCGCGGCAATGGAGGCTTTGGCAACAATAAAGTCAATCTGCTCCTGATCGAGCTTAAGAAACTCGTCCAATGCCCGTAAACCCTTGTCAACCAGGCTGTTTACCTCGGCTACGGCTGGGCTGACGACGTTGTCGGCTGATGCGTTCATGGTGTATCTCCTTAATAAAAGGTGGCAATAAGGTCAATAAATTTTCACTACGATAACTATAGGTAATTTAGTTACATTTTGCTTTGACCTACATCACAAACCATGATTGAACTTTTCAGACGGCCATTTTATCGTTTATTCATTTTAATTCTTTGAAGTATAATATTTTTATCTACACAAAAACAAAGACGGTTATTCTTCGTCGCTTTCCTCGATAATTAAGATAAAAACAGAAAATAGATGTATTAAAATTACAAACATAAATGAAAAAGGCCGTCTGAAAATATTTTTCAGACGGCCTTTATTTATATATGCATTTTATTGACTGATGTCTTCCAGCGTACGGCCTTTGGTTTCCTCACCCAATACCAAGATTACCGCCACAATCAGCAGCATAACCAGCGCAAACATCATAAAGATATTGCCGAAGCCGCCGCTGTTGCCCACCATCGCCGCCACTACCATGGGCGCGAGTATGCCGCCGACGCGCCCGATGGCGCCTGCCCAGCCGGATGCGAAAGCACGGAAGCGCAAGGGGTAGAGTTCGGGGGTGTAGGTGTACAAAACGCCCCATGCACCCAAGTTGAAGAAGGACATCAGGCTGCCCCAGATCATGACTTCGGCCGCAGTTGTGCTTTGCCCGAAAAACCATGCGCACACGGCGCAAGCGGCCAGAAAGCCTGCCAGCGTTGCTTTGCGGCCGATTCTTTCCACCAAAGCCGCGGCGGCAATATAGCCGGGCAGTTGCGCAACAATCATCACCAGCACATATTCAAAGGTTTTGACCACGGTATTGCCCTGCTCGACCAGCAATTTGGGCAACCAAGTGAAAATGCCGTAATACGAAAACACAATGCCGAACCAAACCAGCCACAGCATCAGCGTGCGCCGTGCAAACGGATGTTGCCAAAGTTGGAAGAAGCGGATGCGTTCGCGCGGGGCGGCAGGGGCGGCAACGGCTTCTGTCGGCGGCGTGATGCCCGATTGAATTTCCAACGCGGATACCAAATGGTGCGCTTCATCGGTTTTGCCACGGGAAAGCAGGTAAGGCACGGATTCGGGAACGAATTTCAACACCAACGGCACATAAAACAGGGGCAAGGCGCCGAATAAAAACGCGCTGTGCCAGCCGGTTTGCGGAATAAAGAAATAAGACACCAGCGCGGCTGAGAGCCAGCCCAAGCCCCAAAAGCTTTCCAGCAACACAATAAAACGGCCGCGTACTTTCGGCGGCGCATATTCGCTGACCAGCGATACGGCAACGGGCAGTTGGCCGCCCAAACCGACGCCGACAAAAAAGCGGCACACCAGCAAAACCGTCAAATCAGGTGCAAACGCGCACAAACCTGTGGCAATGCTGTACACCACCATCGTGCCGGCAAAAACGGTTTTCCGTCCGAACCTGTCCGCCAGCCAGCCGCTGAATACTGCGCCCAGAGCCATGCCGACAAAGGCAATGCTGACAATCCAACCCAACTGCGCCGGAGCCAGCGCCCAATCTTTGCCCAAAGCAGGCAATACAAACGACACCAAGCCTGTATCCATGGCATCAAACAGCCAACCTATGCCGACCAAAACCAGAAGTTTGTAATGAAATCGGGAAGGCGGCAGATTGTGCAGCCGTGTCAGAATATCCATAACTTCTTTCCTTTGTTTGTGTATGATTGAATTGGGTTTTAGCAATAAATGCTTTAATTTCAGTGACAAACCTGAAACCGAGACATTGTGTCGATTTTAACATTGGTACCATATGCAAAGAATAGGAAGCGCGTGTTTTTTAGATATTTTTATCGCCAGAACCGCACGCCCTATTAAAACTCTGAATAAGGGTTCACGGCAGGCCGTCTGAAAGTTGATGGTTTGGGTTTCAGACGGCCTGCCGTTTTTTGCAAAGGCTTCATGCTTGGGTTATGATGTTTATTTGTAATATGTAAACAGATGATTGCCTGTTTTTACATAACAGGCCGTCTGAAACAACGGAGAACGATATGAATGCGGTTGTAATTGCGGTCATCATCATGCTTGTGCTGTCTTTATCGCGCGTGCATGTGGTGCTCAGCTTGGCTGTCGGCGCGTTTGTCGGCGGCTTGGTGGCCGGTATGCCTTTGGAGAATGTAACCAACGCGGCCGGCGATGTGGTGCAGCAAGGGATTATTCCTGTTTTTAACGAAGGTCTGAAAGGCGGGGCGCAAATCGCGCTGTCTTATGCCATGCTCGGCGCGTTTGCCATGGCCATCACGCATTCCGGCCTGCCGCAACAGCTCGCCGGCGTGATTATCCGCAAACTAAACGGCGGTGAAGGCAATGCGAAAGGCGAAGGCGCGGTCAAATGGCTGCTGCTGGCGATTATTTTGTGCATGGGTGTGATGAGCCAAAACGTTGTGCCGATTCATATTGCGTTTATCCCGATGATTATTCCGCCGCTGCTGTTGGTGTTCAACCGTTTGAAACTCGACCGCCGCTTGGTGGCCTGCGTGATTACGTTTGGCTTGGTAACGACTTATATGTTCCTGCCTTACGGTTTCGGCGCCATCTTCTTGAACGACATCATGTTGGGCAATATCCGCTCGGCAGGCATGGACACCAGCGGCATCAATGTGATGCACGCAATGGCGATTCCGGCTTTGGGCATGGTTTCCGGCTTGCTGCTGGCCTTTTTGCACTACCGCAAGCCGCGCATTTATCAAAACAATACCACTGACACGGAAGACAACCGTGCAGCAGTGCAACAACAAGAGCCTTCAACCTATCGCAGCTTGGTAGCGGCCGTGGCGATTGCCGTGTGTTTTGCCATCCAGCTTATGTATGAAAACTCATTGGTATTGGGCGCGATGTTGGGCTTTGCCGTGTTTATGATGTTGGGCGTGATGAACCGCTCCGCCGCCAGCGATGTATTCGGCGAAGGCATTAAAATGATGGCGATGGTCGGCTTTATTATGATTGCGGCACAAGGTTTCGCCGCTGTAATGAACGCAACCGGCGAGATTCAGCCTTTGGTCGAACACAGCATGGCTTTGTTCGGCGGCAATAAAGGCATGGCCGCCTTTACCATGCTATTTGTCGGCCTGCTGGTAACCATGGGCATCGGCTCGTCTTTCTCCACCTTGCCGATTATTACCGCGATTTATGTGCCTTTGTGCATCAGCTTGGGCTTCTCCCCAATGGCTACCGTGGCCATCGTCGGCACCGCCGGCGCGCTGGGCGATGCGGGTTCCCCCGCTTCCGACTCGACACTCGGTCCGACCATGGGTTTGAATGCCGACGGTCAGCACGACCACATCCGCGATTCGGTTATCCCGACCTTTATCCACTACAATATCCCGCTGATGGTTGCAGGCTGGATTGCCGCGATGGTGCTGTAATATGAGCGATATTCAGGAATTGGAACACCGCGTCACCGAGCTGGAAATTCAGACGGCCTTGCAGGAAGATTTAATCGGCAGCCTGAACGACACCATCGCCAAGATGCAACAGGCTTTGGATTTGCAACAAGGTCAGTTGCGGCTTCTGTATCAACGGATGCAGGACAAAGGCGCAAACGGCGAACGCGAACCGTACAGCCTGCGCGACGAGATTCCGCCGCATTATTGATAAACTAAAAAAGGGCATGTTTGATACATGCCCTTTTCTTTCATAGCAAAGGCCGTCTGAAAGTCAATCAAGCTTTCAGACGGCCTTTTAAACAATCAAACCTTACAAACAAGCCAATTCGTTGGCCATTTGCTGCTCGACGGTTTCACGTTGGCGGATAAGTTTGTATCCGCTGCCGTCAACCAATACTTCCGCCGCACGGTTGCGCGTGTTGTAGTTACTCGCCATGCTTGAGCCATACGCACCGGCGCTGCGGATAAGCAGCAAATCCCCTTCTTCGCAGGCGATGGTGCGGTCTTTGCCGAGAAAGTCGCCGGTTTCGCAAATCGGGCCAACGATATTGGCCGTCAAAGGCTCAATGTCTTTGGTTTCGACCGCTTCGATGTGATGATAGGCATCATAAAGCGCCGGACGCATCAAATCGTTCATCGCCGCATCGACCATCACAAAGTTTTTCTCTTCGCCATGTTTTACGAATTCGACTCGCGTCAATAACGCGCCTGCATTGCCAACCAAACTACGACCTGGCTCGAGGACCAGTTTCAGACGGCGTGTGCCGATCAGTTTTTGAACGGCTTGGGCATACGCGCCCAAATCAGGCACATTTTCGTCTTGGTAAACAATACCGACACCGCCGCCCAAGTCTAAGTGTTCCAACACAATGCCTTCGGCTGCCAGTTGGTCGACCAAGTTCAAGATACGTTCGCAGGCTTCGACAAGTGGGCTGAGGTCGGTCAGTTGTGAGCCGATATGGCAGTCGATACCGACGATTTTCAAATGGCTTTGTAGGGAAGCATGACGATAGGCCTCAAGTGCATCGGCATAGGCAATACCAAATTTGTTGGCTTTCAGGCCGGTGGAGATATAAGGATGAGTTTTAGCATCGACATCGGGATTGACGCGCAGGGAGACCGGAGCGACTTTCCCCAAGCGAGCGGCAACCTTTTGAATACGGTCGATTTCGGGAATGCTCTCCATATTAAAGCATTTCACGCCTGCATTCAGCGCAAACTCAATTTCTGCTTCACTCTTACCCACACCGGAAAAAATCGTTTTCGCCGCATCGCCGCCTGCCGCCAAAACACGCGCCAACTCGCCGCCGGACACAATGTCAAAACCACTCCCCAAAGAAGCAAAGTGCTTGATAATGCTCAGGTTGCCATTCGCTTTGACCGCATAGCAGACAAGCGGATTTAAAGCGGCAAACGCGGTTTGGTAGTTTTCAAACGCCTCGGTCAGCGCAGATTTGCTGTACACATAAAGCGGCGTGCCGAATTCCTCGGCAAGATGGGAATAAGGGATTTGTTCGCAGGATAAGGTCATGTTTGTGAAGTCTTTTTTTAATCGTTGGTTTGAGTGGTCGGCTCTTTTGCCGTATCGAATTTCAAGCCGGTCTGAATCACGCCGAAGCGCGCCTTGTCGCCTTCTTTGGGCAGGTAGAGGTCGCCTTTGTAGCCGCAGGCAGAAAGCAGCAGAGCCGTTGCCGCTGCAAAAAATACGCCGTATTTCATCAGTAAAACTTTCTTCATCATTACGAATGTGGCAAGATTCGGTATCTTAAACAAAAACCACACAAAAAGCCATGATGACCGAAAGCGAATTCATCCGCATGAGCGAAGAATTGTTTGAACACATTGAAGACCAAATCGATGAAAACGGCTGGGATTTCGACTGTCAGTTTGCCGGAAACGTGCTGACCATCGAAGCCGAAGACGGCACGCAAATCATCGTTAACCGCCACACGCCCAACCAAGAATTGTGGATTGCTGCCAAAAGCGGCGGCTACCATTTCGCCGAGCAAAACGGCAAATGGCTGGCAACACGCGACAGCCGTGATTTCTACGACGTTTTAAACGAAGCACTGAGCGCGGCTTCGGGCGAAGCGGTTGAGATTACGGAATTGTGATTCAGTCTTCGAATATCCCTAGCTAAAAATCTATTTACCTCAAAGGACACCCAAATGCCCCTACTAGACAGTTTCAAAGTCGACCACACCCGTATGCACGCTCCTGCCGTACGCGTGGCAAAGACCATGACCACGCCCAAAGGCGACACCATTACCGTGTTTGACCTGCGTTTCTGCATTCCCAACAAAGAAATCCTGCCCGAAAAAGGCATTCACACGCTGGAGCACCTGTTCGCCGGTTTTATGCGCGACCACTTAAACGGCAACGGTGTCGAAATCATCGACATTTCCCCGATGGGCTGCCGCACCGGTTTCTACATGAGCCTTATCGGCACGCCCGACGAGCAAAAAGTGGCCGACGCATGGCTCGCTTCAATGCAGGATGTTTTGACCGTTCAAGACCAAAGCAAAATCCCCGAGCTGAACGAATACCAATGCGGTACTTACCTGATGCACTCGCTTGCCGAAGCACACGAAATCGCCCAAAACGTTTTGGCACGCAAAGTCGCCGTCAATAAAAACGAAGAGCTGACATTGGACGAAAGTCTGTTGAACACTTAATACGCTATAACAGCAAAGGCCGTCTGAAACTTCATATGACAAGTTTCAGACGGCCTAAGACCTTTTATTCCAATTTTCAACCTTCCAGCCACAGTTTTACACCGCCTAAAAATAAGTTGGCGGATGCTGACAGTGTACATAGTATAATTACACTTTGAACAAACAACCTGATTCTATTGCCTTTATGAAACCGTTTTTCTGCAAAACCGCCATTGCCCTCAGCCTGACCCTCCCCGCCGCCGCTAATGCTGCCGAGTATGTCTGCAATGTTGAAGGCATCACCGTTTATGCTTCATACCAGATCAATGACGCCTGTCGCATAGTTGAAACAAACAATGTAACAGAAAACAGCGTCGTTGCGATTCCGGGCGACACTCCGGTTTTAAAAACGGTACAAACAACAGAATTTAAAGCATCTGCCGCAGACTACATTAATGCTTCTCAAGCAACGCCCGCGGTACAAACCCCAGTCGTTGTTGCTCGAAATGAATACGGTATTCCGGCACCTATTTCCATTCCGATGGCACAAACTCGACAAGCTATGCTAGCGAATAAAACCATTGCAGACAGCGCAATCGTTTCCAACAATACGCCTGCTTTGGAAACATCAGCCGTTGCAAAACCTGAAAACTATGTTGTCGATGCTGCTGTCCACAACACAACTCCTGTCGTACAAACTCAGACGACTGCCGTTCAAGAGGACAACACTATTGTTCCTCCTGTACTCATCGCGCAAACCCATACCGTTACAGCCGACAAAGCCATTGCAGACAGCGTAATCGTTCCCAACAATACGCCTACTCTGGAAGCGCCGCCCACAATAAAAGCTGAAGACTATGTTGCCGACACTACTGTCCGCAATACAACTCCTGTCGTACAAACTCAGTCTAGTGCAACCCAAACAGAAAACAGTGTTGTTCCTGTAATGCTTGCCGCACAAGCCCAACCTACTGCTTCTACCGAGAAAACAGTTTCAGACGGCCTTGCTATTATTAATGAAACACCAGCTGTTCAACCTGTTGTACCTGCAATCCAAACTCCACAAGAGATTATTCAGAACTCGGCAGTTCAGCCGCAAACTTCAACTACCCAAAATAACCAAGCGGTAACAGCTCAGGATGAAGTGCTCGATAAAACACCTACCAAAGTCGAGACTAAGCATAAAGGCAAAACTTATGCCAAAACCTCCTCTCGACGCAAAGCCAAGGTTAACCGTACTAAAGCCGATAAAACAGCCGTTGTCCGCGCATCTGAGGAACAAGCAGCCAAACCTATTGCCACCGCTTCAACCGAACCAAGCACGCCGGCAACTGCCACTCTGGTAGAGCATGGCAAAACCACTGTCCCAACACCTTTCCCACAAGCATACAAACCGGCAGCCGATATTTTGCTGGATAAAGGAAATAGCGACAGCGATATCAAAATCCTGCCGAATGTACCGATTACCAGCGTGACCAACACAGCCGAAGCTGCCAATCCGCGCATCAATATTACCCTGCGCAACCGTCAGAACAAATCACGCAGTTCTTCATACAGCAAATACAAAGCCCCTGTTATCCGTACTGCACCTGTGGTTACGCCGGCTCCTAAGCCAAGCCCTAAAGAAACCCGCAAACAGATATTGCAGACCGAAGTACGCAACGAACAGGCTGCTATTACCCGCCTTCAAACCCAGTTGAACGCGGCCAAACAAAAAGGCGATCAGATTAAAATCCAACAACTGACCCGTACCATAAACGCCCGTAAAGCGAATATCCGCGCTATTCAAGGCGAGATGTCTCGTTGATTGGTTTTTTATACAAAAAGGCCGTCTGAAAACATTTTCAGACGGCCTTTTTAATGGTACAGACCTTATTTATTCAACAGACAAATACTTTCTCTAAAATCATTTGCTGATCACGCCAAAGTACATTTCTTCACATCCCTACCCTCGTGCGCCATTACTGCTTCTATCCAATCGGCGATATTTTGCCAATAATATTGCGGCTTTTCAGACGACCTATCAGTCTGCATCACTTCATCATTCAACACAACGGGAACACCCTGCTCTGCACCGGCTTCAAGCACAATCCAAATACTGCCTTCATGGGTATCGGCTCGGGCTACTTGATGTTCATATGCCCAGCCAACCGCAGCTTGTCCGCCATTTTGCAAAGACTGCATCGCCAGAGATAATGGATGAAAGCAGGTATCTACATTGTTGTCGGCAGTAACGACCAAAGTTGCACCATGCGTGCCTAACGCTTGCGCGGCATGAAAGACTGGGGAGTTGTGCAGGTTGGCAATAAAGTCAAACGGCATCGCGGCGTGATGGTTCAGCACATTGTCTGCCATTTTTTCAAACACGGATGGCGAAGAAAACGGCGTACCAAGAAAAACGGCGCAATCAGGGCGGATTTCGCTTTGTTCCTTTAGCTGCCCTGCACCAAGCGCGGCAATCAAACTCAAGCGGCTGAGGCGGCGAGTATCTATACCGCTTTGCTGCTTTAAGATTTGTTTGAGGATTTTACCGCCGGTGCCGGCGTCAGTATCAAAACGCACGGCGGCGGTAATACGGATATTAGGATTTACGGTTGCCATTGCCATACCAAAGATGTGTTGCTGCCGCCAAAACCAAACTGATTGGCCAAACAGAAAAAGCCGCCTTTTTGTGAAGCCGCGCACTCGGAAAAACGAATTTTCCACCCCTGATAATCGTTGCTTCCGCCTTGTTTTAGAGCGGATAAAAGCAAGGCTGTTTCAAGGGCTGCCGTTGCGCCAAGCGTGTGTCCGATTTGCGGTTTGAACGCCATCAAGGGCGGCAGTGTACCGAATATATTTTCCAGTGCGGCCAATTCGGCGGCATCGCTGTCAGCCGTGCCGATGCCGTGTGTTTTAACGGCCGCAATGCTTTCAGGAACGATGCCTGCAATATCTAACGCACGTCGCATCACTTGCTCTTGCGCTTGGCCATCGCTTTGAATCAGGTCATTGCCTGTATTGGCAGCGTGTCCTATAAGTTTCAGACGGCCTGAAGATTCAGGAGCAGCGGAAGATAAGGCAAGCGCGGCAACACCTTCGCCTAAAATCAAACCGTTTCCGCCAAAAGGCTGATACTGTTCGGTCAGCAAACCCAAGCTGTGAAAATGCAGCAAAGTCAGTCGGTTGAGGTTTTCAATCCCAAGCACAAAGGCACGCTCCGCCTCGCCGCGCAAGCAGTTATCCGCCTGAATGAGCGCATGGGCGGATGAAGTGCAGGCAGTAGCGAAACTGAAAATCTGCCGATTGCCGCTGCGCCGGCGCAAATCTTCGGCGAGATAAAGCAGATTGTGTTCTTCTTCCGCCCTATTGCCCACAAAATGGCGGTTTTCATATTCGGAGATGGAATAGGAACTAGACCCGATAAACACCAGCGCATCATGCCAACTTTCAGATGGCCAGCCTGCATTTTCGGCAGCTAGGCGCAAATGTTGTTCGGCGATATCCGCCAATTCCTTCCGCCCCAAACTGTCGCTAGCAAATGCACGAAAATAAGCAGCCTGCTGCGGCTGGTTTAAAAACGTATAAGACACCGCATCAGGCCGTCTGAAGTCCGTTTGCGGATTCAAGGCAGAAGTGGCCGCCGTACCGAAAACCCAACTCACGCACCATGCTCCGCACGGATAAACGCCGCCAAATCGCGTACGCACATCATATGTTTGCGCACCATACGGTCGCCCTGCAGGCGCACTTGGAAATACTGTTGCAAAGCAACGCTGATTTGCAGCGCATCAAGCGAATCCAAACCGACCGGACTGTCATCGCCAAACAAAAGCGCATCGTCGGTGAAATCATCCATATCCACATCGTCGGCCTTATCGGCCTCTTGCACGATTAACTTTTTCAATTCCGCTTCCAGCTCGTGCTCGGCCAGTGTAAAGGTGTAAGACATTTTTTAAACTCCCATTTTTATCTCATGAAGCAACAGCTCGTTTTAGCGAAACTCGCTACGCTCGTTTTCAGACGGCCTGAACTTTATGCAAAATCGCCCCAAAGCGTCTGCATGGCGGCAATGGCCGCAAGTGAGGCGGTTTCGGTACGCAACACCCGTTTGCCGAGCGTAACGGATTGAAAACCGGCATCAAATGCCTGCTGCTCTTCCTTCTCCGTCCAGCCGCCTTCAGGGCCGACCATAAACACGACTTTGCCGGATTGCGGCTGAACATCGCTCAGTTTTTGTGCGCGGTTCAAACTCATTAACAGTTTGGTCGTTTCCTGCGGCAACTGTTGCAGAGCCTGTGCATAAGTCGTCAGCGGCAAAACCTTCGGCACAATATTGCGGCCGCTTTGTTCACACGCCGAAACAACAATTTCCTGCCAACGCGCTACCCGCTTTTCAGCACGTTCGCCGCTCAAGCGGACGACACAGCGTTCGCTGATGACCGGGCGAATTTCTGCCACGCCCAATTCCACGCTTTTCTGCAAAGTGAAATCCATGCGCTCGGCGGCGGATACCGCCTGTACCAATGTAATGTTCAGCGGCGATTCGTTGTCCGTTGCCTCTTCACGCAAAATCCGCACGCTGGCTCGGCGTTTTTCCAAAACTTCTGGCAAAGCCGGATATGCCTTGCCATTGCCGTTGAACAACACGATTTCTTCCGTGTTTTTCACGCGCAATACATTCAGATGGCGCACCACATTATCGGGCAATTCGACCACGCTGTCGGGGCTTAAGGCAAAATCAACATAAAATCGGGGCATGGTTTCCTGCTTTATTCATGTATATAATTTAATGTATATAATTTAAATTTAAAATTTCGTGAATGAAGTTGAAACACGGCGACATACTCCTGCCTGCTTTCGATTTCATCCACTATAATTTGAAAACTTCCCGAATTTTAATCCACTGTCGCGCAAAACTGCAAAAAACAAGGATACGCCGTGCTATACCGTTTACAGAAAGTCGTCCGCCACATCGCCCAAACCGAAGTCATGCCGCGTTTTCTGAACACGCCGTCACGACGTAAGGAAGACGGATCGGTTTTGAGTGAAGCAGATTTGGCCGCACAAACCGCTTTTGCCGCCGCCCTTCCCTTATTGGAGGATTGTCCGATGTTGGGCGAGGAAATGAGCTTTCAGGAACAAACCCGTTTGTGGAACGAACATTCAGACGGCCTATGGATTGTCGACCCTATCGACGGCACAAACAACTTCGTCAACGGTTTGCCGCATTTTGCCGTATCCGTCGCGCTGGTTAAAAACGGCCATGCCGAATTGGGCGTGATTTACAATCCGGTCAGCGGCGAATGTTTCTATGCCGAACGCGGCAAAGGCGCATTTCTCAACGGCACGCCGCTGCCGCTGCGTTCGGAAAACAAAAAACTCAACGAATCCATTGCCGGCGTAGAAATCAAATACCTGCGTTCGGGCAAACTCGCCAGCCGCATGAATACCCTTGCCCCATTCGGCACAATCCGCAGTATGGGCAGCAGCACGCTCGATTGGTGCTACCTTGCCAGCGGCCGCTACGATATTTACATCCACGGCGGACAAAAGCTGTGGGACTACGCTGCCGGTGCATTAATTTTTGAAGAAGCCGGCGGCTGCCTGACCACTTTGGAAGGCGACGATTTTTGGAGCGGCGAACATGTATTTAAGCGTTCCGTCATCGCCGCATTGCAACCCGAGCTGTTTCAGCAATGGGTGAAATGGATTCGAGAAAATCAGTAAAAATACCGTTTATCTTCAAAATATCACGATTATCTTGCAACTTATTGAAATTATTTCACTTCTTAACAGCATTTAATACTAAAAACGGTAGAATATCAATCGCTGACACAACACCGCTCTTTCATCCCTTTTGGGCGGTGCAGCAAGTAAGACGTTTTCCCGCAATGTATTGGCCATTCATACTTCTCCCTTAGTATGAATGGTTTTTTTTATCTGCAAAAACAGCTTAGGCCGTCTGAACGTTCAGACGGCCTGTTTACACTACTATTTGAAAAACTGTCCGCAACACGCCTTAAACTTTTTGCCCGAACCGCACAAACAAGGCTGTTTCATCGTCGGTAACGCAACGGTCGGCTCAATAAAGTACCAACGCCCGTCTATTTTCACAAATGCCGACAATTCATGATGGCACTCAGTTTGCCCGTTCTCTTCAAAATACGCCTCAAACTCGACCAAAGCATGCAGCTTGCCAAACGGCACATGACGGATAACCTTCAATCCCGACCACTGCATCTGCCTACTCCATGCCGCCAAATCCTGCTTGTCCAACAAATTCTGCTGCGCAGGGACAGTCGTGTCCACGATATAGTCGATTTCCTGCAAAACATACGCGCTGTAACGCGAACGCATCAACTCTTCCGCCGTCGAGGCCGCCGCCTCACGCGCATGAAACGGTGCGCAACATTCCGTATAAACACGCCCCGACTGACAGGGGCAAAGTGTAGCCGTCATTCCTAATTACCCGAATAAATCCATTTCAAAATTATAACGCAAACCCGACTCAGGCCGTCTGAAAACGAGCGTAGCGCGTTTCGCTAAAACGAGTGTAGAGAGTTTCACTAAAATAAGCAAAGCGGGTTTCGCCAAAACAAACGCAACAATCTGATATAATGCGCCTTTTCGATTTTGACTATCCATGATGACCATTCCCATCCAAAGCATCAGCCGCCTGTTGCCGCAAACCCAATGCCGTGAGTGCGGCTATGAAGGCTGCCTACCCTATGCGCGCGCCCTGTCGGCAGGAGAAGCGCCGGTAAACCTGTGCGCGCCGGGTGGGGAAACCGTCATGAAAGACATTGCCGACCTATTGGGCAAGCCCTACCTCGCCCCGGCAAAAACACAAATCAAAGCCGTAGCCCTGATTGACGAGGCCGTCTGCATCGGCTGTACCGCCTGCATCCGCGCCTGTCCCGTCGATGCCATTATGGGCGCGTCCAAACTAATGCACACCGTCATCAGCGACGAATGCACCGGCTGCGGCTTGTGCGTTGCCCCCTGCCCCGTCGACTGCATCGACATGGTTCCCGTATCGCAGCCCTTCCTGCCGTCCGCACGCCGTTTCAGCACCTCTGCCGAACCGCGCTTCGCCGCCGCCGAACACGCGCAAAGCCGTTTTGAACGCCATACCGCGCGCAAACAGCGCGATGATGCCGAACGCAAAGCCCTACTGGCGCAACGTGAAGCCGCCGTCAAAGCCAAACAGGCCGCACAGGCACAAGCCCAAATAGCCGCAACAAGCGCCGCATTCAACCCCATGGATTTGATTGCCAAAGCCATGGCCAAAGCGCAATCACAACAGGACAAACTCGTCTCCTCCGACAACCGCGAAGACTTCAAAGCGCGCCAAATCGAAGAAGCCAAAGAACGCGCCGAACTGCGCCGCGCCCAACGTGATGCCAAATACGGCAACGAAGCCGAAAAAGCCGCCGCCATCGAATTTCTGCGCCGCTACAAAGCCGCGCAGGAAGCGGTCAAAGAAGCGCGCTGATTTCCAAAACAACAAACCCATTCCTATAAAACTTCAGGCCGTCTGAAAACATTGCACGAAAACCAATAACTTTATGACCATACAAGAATTTCCACACCAGCATACCGCCCATTGCGAAAGCGGTGTGATGTCCACCCTGCTCAAATACCATGGCCACAATTTAGACGAAGCCATGATTTTCGGCATTTCCCACGCGCTGACGTTTGTCTGGATGCCGCTGATCAAATTAAACGGCATGCCGCTGGTTTCCTACCGTACCGCGCCGCGCAGCATCATCAAAAACACCTGCAAAGCATTGGGGCTGAAATTATCTGTCCGCAAATTTTCCGACGCACAAAGCGGACAAGCCGCATTGGATGCCGCGCTATCCTCAGGCAAACTGGCCGGTTTGCAAACCTCCGTCTTTTGGCTGCCCTACTTCCCGCCACAAATGCGCTTCCATTTCAACGCACACAATCTTTTAGTGTACGGAAAAGACGGCAACGACTACCTCATCAGCGACCCCGTATTTGAAACCGTGCAACGCTGCGCCGCCGAAGATTTGCAACGGGCGCGCTTTGCCAAAGGCGTATTGGCGGCAAAAGGCATGATGTACACCTTGGAAGACAACAGGCCGTCTGAAAAAATCATAGCAAACTTACCCGCCATTATCCGCAAAGCCATACGCAAAAACGCCAAACATATGCTCGCACCGGTCTTTTTCATCGGCGTCAAAGGCATCCGCACGCTGGCCAAAAAAATCGAATCCCTGCCTGCCAAACAAAATGAGAAATACCAAAAACTGTTTCTCGGCCATTTGGTGCGGATGCAGGAAGAAATCGGCACCGGTGGCGCAGGTTTCCGCTACATCTACGCCTACTTCCTCGAACAAGCCACCCATATCTGCAACGAACCTGCATTTCAGACGGCCTCAGAACAAATGACCGCCATCGGCGACCAGTGGCGGCAGTTTGCAGCGATGTGCGTGAAACAGTGCAAAAAGCCGTCCGAAAACGGCTGCCGCGAAATCGCCGCATTTTTGCGCAAGATTGCGGACGATGAAGAAGCGTTATGGCGGGGATTATTGGAATAATCAGGATTTATTCGATCCCGATTAATCTACCGTGAATTATTTTGACATTCAGGCCGTCTGAAAACTAAAAGAAATTAAAAATGCGTTACCTAGCTACTGTCTTATTTTTGTGTTCCGCCTTAACCCATGCCGCGCCGCAGGACGGTTTTGCCTTGGTTCATGATGGCGACGGACACACCAACTTGCGTAAAATCCCCAATTTACGTTCCAAACCACTGGCGAAAATCCCTAACGGCACACCGTTGGAATGTATAGAAGAACTCAGCGAAAACAAATCGGACTTCTGTTTTGTTCAACTACAACAGGCAAACGCCGACGATTCTGGCTTTATCCATCGCAGCCGTCTGATATTTCTCGCTGCCGATAAAAGCTTCGTCCGTCTGCGCGAACAATCCGGTCATGACGATACGCTGACTTTGTCCGGTAGCAGACAAAAGGTACACATCGTTGCCCGCCGCATCCATCCAAAACTCAGCGACTTCTCGGGCATCAGCAAAGACAACTTCACGGCGCGTCTCTATCAAGGCAAACCGTATTATGGTATCGACTCTATGATTCCCAAAAGCGTGTTCGCGCTTGAACGTATTACATTAAACGATCAAACGGTTCCCGCTGCCGAACTGCAAGGACTGTTCTCTCCCGATTTTGCCGCCACCGCACGTGGCAGCAATGTGTATGAAAAATGGGAAGCCTATTATCGTGACAGCGATAAAACGCTTTATCTGTTCGGCAGACAAGGTTCGGACGGCAATCCTTTCAGCGTTTGCTTTATATTTAAAGACGGCAAATTCCAACGCCGTTATTTATGGGGTGCTGCAATTTAAATATCGCTCGAAAGGCCGTCTGAAACCATGATTCAAATCCAATCCCTCTCCCACCATTATCCCAAAGCTGAAACCGCCGCGCTGGACAATGTGTCGTTCGATATTGCCGACGGCGAATGTTTGGGGCTGCTCGGTCACAACGGTGCAGGGAAAACGACGCTGATGTCGCTTTTGGCCGGCTTGCAGGAAGTGCGGCAGGGCGAAATTTTGTTTGACGGCAAGCCGTTGCGCCTGTTGAGCCGCAGCAAACGGCAGAAAATCGGTTTGGTGCCGCAGGATTTCGCGTTTTATCCGCAGCTTTCGGTGTGGGACAACCTGCTGTTTTTCGCCTCACTTTACAAAGTGCGCGATAAAGGCCGTCTGAACGCGCTGTTGGAGCAGACCGACCTGACCGCCCACAAAAACAAAGCGGCAAAGCATCTTTCGGGCGGGCTTAAACGCCGTCTGAATTTTGCCATCGGCCTGATTAACACGCCGCAGCTGGTGTTCCTTGACGAAATCACAGTCGGCATCGACCCGCAGTCGCGCCGCTTTATCCTCGACAGCGTGGCGGATTTGACGCGGCAGGGGGTAACGGTGGTTTACACCTCGCACTATCTGTCGGAAATTGAGCAGCTTTGCGACAAAATCGCACTGCTGCAACACGGCAAGCTGGTGTACCACGGCGGTTTGGACGAGCTTTTAAGCACGCAAACAGCTGTCGTGCGCTTTACTGTCGAACCGCCGCTGCCGCCTCAAACGCTGGCCGCCTTAGGTGCCAAACAAGTGGACAGCCGCGGTATGATGGAAACCATACACGATGCCGCCGCCGTTTATGCCGCCCTGCAACAAAGCGGCGCACAAATCCGCTACTTCCAGCAGGGACACGGTTCGCTGGAAACGTTTTACCTTGATTTCCTGCGCAAAGACGAGCCAGCAACAGATAAGCAAAATCCACAATGACGATTTCCTCCCTCCTCAAAGAACTCAAACTGCTCTGCCGCGACCTGCACGGTTTGGCCGTGTTGTTTGTGATGCCCATCGCCTTCATGCTGATTATGTCGTTGGCGCTGAGCCGTGACCAAGACCCGCACACCGACAGCCGCATCGCACTGGTTGGCGTAGCAAACGACAGTATCAATACCGCGCTGGCCGCCGCGCTGGAGAAAGAACAAATCCATGTCACACTGATGCCGTCTGAAAAACTAACCGACGCGCAAAACGGCCTACACGACAAACGTTTCCAACTGGTGCTGCACAACCCGAACCACGCCTCCGGCAAAATTGCCGATGACAAAGCCCTGCAAATCTATGTACCGCCCGATACCGAGCCTTCATGGCTGGCGGCGGTCAAAGGCGTTTTGCAACAGCACTACACCGAAACGCGGCTGGACGCTTATTTCGACAACAACGACGGCATCAAAATCAATAATAAAAAACTGCCCCGCTCCATCCGCAAAGACATCCAGAAAAAAGTGGATGGAAAAAACGACGAACAATTCACCGCCGTGCGCAGCTTTTTAGATAAAAAAATGCTGGAAGAGCATTACCTGAGCGCAGGCAGCGGCACAGTGGAAAAACCCAACGCCGTACAGCACAGCGTACCCGCATGGCTGATTTTCGGTATGTTTTTCATCATGATACCGCTATCGAACGTCATGGCGCTGGAACGCCAGACCAACACCATTACCCGCCTGCGCCTCGCCCGCGCCTCCGCATCCGGCCTGATTGCAGCGAAACTCATCCCCTATTTCCTGATTAACCAGCTTCAGTTTGTCGGAATGTTGCTGCTCGGCC
The DNA here is from genome assembly GCF_051957375.1 of Neisseria sp. P0017.S009. Lineage (NCBI taxonomy): Bacteria > Pseudomonadati > Pseudomonadota > Betaproteobacteria > Neisseriales > Neisseriaceae > Neisseria > Neisseria sp. P0017.S009. Next base: position 20,413 of record NZ_JBQCWL010000003.1, read on the forward strand.
GCTACCTGCTGCCCGAAATCGGCGTACCCGCCCTCATACTCAACGGCAGCCTTGTTCCCTACGCGTTGCTGTCCGCTGCCGTCAGTGCCGCCGCACTCGGCTACGCGCTATTAATCAGCGTCTGCGCCAAATCCACCGAACACGCCGTCGTCCTCGGCGGCGGCGGCATCATCCTGATGGCGGCAATCGGCGGCATTATGGTGCCTGCACACGTCATGCCCGAAACCATGCAGCAACTCACTTGGATTTCCCCAATGGCATGGGGCTTGAAGGCTTTTCAGGAATTACTGCTCAACCGCAGCGGACTGGACGGAATCGGCCGTTATCTGCTTCTACTGTCAGCATTCTCTTTTGCCACACTGACTGCTGCCGTATTGGTTTATCGTAGGCAGTTGCAGACGCAGATTAGGTTTTAAACGTTTGTCTGCCCTAGGTAGAAAACTTATTTCTCAAAACCATTCCTATAAAACTTCAGGCCGTCTGAAAGATATTTTCAGACGGCCTGATGCTTGATGTGCTATGGATTGTTTCAATAACAAAATATGTTCAACAAAATCCTAAAATCCAAACGTAAAAAACCTGCTTTTGTCAAAGCAGGTTTTCATATTTGGTGGGTCGTGAGCGATTCGAACGCTCGACCAACGGATTAAAAGTCCGCTGCTCTACCGACTGAGCTAACGACCCGATAAGCTGTGCATTATAGAGACGGGACTCACAGCTGTCAACACTTTTTTTAAACTTTTTTATTCGACGACGATTTTCGGGAAGCGGCTGCTGAAGTCTTTGCCTTTATCGGCAATGGCCAGCGCGATTTGGAATGCAGCTTCGGTGTAGATGTCGGCGATGGTTTGGTTGTTTTCAAACAAGGCCGAAGATGTGCCGCTGTCCATGGCTTCGCGTACAGGCAGGCTCAACGGAAGCTGGCCGAGCAACGGTACGTTCAAACGCTCTGCCAAGTTTTTACCGCCTTCTGCGCCAAAGATTGCTTCGGCATGGCCGCAGTTGGAGCAAATATGGACAGACATGTTTTCCAAAACGCCCAAAATCGGGATATTGACTTTGTTGAACATATCCACGGCTTTGCGTGCATCAATCAGGGCGATGTCTTGCGGCGTGGTCACGACAACGGAGCCGGTTACGGGGATTTTTTGCGACAGGGTCAATTGGATATCGCCGGTACCGGGCGGCAGGTCGATGAAGAGATAATCGACATTGTCCCATTCGCTTTGGAACATAAGTTGTTGCAAGGCTTGGCTGACCATCGGGCCGCGCCAAACGACGGCTTGGTCGGTATCGACCAGAAAACCGATGGACATCACTTGAATGCCGCTTTCAGCTTCAACAGGAATGAGTTTTTTGTTTTGTTGATCGGGTTTGCGGTCTTGTACGCCGAGCATGGTGGGCTGGCTTGGGCCGTACAGGTCGGCATCGAGTACGCCGACGCGCGCGCCCATTCTGGCCATTGCGGTGGCAAGGTTGGCTGTGGTCGTTGATTTGCCGACGCCGCCTTTGCCCGATGCAACGGCGATGATGTTTTTCACGCCTTTGATGGTTGCTACGCCGGGTTGAACTTTATGCGTACCGATTTCGGTATCGATACTCAAGTGAATGTGGGTATCGCCGGTATGCGAAATGACGGCTTCTTGAACGACGTTGGCAATGTCTGCAGCAATATGGGCAACTGGGAACGCGAATTTCAGGCCGATATGCAGGCCGTCTGAATGCTCTTCCAGAAGCGAAACGGCTTTTTCGCTGCCCAAAGTGCGTATTGTGGTGGGAATCAACACGGCATCGAGTGCGGTTCGGATGGCTGGAATATTCATAATCTGCCTCTTGAATGTGGGAAATTGTTTGATGTGCGCGATTTGCCTGCCTGACAAATCTGCTGAATTATACCCTTGAACGCCATGCAAGGGATACGCCCGAAAAACTTCAGGCTGCCTGAATCATCGGGCAGCCTGAAAAAGGGTCAACTGAAACGCGGCCTTATTCGCTCAAGAGCGCAATGTCGGCAACTGCGTTCATTTGTTCTGCCAAGCGGTTCAGCAGGTTCAAACGGTTTTGTTTCACGGCGGCATCTTCGGCCATCACCATCACGCCGTCGAAGAAGGCATCGACTTGCGGTTTGACGGAAGCCAGTTCGGACAAGGCGGTTTGGAAATTGCCTTCGGCAACAGCAGCGGCGATTTTCGGCTGCAAGCCTTGTGCAGCGGCATACAGGGCTTTTTCTTCATCTTGTTGCAGCAGGCTTTCATTGACTTCGCCCAGCGCAGCATCGGCTTTTTTCAGCAGGTTTTGCACGCGTTTGTTGGCGGCAGCGAGCGCGGCGGCTTCGGGCAGTTGTTTAAACGCGGCAACGGCTTGCAGTTTGGCGGTCAAATCGTCCAAACGGCGCGGCTGTTTGGCGAGTACGGCGGCGACGATGTCTTGCGGATAGTCGTTTTGCAGCAACACGGCAAGGCGCGCCTGCATGAAGTCGACGGTTTCAGACGGCGTTTTTTCGTTGAGCAAACCTTTGGGGAAGCTGTCGAAGGTCGTCTGAATCAGCTCGTTCACGTCCAAGCCATACTGCATCAGCATCCGCAAAATACCCAAGGCAGCGCGGCGCAGGGCGTAGGGGTCTTTGTCGCCGGTCGGAATCAGACCGATGCCCCAAATGCCGACCAAGGTTTCCAGTTTGTCGGCCAGCGCAACGGCAGTAGCGACTTTGCCGTTCGGCAGGTTGTCGCCGGCAAAACGCGGTTGGTAGTGCTGCTCGATGGCTTCGGCGATTTCTTCGGTTTCGCCGTCCAAGCGGGCGTAGTATTTGCCCATCGTACCTTGCAGTTCGGGGAACTCGCCGACCATTTCGGTCACCAAGTCGGCTTTTGCCAGACGCGTGGCGCGTTCGGCTGCGGCGGCATCTGCGCCCAGTGCTTTGGCGATGTGGGCGGCAATGCTTTGCAGGCGTTCGATGCGTTCGGCCTGCGAACCGATTTTGTTGTGATAAACCACGTTTGCCAGCTTGGGCAGGCGGCTTTCCAAAGTCGCTTTCTGGTCTTGCTTGTAGAAGAACTCGGCATCAGACAGGCGCGCACGCAAAACGCGTTCGTTGCCTTGGATGATGTGCGACGGGTCTTCGGTTTGCAGGTTGGAGACCAGCAGGAAGCGGTTCATCAGCTTGCCGTTTTGGTCGAGCAGCGGGAAGTATTTTTGGTTTTGCTGCATGGTCAGAATCAGGCATTCCTGCGGCACGGCGAGGAAATGTTCTTCAAAACCGGCTTCCAATACCACAGGCCATTCGACCAATGCAGTCACTTCGTCCAACAAGGCTTCATCGGCGGCAACGGTCGCTTTCAGACGACCTGCCTGTTCGTTCAAGGCTGTCTGAATCGCAGCTTTGCGCTCGGCAAACGAAGCTACGACTTTGCCTTGCTCGCGCATTTGTGCGGCGTAGCTGTCGGCGTTTTCAATGGTGATTTCGCCGTTGGACAGGAAGCGGTGTCCCAAGGTTTGATTGCCGCTTTGCAGGCCCAAAACGCTGACGTTCACGATCTCGCCGCCGTGCAGCACAATCAGCCCGTGGACAGGGCGCACGAAGGTAAATGTGCTGCTGCCCCAACGCATGACTTTAGGAATCGGCAATTTTTTCACTGCGGCATTGATGATGTCTTCCAAAAGCTCGCCCAGCGGTTTGCCGGTTTGGACGTATTCGTAGGCGTACACATCCTGCTTGCCGTCGTTGATGATGGTCAGGTCTTCGATTTTCGCACCCGCACCGCGCGCAAAACCTTCCAAAGCCTTAGTCGGCGCACCGTCTTTCATGGCATTCGCCACTGCCGGGCCTTTTTTCACGATTTTTTGATCAGCTTGAACGGCCTTCACGTTTTTGACTTGAACGGCTAAACGGCGCGGAGAAGCGTAGGCAGTGTATTCGGCTGCGCCGTCAATCAGTTGCGCTTTTTCCAAGCCTTCGGCAACGGAAGCGGCAAAATGGTTGCCCAGATTATTGAGGGCTTTTGGCGGGAGTTCTTCAGTGAGAAGTTCAATTAAAAGGGTTTGGGTTGTCATGTGCTTATCGTTAAATAGGAAATTGGTTGGCGTCTGAATACGGCATCATGCGGTTTTCAGACGCAAGGTTAATTGAATTGACGGCGATTTTATCATTTTCAGACGGCCTGTGGCTGTCTTTCACAAATAATTTGCCCAATTTTCAAGCAACTTCGTCCGCAACGGCTTCAATTCGCAGCGCGGATATACGGCAAACCGCTGGTTTCGTCGTATTCGGGAATGTCGCTTCCGGCAAACAGCGCGCCGGCCAAACGCACAGCCGCACCGGTCACGGCCGGAGAAATCATAAAGCCGTGGCGGAACAGGCCGTTGACTTCAATCAGGCGGCGTTCGCGGTTGAAGCGGATTTCGGGATTGTGGTGGTTTAGCGTTGGGCGCAGGCCGGTGGCCAGCTCCAAGAGGTTTGCTTCGCCAAAGGCCGGATGCACGGCGTACAGCGCGGACAAAAGTTCCAAACCGGAACGCACGCTGGCCGGCGCTTGGCTTTCGCTTTCGATTTGGGTCGCACCAATCACAAAAATATGGTTTTCCTTCGGCGCGATATACAAAGGATAGCGCGGATGCAGCAGACGAACGGGGCGGGAAAGCTCGATTTCAGGGGCGTAAACGCGCGCCACTTCGCCACGAACGCCGCGCAAAACGCTTTCAGACGGCCTGTTCCACGCGCTCTTTGCACCATAACCGCGGCAGTCGATGACCCAATCGTATTGCGCCGCAAAATCTTCGACTTCGCGTTCGCACGACCAATGGCACGCTACATTCATTGACTCCAAAGCATCGGCCAGCGCATTCAATACCTGCCGTCCGTCCAACTGCCCTTCTGTCGGCAGATACAGGCCGTCTGAAAACCTCCCTGCCAGTTGCGGCTCGTTTGCCGCGATTTCATCCGCGTTCCAACGTATGGTTTCATGTTCTGCCACGCCGCCGCGCTTCAAATGACGGGCAAACTCGGCAGAAAGCGGCTTGTCCTGCGTGTGCCAAACAATCAGGCTGCCGTTTTCCTGCATCATCACCGGCGTATTCAGACGGCCGACAATCGCGCGCCAAAGCGCAATACTTTGTTTGCCCAAACGAATGACTTCGGGCGTTGCCTCCACCGCTTCGGCAGACGGCGCTAACATGGCCGCGGCAACATAAGCGGCGGCTTGCGCGCCGTCGCGTTCGCCTTTCTCAAACAACTCGACCGAAATGCCCTGCTCTGCCAGTTGGAACGCCATCAGACGGCCCGACAGACCGCCACCGAGTACCGCAACCTTAGACATCAGTTTCTCCTTGTTTTTAATATATAAATAAGCGGCATATTTTAGAACTTGTTTTGCTGTATCACAATATCAACAGAAAATGAAAACAGTTTTTCAGATTATGCTCAAGCTAAATCAGTAATACGTAAACAAAAATCTTCCCTCTATACCCGGCAGTTAACCGCTTCAAGCTGCCAATCAGTTTTTATAAAAATATCTTCCTTACATAAAACCTACTATAATGCCATCTTTTGACATATTTACATTCACTCAGCATCATTGCACCTACTAATTGTCTTTGATGCACCCATTTGATTTTATAAGGAATAATGATGAAAAGCTTGGGCAGTACTTTATTTATCCTCGGCGTATTGGCATTCGGTTTGAATTATATGAACGCAGTACCCAAAGTTTTGGCTTGGATTTACGAATGGGGCGAAGATACCGCCCTATGGATTAAAGCAGGCATTACAGGTAGTGGCGCTTTACTGTGGTTGGCAGGCAACTTCCTTGAAAAACCTGCAGAGACAGAGGCAGAAGCAGAAGAGGAAGAAGAATAAATGCTATAAAAGGCCTTCTGAAAAGTTTCAGACGGCCTTTTTTATATCTTCGGCAAAACAGTACCTACTTTATGTCTGAAAGTATGCCTTAATAGAATAAATTGCTTGCTTTATTACTCCATGCGTCGAAGTTGACTTTTATGGATATAACCCTGAATCGAAATATGATGACCATACTCGTCTTTTTCTGTGTAAGCTCCCTGATTGCTGTACCACAACCAGTCGCCTTTTCTGAAGGCTGGGGCGATCTGTACACGTGTTCCGTTTGGGAGTGTTTTGATGATTTCGCCTTGCCTGATCGGTTCTTCGGGGTAGCTGTTGTTACGGACGTTTGCCGATCCGTCAGGGCTGGCGACAACATAATTGTGCACAATAAAGCCTTGGCTTTGATGGACGTAGCCTGTACGGATTCCGTCTAATTGAATATGAAACCATTTACCCTGTTTACTGAGTATTTTATGTTTTTTGCTTTCATAATCCAATACGGTCATGATTTTGCTGCGTGTATCAGGAGCAGCACGAACGTTTGCAGAGCCATCGCATTCGGCATAAGGCAAAAAGTAATCAGCGGCTTGGGCTGCTGCCGACGATAGTAAAACCGTTAAAAACAGTGCCATTTTCTTCATGGTTGGTTTTCCTTAGTATGTTTAGAGTGAGTTTGTTGTGGCGGTAAATTGTGTTGCCGTGCAGGCTTTGACGCTGAATACGCCCGCCTGCTTATCCGAATTTCACTTCTACCCCGAATACTTCCCGCCATAGTTTTCGCACGTTGCCGTAGTGGGTCAGCAATTCGTCCGTTACTTCGGTTTTTTTGGCATCTCGCAGTTTGGTGTTGTGTTGCTGCTGGCGGTAGAAGCGGTAGGCGGTGCGGCTTTGTTCGGCGAGAGTTTTGTCGATGAGGCCGCAGTCGGCAGCGATGTTCAATAGGGCGATGTTGCCGTAGTTGTCCAAGAGTTGCGGATACTGGCGGGCATGGGCAAGGATCAGATATTGGACGATAAATTCGACATCGACCACGCCGCCGCGCGCGTATTTGACGTTGCTGTCGGCAGGCGGATGAGTGGGGAACATTTTTTCGCGCATTTCGATGATTTCGCCTGCTAAAACGGTTTGGTCGCGTTCGGCAGTCAGTATTTCGGTGCGGATGCGGTCGAAGGCCGTCTGAACATCAGGCGTACCGCAGATAAAACGGGCGCGGGTAAGGGATTGGTGTTCCCACGTCCATGCGTTTTCGCGCTGGTATTTTTCAAAGGCGGCGATGCTGTGGGCGAGGAAACCTGCGTCGCCGTTGGGGCGCAGGCGCAGGTCGGTTTCGTAGAGGCTGCCTGCGCCGGTAGCAGCGGAAAGCCAGTTGGTCAGGCGGCGGGCAAGACGGCTGTACACGTCGCCTGCATCGGGATGCGGATCGTCGTAAAGATAAACCAAGTCAAGGTCGGAGGAATAGCTGAGTTCTTTACCCCCCAGTTTGCCGTAGCCGATGATGGCAAATTGCGGCGTGTCGCGGTGTTTTTTGGGCATGTCCGCCCACGCGCACGGCACGGCGGCGGCGAGGATGGTGTCGGCAAGTGCGGAGAGCTGGTCGGAAAGTGATTCTACCGTCCACAATCCGGCAAGGTCCTGAACGGCGAGGCGGAAGACTTGGGCGTGTTGGAAATGGCGCAGCGTGTCCATTTGCGCTTCGGTGTCGCCGCCGCAGGCTTTGAGGTCGTTTGAAAGGGCTGCGGCGAGGGCTTGCCAGTCGAACGCGGTATCCAAAAGCTGCGCGCTGATGAGTTCGTCCAGCAGAATCGGATATTTGCTCAGATACGCCGCCACCCATGAGCTTTGGCTCATAATCTGCGCCAGTTGTGCCAGGGTTTGCGGATGCTCGTTGAGAAAGGCGAGATAGGCGGAGCGGCGGCTGATGTTTTCGAGGAAGTCAAACAGCCGCATCAGCGTATTGGTCGGGTTGGTTTGCTCTGCCGCCGCCTGTACCAACAGCGGCACGATGGCGTCAAAACGCGGCTGGGCGTGTGCGGAAAGGTGGCGGTATTTATGGCCGTGCCGGATTTGGTCTAGCCTTGCGGCGATGGTTTCGGCATCGAACCCGTGTTTTTTCAGACGGCCTTGCCGCTCTTCTTCGTCGGGCTTGTCCTGCCATGCCCATTGCCATTCGCTGTTGTCTAGGGTTTGCTCTTCGGGTTCGCTCAAAATTTCGTTGAACAACTGATTGACCTTGTTCCGATGAACGTTGAGGTCGTCTGAAAAGGCGGCGTAGCTGTCGAAACCCATGCTTTCGGCAAGCAGTTGCTGCTGTTCGGGCGAGGAGGGCAGGGTTTGGGTTTGCTGGTTGTCCCAGTATTGCAGGCGGTGTTCGATGTCGCGCAGGAAGCGGTAGGCGGCGAGCAGGGTTTCGACGTTTTCAGACGGCATGATGCCCAGCTCGGCAAGTTTCTTCAGCGTTTCCTGCGTGCCTTTCAGTTGCAGCGCGCGCATTTGTCCGCCGCGTATCATCTGGAAAATTTGGGCGATAAATTCAACTTCGCGGATGCCGCCCGCGCCGAGTTTGATGTTGTCCGCCATGCCTTTTTTGCTGACTTCGCTGCGGATTTGGCGGTGCAGGTTGCGCATCGCTTCATACGCGCTGTAATCCAGATATTTGCGGAACACAAAAGGGCGCACCAGCGATTTGATGTCGTTCGGATGCGGCGTAACCACGCGGCCTTTGCACCACGCATAGCGCTCCCATTCGCGCCCCTGCGTGATCAGATATTGCTCCAGCGCGGTTTCGCTCAACACCAGCGCGCCCGAATCACCGTCCGGCCGCAGCCGCATATCGACGCGGAACACCTGCCCGTCGGCGGTAATGTCGTTCAACAATGCAATCAGTTTCTGCCCGACTTTGGTGAAAAACTCTTGATTGCCGCGTTCGCGCCTGCCGTCGGTATCGCCCGATTCGGGATAGATGAAAATCAAATCGATGTCGGAAGATACATTCAACTCATAGCCGCCTGCCTTGCCCATCGCCACCACGCTCAAATGCTGCGGCGATTTCGTATAACGCCCGATCGGCGTGCCGTACATGTCCCGATAATAGGCGTAGGCAAAGTCCAGCGCGGTATTGACGGCAAAATCGGCAAACAGCGTAATCGTGCGGGTTACTTCGTTCAAATCGCTGATGCGGTTGATATCGCGCACGATAATCTGCGACACCACATAACGGCGCAACTCGCGCAACTGCCGCGCCAATTCTTCCTCGTTTTCTTCCGCGCGGATTTTGTCCCAGTCGGCAAAGGCTTGGAAATCCGCTTCGGTCAACACCTTGTCCAGCATGGGCAGGAAAATTTCGGGCTTGAGTTTGCCTGAATCAAGGTTGCGGGCGAGAAAAAGGGAATAACGGCGGGCAGTATCGAGGCGGTTCATAATCTTTGCCTGAATAAACAGAAAAGACCATCATAGCAAGGTTTCAGGCCGTCTGAAAGCCACGCTTTCCCCTATCCGTGCAATCGGCTAAAATACCAACTTTGCAACCCATCATAAGGAAACCGCCATGACCCGTATGGTTCACTGCGTCAAACTCGGCAAAGAAGCCGAAGGCATGAAATTTCCGCCGCTGCCCAACGAGCTGGGCAAACGCATCTTCGAAAACGTTTCCCAAGAAGCATGGATGGCATGGACCCGCCACCAAACCATGCTCATCAACGAAAACCGCCTAAGCCTTGCCGACCCTCGCGCACGCGAATACCTCGCCCAGCAGATGGAACAATACTTCTTCGGCGACGGCGCAGATGCCGTACAAGGCTACGTTCCGCAAGAGCCTAAATAAACATTAAACGCCGAGGCCGTCTGAAACCCGATTTTCAGACGGCCTTTAAAATTCCCGATTGCCCCGCATATTAGACAAATAGAACAGATAAATCATACAAACCCATGATTTTCTGTTAAAATCCAAATTTCATTCATTTCAATCCACACTGGAGCAAACGCCATGCAAAACGACGTTTACGACTATACCTCGCAAGGCTCGGTTGCCAAAAATACCGTCCTGCAAAAAACCTACCGCCTGCTCGGCCTGTCTTTCATTCCTGCCATTGCCGGCGCGTTCTTTTCCGCCAAAACAGGCTTTAACATTTTTGCCATATTCGGCTCATACTATGTTGCCCTGGCCGCCTTCTTCGGCTTCTTCTACGGCATGACCTTCCTGATCGAGAAAAACCGTTACAGCAACGTCGGCGTCGCCCTGTTGATGATCTTCACTTTCGGCATGGGCCTTGCCATCAGCCCTATGCTGCAATACACCCTGGCGATTAACAACGGCGCGCAAATCGTCGGTACGGCCGCCGCCATGACCGCCGGCGTATTCTTCACCATGTCCGCCATGGCACGCCGCACCACAATGAATATGAACAAACTCGGCAGCTTCCTCGGTGCCGGTGCCATCGTGCTCATGATTGCTGTTGTGGCCAACATCTTCCTCAACATCCCTGCCCTGAGCCTGACCATCGCGGCCGGCTTCGTTGTCTTCAGTTCCCTGATGATTATGTGGCAGGTGCGTGCCGTTATCGACGGCGGCGAAGACAGCCACATCAGCGCAGCGCTGACCATCTTCATCTCCATCTACAACATTTTCAGCAGCCTCTTGAGAATCCTCATCTCTATTAGTGGTGACGACTGATAAAGCCGCAAAGGCCGTCTGAAATTTCAGACGGCCTTTTTGATTTTTGACATCACCGGCAAACTCCCCTATCCTGAACGCCACACAAACCCCATTCCCAACCCAAAATGACCACGACCACTCCGCGCCGTGCCGTGTACGCAGGCAGCTTCGACCCTCCCACCCTCGGCCACCTGTGGATGATACAGGAAGCCCAATCCCTCTTTGACGAACTCATCGTCGCCATCGGTACCAATCCCGAAAAGCGCAGCACCTACACCATAGAAGAACGCCGCGCCATGCTCAATGCCATTACCCACCCCTTCCCAAACGTCCGCATCAGTGTGTTTGAAAACCGCTTTTTGGTCGATTACGCCCGCGAAGCCAAAGCCAATTTTATCGTCCGCGGCATCCGTTCCGCCGCCGACTACGAATACGAACGCTCGATGCGCTACATCAACAGCGACATCGCCCCCGAAATCTCCACCGTCTTCCTGATGCCGCCACGCGAAATTGCCGAAGTGTCCTCCACCATGGTCAAAGGCTTGGTCGGCCCACAAGGCTGGCGCGATATGATAGGCCGCTACCTCCCCGACCCCGTCTATCAAAAAATCCTGCAAGACCACGAAACAAACACATAAAACAAAGGCCGTCCGAACATTTCAGACGGCCTTCCAATTTTCATTGATTATTTACGGGCAGACATCAACACCTGCAGGTTTTGATTCAACGTTTCCATGTCCAACCAACCGGCGGCAATAAACAGTATCAAAATCACCGTACCCACACACAACACGCCGAAACCATACAACAGATAACCTACCAAAACACGGCCTACCGTCGCATTCCCCATCCACATCAAACCGCGTACCTGCACCACAAACACCCAAGCCTGCCACAACAGCGCAAACGCAGCCAACGCCGGCACATACAACACCAGCAACAGCGGCAGCAGCAACGCCTCAGACACCAAAATAAAGCCCCACAAAGGCAGCCGGGGCGCACCGTAATAATGCAGCACCTTGCGCATCGAGCGGCTCAACACCAACCATTTCACAATCACCAAAATTACCGACAGGCACACCGCCGCCGCGCCACTGCCAAACAAAGGCGACATGCTGGCCGCGTTCACCACACCCAACAGCAGCAACACCGCCGCCATCACCAAAGGCGAATACAAATACGTCTCCGGCGAACGATAGCGCAAACGCAAAACATCCCACATATCACGAACAAACACATACAGCATGGCATAAATCCAAAGCAAAAAAGCCGATTGTATCTTAGGCCGTCTGAAAATCAAACCGGCAAACCTAAAAACTGCTAATTGAACCGAAAAATAATTCAATACAAAACAAAATCTTAATTTACCGCCTCAAAAATAAAGCCTACAAACGCTTGCACAAGGCAACGAAATTTGGTTTAATTCACATCTCGCAACGAAACACGCGAAGGCCAGATAGCTCAGTTGGTAGAGCAACGGATTGAAAATCCGTGTGTCGGCGGTTCGATTCCGCCTCTGGCCACCACCAACCGCCTTGAAGCGGTTATTTTTTTGTCTATACGATTTACACGCCATACTTAGCGCAAATCCTGCTCCAGACCATGCGTCCCGATTTCCACACAAGGCCGTCTGAAAATTTTCAGACGGCCGTTGTTCATGTTGGCATGGCATAAAAATCCGCTTTACCGCCCCATTCCGACAGAATACGGCGCTTCCATCCAAACCGGCTGAAACCTTCGCGAACATACTGAATATGAATAAAGTTCAAGGCCGGTCGGTTTACTATATAATACCGTCCAAACCAACCATAACTTACTCATTGCAGGGAAGATAATGAAAAAAGTGCTGATTGTGCATTACTCGCAAACGGGGCAGCTCTCCAGCCTGGCGCGAAATTTTGCCGCGCCGTTGCAAACAGCCGGCATACAGGTCGATTGCGTCAATATCGTCCCGGAGCAGGCATTTCCGTTTCCGTGGCCGTTTTGGCGTTTTTTCGATACCTTTCCGGAAACCGTCCATTTAAAGCCCGCCCCGATTCTGCCGCCGCACATTCCATCTGAAGATTACGATGTGGTGGTCATTGCCTACACCGTTTGGTTCCTCTCTCCTTCGCAACCGATGACCGCCTTTTTGCAACGCGAAGAAACGCGCCGCCTGCTGGACGGCAAACCGGTCATCACGCTTATCGGCTGCCGCAATATGTGGCTGGGCGCGCAGGAAAAAATGAAATCTTTGCTGAAACAAAACGGCGCCAAACTCATCGGCAACATCGTAAAAATCGATGCCTGCAACAGCGCGGCCAGTTTCATTACCACGCCCGCATGGATGCTGACCGGCGACAAACGCTATTTCCGCTCCCTGCCCTCCGCCGGCATTGCTGAAGAAGAATTGGCGGATGCGGCGCGGTTTGGGACGAAATTGCGCGATGCGCTGTTAAACCAACAGCCCTTGGACGAAACCCTGTTTCAAAACATGGGCGCAGTGACGGTTAATGAAAAACTGATTTTCAGCGAACGCGCCGCCGGCCGCAGCTTCTTCGTCTGGGGCAGGCTTTTGATGGCGGCAGGCCGTATTTCTCCGCTTTTGCGCCGTGCCTTGCTGTGCTTTTACATCGTCTTTTTATTGGCGATGATTTTGGTGGTTTTGCCTGTCAGCGTGATTTTGAAAAAGCTGCTGCATCCGCTGCTTAAAGGCCGTCTGAAAAAGCTGGCGGATTATTATGGACAACCGTCAGGCAGATAATACTTTTCAGACGGCCTCAAACCAGGAACCCATCATGCCCGAAGTGATCCACTACCCCGAACGCCGTCGCTTTCAAATCGATATTGACGGTTTGGAAGCAGGCTATATCAGCTATACCGAACACAACGGCGGCTGGGACGTAAACCATACCGAGGTCTCACCCAACTTCCGTCATCGCGGCATTGCCAAACTGCTGGTGGACGCGCTGATGGAATACGCCGAAGCACACCACATCCCGTTGACTGCAAGCTGCGACTACGCGGCGCGGTTTATCGGTTGATTATTTTGACAAACACATCATGACATCGAATAACACACTCAAAGACGTTTATCTCAACCGCGTTTCTGCCTTTTTGCCCAATGCACCCGTCGGCAACGACGAAATGGAAGCCGTCCTCGGCATGGCAGGCGATGTACCTTCACGCGTACGCCGTATGATTTTGCGCTCCAACGGCATTTTGTCGCGCCATTACGCCATCGACCCCGAAAGCCGCCGTACGACGCACACCAATGCCGAGTTGGCCGCCGAAGCGGTCAACGGCCTGTTTGCCCAAGGCGTTGCGGCAGAAGCCATCGGCAGCCTGGCCTGCGCCACTTCCTATCCCGACCAAACCATGCCCGGACACGGCGTGATGGTGCATGGTTTGCTGGATATGCCGCCTTGCGAAGTGTTCAGCATGGCAGGCGTATGCGCGGCAGGTATGGCGGCGATGAAACATGCCTACAACGCCGTGCGCACCGGCGAACACGCACATGCGGTTTCCGTTGCCTCCGAAAATGCCTCGGCGGTCATGCGCGGCGAAGTATTTCAAAGTGAAACCGACCATAAAAAACTGGAAAACGCGTCCCCCGAAATCGGGTTTGAAAAAGACTTTTTACGCTGGATGCTGTCTGACGGCGCAGGCGCGGTGTATCTGTCCGACCGCCCCAATTCAGACGGCCTCAGCCTCAAAATCCATTGGATAGACCTGCTTTCCTACGCCAACGAAATGCCGCCCTGCATGTATGCCGGCGCAGAATTCCGCGACGGCGTATTTGAAGGCTGGAAACACGCCGATGCCGATTACGGCCGCCGCCACAGCCTGATGGCGGTCAAACAGGACGTCAAACTGCTGAACGAAAACATCGTCCGCTATACAGTGGAAAAACCCCTCTCCCAAATCGCCGCCAAACACGGCATCCGCGCCGAAGAAATCGATTGGTTCCTACCCCACTACTCTTCCGGCTTTTTCCGCGACCGCCTTTCAGACGGCCTGAAAAACATCGGCTTCGACATTCCGCAGGAAAAATGGTTTACCAATCTGCACAGCAAGGGCAACACGGGTTCGGCCTCGATTTACATCATCCTTGAAGAATTTATGCGCACCTTCCCCATCGAACACGGCCAAAAAATCCTGTGTTACGTTCCGGAAAGCGGACGCTTTTCAACATGTTTCATGCTTTTGGAAGCAGTAAAGGCCGTCTGAATGAAGATTGACGACATCCCTCAAGACAACAGCGCCAGCTACCACGGCCACCGCAAAGTCATCTACGGCACCCGCGACGGCCACTACGAAGCGGCCACCAGCAACGGTTGGCAGGACGAAGCCTACGCCACCGAAATGGCGGTGTGCGAACTCGATGCCCAAACACAGGCCGCGCGCAAAGCCGTCGAAAAAGGCGAGTATTCTCCGCTGTACTACCATATGTTCCGCTGCCGTTATGATGAAACCGGCTTGGCCATGGCGGCAGGCGTATGGAAATGGCAGCTGCGTCGGCATTTCCGCCCCGAAGTGTTCGCCAAACTACCGGCCAAAACCCTGCAAAAATACGCCGATGCCTGCCAAATCAGCATAGACAACCTCAAACAAACCGATATTTAAAGTCCCTCATGATTACCCTACATTCTCTCGAGCAATCCCGCGCCCTGCGCATTGTTTGGCTGCTTGAAATCCTCGGTACGCCCTACCGCCTGCAAACCTACTGCCGTCATCCTGACACTTTGCTCGCCCCTGACGAACTCAAAGCCATCCATCCCTTGGGCAAATCGCCTTTATTGGATGATGACGGCTTTATCTTGGCGGAAAGCGGCGCGATTACTGACTACCTGATTCAAACCTACGGCAACGGTCGTCTGATGCCCGAACGCGGCAGCCGCGAATACTGGCAATATCAACGCTGGCTGCATTATGCCGAAGGTTCGCTGATGCCGTTATTGCTGCTCGGACTGGTGTTCCGCCGGATTGAAAGCGCGCCCATGCCGTTTTTCGTCAAACCGATTGCCCGCAAAATCAGCAGTAGCGTCAAAAGCAGCTTTATCCATCCGCAAGCCGCCCTGCATCTTGCCCACATCAACAGCGAGTTGGAAAACCGCGAATGGTTGGTCGGCAACAGCCTTAGCGGTGCCGACATCATGATGAGCTATCCGCTGCAAGCCGCGGCCGACCGCTTCGATTTTGCCGACTACCCCAATATCCGTGCCTATTTGCAGCGCATCGAAGCGCATGAAGCCTACCGCCGCGCCGTTGAAAAAGCAGGTTCGCCTTTATTGAAACTCGACAAATAAAACAAGGCCGTCTGAAACGTTTTCAAACGGCCTGAAACCTTGGTTCACTTATCGAATAGCTTTGCGGCAAACGGCGTTTTTACCCAAGCGCCGCCCGAATGCTTTGTTCCCCCTCGCCGTTCCACTATAATGGCAATCCATATCCTTCTAAAAAATAACATCATGCCAACCGACAACCGCCCGACTCTTGCTATCGACACCAGCACATCCTTTTTGTCCATCGCATTGGAACATCAAGGCAAAATCCGCCTGTTTCATGAAAACGTCGGCACCAAGCAATCCGAACAAATCCTGCCGCAAATCGAGCGCCTCTTTAAAGAAGCAGGCATCACGGCCGCCGATTTGGGCTGCATCGTTTATGCACAGGGCCCCGGCGCATTTACCGGCCTGCGTATCGGCGCGGCGGTTGCACAAGGTTTGGCCACGCCGTTTGACACGCCCATGATCGGCATTCCCTGCCTCGATGCCGCCGCTTCGCTGTTGCCACCATCAAGCTGTGTACTGGCAGCCACAGATGCGCGTATGGGCGAAGTGTTCTACGCATGGTTTGATACGCAAAACCACGTCCGCTTGAGCGATTACACGGTTGGCAAAGCCTCCGCCATTGCCGCGCCCGAAGGCCAAACGCCTAGCGGCGGCATCGGTAATGCCTTTGCCCTCGCCGACAAACCGCCTTTTGACGGTCAAGCCGATATGCCGACCGCCGCCGACTATCTTAAACTTGCCCGCAGCGGCCGCTATATTGCTACTGACGCGGCACACGCCGAGTTGCTCTACGTCCGCAACAAAATTGCCCTGACCGCGCAAGAGCAAGCCCAACAAAAGGCCAAACCGTGAACCTGCGCCCAGCCGTACTTGCCGACTGCCCCACCCTTGCCGCCATCGACGCACAAGGCAATCCCTCGTCGTGGACGGCGCAACAGTTTGAGTCGGCGGTTCAACACCATCCCGACAGCGTTTGGCTCAGCCAGACCAACCACCAAATTACCGGCTTTATCGTGTGGCAAACCGTGTTTGACGAATCCGAGCTGCACCTGATTGCCGTTGCGCCAGAATACCGCCGACAAGGCATTGCATCCGCCCTGCTACAACACTGGCAAAACGCAGTGCAACAGCAAGACGCAACCCGATTGCTGCTCGAAGTCCGCGCAAGCAATGAAACCGCGCAACAGCTCTACCGCAAACACGGCTTCCAAACCTGCGGTCGCCGCAAAAACTACTACGCCCTGCCCGACGGTGGCAGCGAAGATGCCGTATTGATGGAGAAATCATGTTAAGCAGCCGCTATCTGCACCTGCACGAAGCCTTGGGCTTGGGCCCGATGTGGCTGAACCGAAACGCCAAAATCATCCATGCCGCGCCTCAAACCGCAACATCAGCCGCACCCGTCCGCCCCAAAACCATTGCTGCCGATACCGCGCAAACCGTGCGCACTTTATCCGCAGGTGCCCATCAGGCACGCACTGCCGCCATCGCTACTGCGCAAGCGGCCAAACCGGCTGTCCGCGCTCCCGAAGCAGCACCCAAAGCCATTGCCGAAACACCGACAAAAACAGAAAAAGCCGCGCATTCAGACAATCTGCCCCGCCTTGACGTAACCATCAGGCCGTCTGAAATCATGGTGGTCAGCATTTGCCCGTCCACCGAAGACAGCCTGCACGGTACACTGTTTAGCGGCGATGTCGGCACGCTTCTCGACAACATCCTCGCCGCCATCGGCCTCAAGCCCGAGCAGGCGCACAAAACCGCATGGGTCAAAACCGCGCCCGTATTCACTGCCCTGCCCGATGCCGAACACATCCGCTCCGAGCTTGCCGAAATGCAAAACGAGCTGACCGCTTCGCAAGCGCGCGCAGTATTGTTCCTCGGCAAAATCTTCGACAGCCCCGACATGATCGGGCTGATGAACGAATTGTGCGCAGAGCGGCCGCATTTCGTCATTCCCCACCCCGCCCGCCTGCTGATGCAGCCGCAACTCAAAGCGCAGGCATGGCAAATCTTAAAGCCATTGAAACAGCTTTTGGCCAAGGCCGTCTGAACATTCTGTTCAACCTGAAATCAGGTTTTTCACCAACAAAAAAGGGCGTGTTCGACACGCCCTAATGTTTTTCAATATTCCGCCGAATGCCAGAAAGGCTGACCCACCGTCGGCGTACTGGCGCGCGCTTTCTCACGCGCCTCCACAGGTTCCGCCTCATAAGCCAGACGGCCCGACTCGACCGCAAGCGCAAAAGCGCGTGCCATATTGACCGGATCGCCACTTCGGGAAACGGCGGTATTCAATAACACGCCGTCAAAACCCCATTCCATCACTTGCGCCGCCTGCGAAGGCAAACCCAACCCCGCATCGATAATCAACGGCGTGTTGGGCAGACGTTCGCGCAGGACTTTCAGCGCATAAGCATGAACCGTGCCCAGTCCCGTGCCAATCGGCGCCGCCCACGGCATCAACGCCTGACAGCCTGCGTCGAGCAGTCGGCGGCAGGCAATCAGGTCTTCGGTGCAATAAGGCAGTACTTTGAAGCCGTCTTTAATCAGGATTTCCGCCGCCTCGACCAGTTGGAACACGTCGGGCTGCAACGTGTCATCATCGCCGATAAGTTCGAGCTTAATCCAATCGGTATCAAACACTTCGCGCGCCATTTGCGCAGTGGTCACAGCTTCCTGTACGCTTTGACAGCCTGCGGTATTGGGCAACACAGGCACACCCATTTCTTCCAACAACGACCAAAAACCCTGCCCGTGCGCTTCGCCGCCGCTGCCGGCGCGGCGCAATGAAACGGTAATCATCGCCGGTTGCGCGATTTGAACAGACTGCTTGAGGATTTCCGGCGTCGGATAAGCAGCCGTACCGAGTAGCAGCCGTGAAGGGAAAGTTTCTCCATATAGGGTAAACATGATGGATTCCTTTGTAATATTATTTTTGGGGCGATAGCCTTCTGAAAAATCGGTTCAGATAGTTTCCAAATAGTTTTCAAGTCCTTCCGCGACCTTAGTCGGAATAAACTCGGTAATTGTGTATTTCGCTACGCCTTCTCGGTGAAATGGGTCTTCTGCAATTAACTTTTCCACCTGTTCCCTGCCTGATGCTTTCATCAGGATAATGCCGCCTGTCCGCGGCTGTTTGCGTCCAGACATCACAAATACACCTGCTTGATAATACCGTTCAAGATACGCAATATGCTCGGACAGGTAGGTTTCAACCGCAGCCAAGTCTTTAATATATTCCAACGATACGATAAACATTTCTTTTCCTTTTCTCAGCATTAAACCAATAGCGCAGCTATACACGCAGTAAAACCGCTTATCCGCCGACTACGGGGCGCACAATGTCCACTTTGTCGTTTTCGTTTAAAACCGTTTCCGCATACGCGCCTTTGGCGACAAACTGGGTATTGACGGCAACGGCAAACGGTTTCTGCGGCGCGGTTTGGGCGATAAGGTCGGCAACGGTTGTGCCGTTTAATGTGATGGCTTCATTGTTTAATATAATCTTCATAATGCTGCTCCTCTTGTCAGACTTCTTATTTTCAGACGGCCTTATTCATCCCACAAAGCCTGAAACGCTTTAACCACGGCTTCGGGATTTTCCGCTTCGGTAACGGCGCGGACGACGGCGAGGGAGGAAACGCCGGTGGCAAGTACATCTTCAGCGTTGTTCAAATCGATGCCGCCGATGGCGACGACGGGTATGCCGCGAGCCTGTTTCACATATTCGCGCAGTTTCTCCAAGCCTTGCGGGGCGGTGGGCATTTGTTTGGTCGTGGTCGGAAAAATCGCGCCGCTGGCGACGTAGCTAGGTTGTACGGACAAGGCGCGATCGAGTTCGGCAACAGAGTGCGTACTCAAGCCCAAGCGCAAACCGGCAGCTTCAATCGCGGCTAGGTCGGCAGTGTCCATGTCTTCCTGCCCGAGATGCACGCCGTATGCACCTGCGGCAATCGCTTCGCGCCAGTGGTCGTTGATGAAAAGCTGGGTTGCACTGTTTTGACAGGCTACGACGCAACGTTCGATTTCGCGTTTCAACTCGTCGCCATGCAGGATTTTACAGCGCAGTTGCACCGTGTCGGCACCTGCTTTGACCATGCGCTCGACCCAGTCAGCAGTGGGAACAACGGCGTAAAATTTCAGGGGAGATTTGAGTGGCGGGAAGGTCATAACGGCTCCGAAAGGAATAATTCGTTGTTATATTATCAGAAAAGGCCGTCTGAATAATATTTGTTTTCAGACGGCCTGATTGAAAAAATGAATATTGCCCTATTCGGCTTTGGCTTTATAAAAATATGAACATACTGATGGGTTATCAAAATGAGTGCCATATTGGCGCCCCACATTCGGAGACCCAACCCATGAAAAAAATTTCTCTTGTTAGCCGCCCTTCCCTTACTGTTTACCACTTATTCAAATGCCGCCACGCCTAAAGCGGAAGCTTCAAAACCAGCTTCGGCACACAAACAAACCAAGCAGCGTTTTTCCGGCAAAATCACCGGCTATCAAACCGCCGAGCATTTGTTCTCCGTACGCAAGGGCGACCGCCTGCGCATCAGTAAAACCGGCAGCCCTAACGCCTATTTCAACGTATGGGCACCCAAAGACGATGAAGCCGTATTTAACGGTTCGGCACAAGGCGATAAATTTGACGGTATCGCTACCCAATCGGGCAAATATAAAGTGCAGGTCTATATGATGCGCGCCCAAGCCCGCCGTAACACTACTGCCCATTACGCCGTAAACGTCATCAAAAACTAAGGGGCTGACGTAGATTAGCCCTAAATTCCACACCAATCTCGCAGGATTTTAAGCTGTTGAGACGGTGTGCCGAAGTTAAATCGAAATTCGCATTCTTTCAAGAACAGCGGGAAAGATTTGCGATCGATTCCGTTGTATTTTCGCAAGAAACGTTTTGCCTGATTCCAAAAATTCTCAATGCCGTTAATGTGGTTCTGACGGTCGACAAATTCCTTGGAATGGTTGATGCGGTAATGGATAAAACCGCTCACGTCCAACTTATCATAGCTGCTCAGGCTATCCGTGTAAACAATGCTGTCCGGCATGATTTTCTTTTTGATGACAGGGAATAACGTTTCAGACTTGGCATTATCCACCACAACGGTATAGACCCGTCCGTTGCGTTTCAGAATGCCGAAGACAACCACTTTTCCTGCCGCACCTCGACCACGTCTGCCTTTACGCTGTCCGCCGAAATAGCTTTCGTCCAGCTCGACAGAGCCCTCGAAAACCTCATCGGCAGCCAAGGCCAAATGATGGATGATGACATACATATTTTGCGGTAGAATAGAGTTATTTATCCTGCGACTAGGTAGAAGGCGCGGAAAGTCCGGCAGAACTGGTCAGCCTGATTGAAAGCGGCGACTACGAAGCCCTGCTTGCCGAAGATTCGGACGAACATGGCCAAGGCCACGAACATCATTGCGGCTGCGGCTGTTCCCTCGGCTGAGTCAGCCTGCCCATATTATCTACCGCCTCGATTTTCATATTAAAAGGAGACTTACCAGCATGATAAGCAAAGCAAAATTCAATACCGTTGTCGGCAGCATAGGAGCGGCAATAGGTATTTTCGTATTTGTCGCCTATATCCCCCAAATTATCGCCAATATGCAAGGGGCAAAGGCGCAGCCGTGGCAACCCCTGTTTGCAGCAGTATCCTGTCTGATTTGGGTTTTGTACGGTTGGAGCAAAGAACCCCGGAAAGACTGGATTCTGATTATACCCAACGCAGTCGGCGTGATATTGGGATTTCTGACTTTTCTGACTTCGCTTTAAACAAGGGGCTAATCTACGTCAGCCCCAAAACTAAACGCCCTCATGATGTAAAGCTTTAAAAAACAGCAAAGGCCGTCTGAAAATTGAAATTTCAGACGGCCTTTTAAACGGTTTGAAAAGGACGTATCGAACACGTCTTTTTTTTCCTATTACAACAGGAACATGGTTGCTAATCCCAAGAAAATCAGGAAGCCGCCGGAGTCGGTAACCGCGGTAATCAGCACCGAGCTGCCCAATGCCGGGTCGCGTCCGGCTTTGTCCATCATGACGGGAATGAGGACGCCGACGGTCGCGGCCAGCAAAAGGTTCAAGGTCATCGCGGCCACCATGACCAAACCGATGCCGATGTTGCCGTAGAGCAGCCATGAAATCACGCCCATTACCGTGCCCCAAATAATGCCGTTGACGAGGGCGACGCCGACTTCTTTTTTCAGCAGGCGGCCTGCCTGCGTACTGGTCATTTGTCCCATTGCCATGGCGCGGACGATCATGGTGATGGTTTGGTTGCCGGAGTTGCCGCCGATGCCGGCGACGATGGGCATCAGCGCAGCCAGTGCGACGATTTTCTCGATACTGCCTTCAAATGCGCCAATTACGCGGCTGGCGATAAAGGCGGTACACAGGTTGATGGCAAGCCACATCCAGCGGTTTTTCACCGAGTCCCAAATCGGGGCGAACAAGTCCTCTTCTTCTTGCAAACCGGCCATGTTAAACATGTCGGCTTCGGATTCTTCACGGATCACGTCCACCATTTCGTCAATGGTGATCCTGCCGATCAGCTTTTTGTTTTCATCGACAACCGGCGCGGTGACCAAGTCATAACGTTCAAACGCCTGTGCCGCTTCTTCCACGTCGTCTTCGGGACGGAAGCGCACGACATCGGTGGCCATCACGTCCGCCACCATGTCTTCGGGGTCGGCGACCAAGAGTTTGCGGATGGGCAGCACGCCTTGCAACACGTCGTTTTCATCAACCACGAAAATCTTGTCGGTATGGTCGGGCAGGCTGTCGAAACGGCGCAAGTAGCGCAACACGACTTCACACGCCACATCGGCGCGGATGCTGACCAATTCAAAGTCCATAATCGCGCCGACTTGGTTATCTTCGTAAGACATCGCCGCTTTGACCTGCTCGCGTTCTTCTTCATCACGCGTTTGCAGCGCTTCGTACACCACTTGGTGCGGCAGGTCGTCTGCCAGTTCTGCCAATTCGTCTGCGTCCAAATCATCGACGGCGGCCAACAGCTCGTCTTTGTCCATGGACTCGATCAGCGTTTCGCGTACGGCGTCGGATACTTCCAGCAAGACTTCGCCGTCGTCTTCAGGGGCGACCAAAAGCCAGACGATGTTACGCTCGCGCGGCGGCAGGGATTCCAAGACGGCGGCCACGTCGGCAGGGTGCAACTCGGCCAAGAGGACGGTCAGCTCGGTGAACTTGTCACGCAGGCTTTCGTCTTCAATCGGCACGCCTGCTTCGATTTGTTCAAAGGACGGCTCGAGGATTTCGCATAAGGCGTGGATGCGGTCGATATCGTCAGAGATGCGATCGTCAGAAATGCGGTCTTCCACCGCTTCATTGTCGGGGGTATGGTCGAGATTCGGAGGGGTTTGTTCGATGCTCATAAATGCTCCGCCCGCCGGACGCGGGGAGGCATTTCGGCGGGATGATTATGGTTGTTGTGTGTCTGATGGGAAGTTCAAAGGCGAACTGGGAAGGTCCATAATTCGAGCCTGCTGAGAGGCGCAGAGTTGTAAACGGTGCATATTCTACTCTTTTTTAGGCCGTTTTACCATTTTTAACGGGAAAGGCCGTCTGAAAGCGGGTGATAACGACACCCTTTTTTTTCAGACGGCCTGATGATTTGATTTTATTTGTTTCGCCTGCCGAACGCTTCCCTGACCACGTCCAACCAAGCCCTTAAGGCCGGCGTCGGGCGTTGGTGTTTCTTCCATGCCATGGTGAGCTGCCAGCGGATTTCGGGTTCGACCAAAGGAATGGCGGCAAAGACATCGGGATTGATTTTTCGGGCATAGTATTCGGGTAACAAGGCAATGCCCATATTGTGCGCCACCATGTCGGCGACCAAATTCCATTGTCCGGTACGGCAGACAACGTTGGGCGTAAAACCTTGATTGCGGCAGGCCGTCTGAATGGTTTCGTTGAGGGAAAAGCCTGCACCAAAAAGGATGAAGGGCTCGTGTTGCAGGCTTTTGAGCGTCAGCGCATCGTGTCTCGCCCGATTTTTCGGCATCAAGACCACCAGCGGATAGTCGCACAACGTGATGCTGTCGAAGTCTTCGTGAACCGGCGCGAGCAGCTGCCCGGCATCGAGTTCGTTGTTGCGCAGGGATTGCTCGATGGCGAGCGAACCTTGTTCCAAAAACGACAATTCTATGTCCGGCCATTTTTGGTGGAAATCAAACAGCGCATGACTGAGCAAATCGCTGCCGAACAAGGCCAAACCCAAACGCAGCGTCCCGCTTTTGACATGGCGGTAATCGTCAACGCGGGCCAGCAGCAAATCGCGTTCGTGTAAAAGGTTTAACGCATGGCGATAGACTTCTTCGCCGATTGCGGTCGGCTGCACCTGCCGCTTTTTGCGTCCGTTTTCTCTGCACAAAAGCGGCACGCCCAATTCTTCTTCCAAAGACTGGATGATTTTGCTGACCGTCGGCTGCGTCAAATTCAACGCGGAAGCCGTGGCCGAAAAACTTTGCAGGCGGATGAGTTCGGCAAAACAATGCAGGCTTTTGAAATCCATTATTCCTCTAAGGCATGATTATTCGTTTAATAATTCATATTATGCAGAAATTAGGTTTCTATAATCAAGCCTTTCATTCAACACACACCCATATCATGGACTCCCTCACCAGATTTTTTCAGACGGCCTTGCAGCTTGCCATCATCGGCGCAGTATGGGGCGTCTCCGACCTTATCGTCCGCTTCACGCATCTGCCTGTTTCTTCAGGCGTATTGGGCTTGTTCCTCATGCTCGCCCTTTTAGGGCTCGGCATCATCCGCCCGGGCATGGTTGATCGCGGCGCAAAATGGGCATTGGGCGAACTCGTCTTTTTCTTCATCCCCATCATGGTTTCCGTCTTGCAATATCAAGACCTGCTGATGTCCGAAGGTTGGCAGCTGATTTTGACCATCGCCGTCGGCACCGCGCTCGTGATGATCAGCACCGCCCTGACTCTCGATTTCTGCTACCGCTGGAAACGCCGCCTCTACAAAAAACTCCACTCCTAAAAATAGAGAATAAAAATGGACTACACTGCCCTCGCCTGCTTCATCTGGACTTGCTTTGCCTATGTCGTTGCCAAAAAAATCCACCGCAAAAAACCCTTAATGATTTTCTCCCCCGTCGTTACCGTCTCCGTCAGCACCATCCTCCTGCTGCTGGCATTCGGCGTCAATTACGACACCTACCACAAATATACCCAAGGCATCGTCTTCCTGCTCACTCCGGTTACCGTTGCCTTTGCCGTCCCCATTTATGAAAACCGCGAAGTCATCCGCCGCCAGCTGCCCATCCTCTCCATCGCCATTATGGTGGGCATGTTTGTCGGCGTAGTCAGCGCATTCCTCATGAGCCATATGTTCCACTTCAACAACGAAGTAACCAACAGCCTAATGGCGCGCTCCATCTCCACGCCGTTTGCCGTCGTCCTCGCCAGCGAAATCCACGGTTCAGCCTCGCTCGTTTCCCTGTTCACCATCATCACCGGCTTTGTCGGCATGATATTCGGCGACCTGTTTTTGGCCTTCACCCGCATCCGTTTCCGTACCGCCAACGGTGTAGCATTTGGCAATGCCGCCCACGGCTTCGGCACATCGCGCGCCGGACAACGCCATGAAACCGAAGGCGTAATGGCCAGCCTGACCATGATTTTGGCCGGACTGTTTATGGTATTGTTTGGCCCAACCATGGTGCATTTGGTAATTTGGATGATGAGTTAGGCTTCGTCCCGATGACCATACACAAAAAGGCCGTCTGAAACACATATCGGTTTCAGACGGCCTTTTATATTATGGAACGATTACAGTTTGAAAATAGAAGCCTCTGCTAAATCATGAATGGTATCCAACGCAGATGAACCTGTACCATTGTTTGAATAGGTCGCATTGTCTGAGGAAAGACCAGCAGAAGAATCAAGAGGATCAGCCTCACCAAACTCACGGCTCAAAAGCTCATCTCCATCGAAAGCTTTGGATTCCAATATCGGCTTCGCGGCCGGCTGTGCAGGCTCAAAACCTTCCCACTCACGCGGATCAAGGCGGATGATATGATCATCGTCATAGCCATCATTAGGCCCTTTGCCTTCTCCTGAAAAAGTACCGTCCCACTCGCGCGGATCGAGGCGGATAACAAAATCTTCAGAATCACTTTCTTTACTTGGTTGATGTACTTTAGCCATGAAATTCTCCTTAACAAATAAACGGATACTGTACCTAATGCCTCATAAAAGGCATTGCGGACTCTATTCTAGAACAAAGAAAACAGCGGGCAAAGATTGAAGGGAACAACGGTTTATTAACACGATAATCGTATTTAAATCTTTTTAAAACAAATAGATATAATTTATACATCATACCCGGTCATCCATTATTAAAAATCTCGCACATGCCGTCCACCAAGATGATTCCCCCTCTTCCGTCCCTTGCTATGTAACAAAAAGGCCGTCTGAAAAATGACTTTCAGACGGCCTTTTCATTTGCTCAAACCTTATTCTTTAGGCAGGCGCAGGACGGAGACGATGAATCCGCCCCAAATGACGATCAATGCGACAAGCATCATAATAATGGCTGAAGTACTCATTATTCGTCTCCTTCACGTTCGTGTTCATGTTCGTCTTTGACGTTGAAGCCCTGACCGTGTTCCCACGGCAAGAATGACAGCAAGACCGACAATACGAGGATGGCGCCCACCATGCCCCAACCAAAGATATTGAGGAAGCTGTCAGGATAGCCGCTGTAATTCTCTTTTAGGAGGCCGGCAGTATCCTGATAAAGCATATAGCCGAGCATGGCGACGGTAACCACCACGCTGGCTGTCCACACTTTGCCGACACGGATGGAAGACAGCGCGTTCAAGTGGTTACGCAGTTCCGGCAGCTTGTTCAACAAGACAATCGCCAAAACGTAAACAAAACCGGAAGCCACAATGCCATAAGTATTGATGAATTTGTCCAATACGTCCAACACAGGCAGGCCGGTGGTCGTACCGAACAGCAAGGTGGAAATAATCGCCATGGGAACGCCAGCAATCAACGTTGCGCTGACACGTCCGATGTTCATTTTGTCTTGAATTGCAGCCACAATCACTTCAACGATGGAAATCATAGAAGTTACACCGGCAAACACCAGCGAGCCGAAGAACAACACGCCGATCAACGCGCCCATCGGCGCTTGGTTGATGATGGTCGGGAACGCGATAAACGCCAAGCCGATACCGTTGGATGCCACTTCGCTGACTTCTTTGCCTGCGGCTTGAGCCATAAAGCCCAATGCGGCAAATACGCCGATACCGGCGAGCAACTCAAAGCTGCTGTTGGCAAAGCCGACAACCAAGCCGGTGCCGCCCAAGTCGGTTTTTTTCTTCAGGTAAGAAGAATAAGTAATCATGATGCCGAAGCAGATGGAGAGCGAGAAGAAGATCTGACCATATGCGGCTACCCAGACTTTCGGATCCGCCAAGCGGCTCCAGTCAGGCGTAAACAAAGCGTCCAAACCTTTTGCCGCACCCGGCAGAGTCAGCGCAATGCCCACCATGATGACAAACATTACCACCAACAAAGGCATGAAGAATGTGGACGCACCGGCCACACCTTTTTGCACGCCCAAAGCCATAATCGCCAGCGTAAACACCCACACGGCAATCAACGGACCGGCAACTTTGCCGACAAAATCCAAGCCCAAGTCTTTGGCATCGGCCATTTGCAGGAAGTCTTTGAAGAAGAAGGTCTGCGGATCCGTACCCCATGCCGAAGTCAAAGAATAATAGGCATAGCTTGCCGCCCAGCCGACAATCACGGCGTAGTAGATACAGATGATGACGTTGGTCAGAAAGTTCCACCAACCCACCGGCTCAAACCAACGGCCGAGGCGGCGGAAGGCCAAAGGAGGCGAACCGCGGTAACGGTGGCCGATGGCATAGTCGAGCAGCAACAGCGGAATACCCGCCGTCAACAGCGCAACCAAATAAGGGAGGACGAAAGCACCGCCGCCGTTGTCGAAGGCGATGTAAGGGAAACGCCAAATGTTGCCTAAGCCCACGGCCGAGCCGATGGCGGCAAACATAAAGGCACGGCGACTGCTAAACGTCGCGCGTTCGCTGGATTGAGAATTTGACACGATGAACCTCTTAAAAATCGAGTGTCGTCAAGGCCTCCCGGCCTTGCGCGTATATATTTAGAAATCAGGTCGGACAAACCGGCCGGTTAAAATAGATATTCGGACAAGGATAATATCCGGTATTTAAAGAATGCACCGCTTATGGCCATGCAAACATAATCTGACCTTATCGTAAAAAAATTTAACACTGTTGGCAAGTCAGTATTGCATTAAAATCGCAAGGAAAATCTTCATGCACTACGACTAAAATCTTCATACACTTCTTTATATACAAGCCAAACGCAACACCCAAGCCCCGTTTTTCCCTCCCCTTCCCACTGACAACCGCCCTCGCCGCAAACCGCCTTTCCCTTATCCCGTAAGGAAAAGCGGCAACCCAACGCATTCAAATCCCCCGTCATCAAAATGTTTCAGACGGCCTGTTTTCCTTCCGTCCAATCCGGGCCGTCTGAAAATTTCACTGTTGCATGTTGTAATCAAGAAACCGTCCCAAAATTCCGTTTAATATAAACAAAAACAATCCACCTTTTCCCGTTTCCTTCATTACCGTGATTTAAAACGGACACAAAACACCAAAAAATGGAATTAATAAAAATAAAATTTCAAAAAATATTAAATAACATTAAATTTAAACCTGCATTTCTACTCTAATTATCCACAATTAAAAATAATCAAACCAAAAAATTTCAATAAAACATTAATTACACAGCACTACATTTTTGCTATAATTGCCGCCATTCAATCCACAACCCAAACCCAAAAGAAGAGGAAAAGCCATGGGTATCAAAGTTGCCATCAACGGTTACGGCCGCATCGGCCGCCAAGTAGTGCGCGCTATTTTCGACTACAAACTGCAAGACCAACTCGACATCGTTGCCATCAATGCCAGCGGCAGCATCGAGACCAATGCTCACCTGACCAAATTCGACACTGTTCACGGCCGCTTTGACGCCGATGTTTCCCATGATGAAAAACACCTCATCATCGACGGTAAAAAAATCCCTTACTTCTCCACCCGCAACCCAGCCGAATTGCCATGGGGCGAATTGGGCGTTGACTTGGTAATGGAATGTACCGGCGCGTTCACCAGCAAAGAGAAAGCCAAAATCCACTTGGAAAGCGGCGCGAAAAAAGTGCTGATTTCCGCTCCCGGCGGCGATGACGTTGACGCAACCATCGTTTACGGCGTAAACGACGACGTGATTACCGACGACATGACCGTTATCTCCAACGCGTCTTGTACCACCAACTGCCTGGCACCTGTTGCCAAAGTATTGAACGAAAACATCGGTATCGTAAACGGCGTGATGACCACCATCCACGCGCTGACCAACGACCAAACCGTCACCGACGTACGCCACAAAGACCTGCGCCGTGCGCGTAGCGGCGTGGAAAACATGATTCCGACCAAAACCGGTGCTGCCAAAGCCGTCGGTTTGGTATTGCCGGACCTGAAAGGCAAACTCGACGGCCTCGCCATCCGCGTACCGACCGTCAACGTTTCCCTGGTTGACCTGAGCTTCCAAGCAGGTCGCGACACTTCCGCCGAAGAAATCAACGCGCTGATGAAAGCCGCTTCCGAAGAAGGCCGTCTGAAAGGCGTATTGGCCTACAATACCCTGCCGCTGGTTTCCATGGACTTCAACCACACTACCCAAGCCAGCACATTTGACTCTACGCTGACTAAAGTCACCGCAGGCAAAATGGTTAAAGTGTTCGCATGGTACGACAACGAGTGGGGCTTCAGCTGCCAAATGCTGAACACCGCTCGCCGTATGTTCGGTTTGGAAGTACGTCCGTTCTAATCGGCTTCCAACACAAAGGCCGTCTGAAACATCTTTTCAGACGGCCTTTTGTATTTCCTTTAAAATATCGCATTCCCATTTATTTTCAGACGGCCTCTTCATGTTTCCCAACGAATCCGCCCCCAACCTCCTGCAAGGCTTAAACCCCGAACAACTCTCCGCCGTAACCTGGCCGCCGCAATCCGCCCTCGTTTTGGCAGGCGCAGGCAGCGGCAAAACGCGCGTGCTGACCACGCGTATCGCCTGGCTGTTGCAAAGCGGACAAGCCAGCGTGCACAGCATTATGGCGGTAACGTTTACCAACAAAGCCGCCAAAGAAATGCAGACCCGTTTGGGCGCAATGATTCCAGTCAACGTCCGCGCCATGTGGCTCGGCACGTTCCACGGCCTCTGCCACCGCTTTTTGCGCCTGCACCACCGCGACGCAGGCCTGCCCTCTTCCTTCCAAATCCTCGACAGCGGCGACCAACTCTCCCTCATCAAACGTCTGCTCAAAAGCCTCAACATCGCCGAAGAAATCATCGCACCGCGTTCATTGCAAGGCTTTATCAACGCGCAAAAAGAATCCGGCTTGCGCGCTTCCGTATTGAGCGCGCCCGATCCGCACACACGCCGCATGATTGAGTGCTACGCCGAATACGACAAAATCTGCCAACGCGAAGGCGTAGTCGATTTCGCCGAACTCATGCTCCGCAGCTACGAAATGCTGCAAAGCAACGAAATCCTGCGCCAACACTACCAAAACCGCTTCAACCACATTCTGGTCGACGAGTTCCAAGACACCAACAAGCTGCAATACGCCTGGCTCAAATTAATCGCCGGCAACCACGCAGCAGTGTTTGCCGTCGGCGATGACGACCAAAGCATTTACCGCTTCCGCGGCGCAAACGTCGGCAACATGACCGCGCTGATGGAAGAATTCCACATCGACGCGCCCGTCAAACTCGAACAAAACTACCGCTCTGTCGGCAACATCCTCGCCGCCGCCAACGCCGTCATCGAAAACAACGACGAACGCCTCGGCAAAAACCTGCGCACCGACGCCGAAGCAGGCGATAAAATCCGCTACTACTCCGCCTTTACCGACCTCGAAGAAGCCCAATTCATCGTGGACGAAACCAAAGCCCTCGAACGCGAAGGCTGGAATTTGGACGAAATCGCCGTCCTCTACCGCAGCAACGCCCAATCCCGCGTCATCGAACAAAGCCTGTTCCGCAGCGGCATCCCCTACAAAATCTACGGCGGCCTGCGCTTTTACGAACGCCAAGAAATCAAACACGCCCTCGCCTACCTGCGCCTCGCCGTCAATCCCGACGACGACAACGCCCTCTTGCGCGTGATTAACTTCCCACCGCGCGGCATCGGCGCACGCACCATCGAAAACCTTCAGACGGCCTCAAACGAACAAGGCATCACCCTCTGGCAGGCAGCCTGCAACGCCGGCGCAAAAGCCACCAAAATCGTCGCCTTCGTCCGCCTCATTG
Source organism: Neisseria sp. P0017.S009 (assembly GCF_051957375.1). Lineage (NCBI taxonomy): Bacteria > Pseudomonadati > Pseudomonadota > Betaproteobacteria > Neisseriales > Neisseriaceae > Neisseria > Neisseria sp. P0017.S009. Next base: position 51,615 of record NZ_JBQCWL010000003.1, read on the forward strand.
AAGCCCTGCGCAACCAAGTCGGACAACTGCCCCTGTCCGAAATCATCGTCGGCATCCTCAAAGACAGCGGCCTGACCGAACACTACCGAACCCAAAAAGGCGACAACCAAGACCGCCTCGACAACCTCGACGAACTCGTCAACGCCGCCATCGAGTTCAAACCCGAAGACAGCAACTTTGAAACCCTGCCTGAAAACATTTCAGACGACCCCGCCTTCCCCATCCTCGCCTTCCTCAGCAACGCCGCCCTCGAATCCGGCGAAAACCAAGCAGGCGCAGGCGAAAAAGCCGTCCAACTGATGACCGTCCACGCCTCCAAAGGCTTGGAATTTAACGCCGTCTTCCTCACCGGCATGGAAGAAGGCCGTTTCCCCAGCGAAATGAGCCTCGCCGAACGCGGCGGCCTCGAAGAAGAACGCCGCCTCATGTACGTCGCCATCACCCGCGCCCGTAAACGCCTCTACATCACCATGGCGCAACAACGCATGCTGCACGGACAAACCCAATTCGGCATCGTCTCCCGCTTCGTCGAAGAAATCCCGCCCGAAGTATTGCACTACCTGTCCGTCAAAAAACCCGTCTACGACAGCTACGGCAACACACGCCAAACCGCCACGTTCAAAGACAAAATCCTCGACGACTTCAAACAGCCGCAAACCTACGCAGGCTTCCGCATCGGCCAAAACGTCCGCCACGCCAAATTCGGCACCGGCGTCATCATCGATGCCGTGGACAAAGGCGAATCCGCCCGACTGACCATCAACTTCGGCAAACAGGGCGTAAAAGAGCTAGATACCAAGTTTGCGAAATTGGAAGAGATGTAGAAGGGAGATGGCAGAGGCCGTCTGAAAACGGGAGGAGCAATTTTGCCGAAACCTCCGCCGTCATTCCCTCGCAGGCGGGAATCCAGAAGTAGAAATGTAGGTTGAATACTCGTATCCAACAAAAACATTGACGCGTCTATCGTTTCCGAAAAAAACGCTGTTGGAAAATGTCGGATTCGAGAATCCGACCTACGGCTGCTGCTTTTGGGGTGATGAAAAAGCAGCCTGCACTTTAAATTTCACTCGTTTCCCTGCTCATAAGATTTCAAACAATTGTGCCAACAGCACATCCTGCAGCACCACCCGCGTTTCGGCCTGCCGAAGCAGCCGTGCGAGTAGTGCATCGATTTCTACGCCCGAAACAGTTTGACGCAGGCTGGATAAAGCCTTCATGCGGTTTTTTTGTTCGAATGCATCTTCCATACCAGGTTTGACACAAAAATACCAAAACGGCTCGGTCCTCATGTGGTAGAGCGGCATGCCGAAATTTTCTTGGTGGTATGCGTTTGCCACCCACCGCTGCCATTACTGTCTGAATATTGCCTGCCATTCTTCCAAAAGCGTATCCGAAAAATCAATTTTTTCTGTGTGCAGGCTGCCTGATTCATACAGCAGGCATAAACTGTATAGAAGGATGAATTTATGCGGGGCACGGTTGTTTGCTTGTGTAAAACTTGTATGCAGGCTGCGGAATTGTTCCGCATATTTTAATAATGCTGCCAAATCTTTCATACCGCTTCCTCCTGCAAACTTTGCAATACCTCCTCCGGTTGCCAATTCAATGCGCGGCAATAATCAATAAACTCAAAGATATCCAGCCGCCTGTCACCTGTTTCCACTTTTCCTACGAACGAATGCACCACATTCATCCGTTCCGCCAATGCACGCTGCGACAACCCCAAATCCAATCTTCTGCGGATAAGGAGTTGTCGCAAATAGGTGTGTTCGGCAGAGTGTACCGACAAACGAATATTTCTCATGCGCTCCGATTTTAGGTACAATCACGCATGCACCTGTTTTAGGTGCAAATAAGAAATATGTATAAAAATGACCGTAATACCCATACACCCTGCCAACCCGTTCGACGCTATACGCCAAAACATCACTGAAGAATATTTAAGCGAAACGCAGCACTACCCTTGGATTGTTACCTTTTCAGGCGGCAAGGACAGCACCCTTGTCGCCCATTTGGTGTTTGACATGCTGCTTTCGCTGCCGCCGATGCTGCGGACGCGGCAGGTGTTCTTCATTTCCAACGACACGCTGGTGGAAAGCCCGCTGGTAGTGAAACACATGCGCCAATCTTTGGCAGAAATTCTGCGTGCCGCTGAAATTTTCAGGCTGCCCGTCAGCGGCGAAATCACCGTGCCGAAATTGCAGGACACCTTTTGGACGCTACTCATCGGCAAAGGCTACCCCACGCCTAACCGCTCAATGCGCTGGTGCACCGACCGCCTGAAAATCCAGCCTACTAGCGGCTACATCCTGCAAAAAGTAAACGAAAACGGCAAAGCCATCATCGTACTGGGCGTGCGCAAAGACGAATCTGCCACCCGCAAAGCAAGTATCGAAAGCCACCAAAACTTGGAAAACAGCAATCTGACCCCGCACAGTGATTTGAAAAACGCGTTGGTGTACCGACCGATTGTCGATTTGAGTACCGACGACGTGTGGGAATTCCTTGCTGCCAACGACCCGCCCTGGGGAGGCGCACACAGCGATTTAATCAAGCTCTACCGCGAAGCCGCCGGCGGCGAATGTCCGATTGTGCTGTCGCAGGAAGAAGCCCCCGGTTGCGGCACCAATTCCAGCCGCTTCGGCTGCTGGACGTGCACGGTGGTCAATAAGGACAGAAGCCTGCAGGGCTTTGTGGACGCGGGGAAAACCGAATTCACACCGTTAATCGAATACCGCGACTGGCTGGTGGACATCCGCAACAAACCCGAATACCGCCAGGCCGAACGGCGCAACGGAAAACTCACGTTCAAAGGCGGCAAACACATCCCCGGCCCGTTCACCATCGCAGCGCGGCAGGAAATGCTGGCGAAGCTGCTAAAAGTGCAGGCTGCTTTCGGCGAAGAACTGATTTCGCAGGACGAAATCGACCTAATCAAGCGAATTTGGACGGAAGATCTGATTAACACTTACTCAAGGAATAAAAATGAAGACGGAAACACGGGAACAGGTGGCTGATTTGCTGCTGTGGAGTGATGAAAATGCCAGAAACCTGATAGAGAAAATCGCTGCCGAACATGGTGTATCGCCCGATGCGCTGGCCGATTTGGCGGCATGGGAGCGCGAGCAACAGGAACGGATCCGCAAACGCGGCATGACCGAAGTATTCGATGAAGTTTTTGAAAACAGGAAATATTGGGGCTGAATATGTGGATACATTCAATCAGGCTGCTTAATTTCAAATCCTACCAAGAAGCGGCCTTCTCCTTTCCCGAACCGAAAAACGGGCAGAACATTGTTTTAATCGGCGCGATGAACGGGCACGGCAAAACCACTTTGTTGGAAGCGGTTTACCTGTGCCTGTATGACGCGGATGCGGTCAGCCATTTGCAGCGGGCCGGCTTGAACAGCAAAGATGTCAATTACCCGAATTTCCTGCAGGCTGCCCTGCATCACAAAGCAGCGCCGCAATACGGCCGATACCGCATCGAGCTGGAAATTGAAATCCGCCAACGGCGGCAAGGTAAGATTTGCGGCCTGAAAATCCGCCGGAAATGGCATTTCAATGAGAAAAGGCAATTTGAACGCGAAAGCACCGAAACGCGGGCAGACGTGCTGGTTGACGACCGCTACCTGCCTGTCGATTTAGCCGAATTGGACAAATATCTCAACACTTACGCCCTGCCGTTCGATTATGCACCGTTTTTCTTTTTCGACGGCGAAAAAATCGTGCAGGCTGCAGAACGCAGCGGCACGGGTATGTGGCTCAATACCGCCCTGAAAGGCCTGTTGGGCGTAACCCTGCTGACGCGGCTTGCAGACAGCCTTGGCGATTACCGCAAACGCTGCATTTCCGAGAACGCGGGCAAAAAGATGCAGGAAGATTTGGACAAAGCCGAAAGCGCATTGACTTCTGCCCAAGTGCAATATGATGTATTCCGTGAAGAATGGGAAAAAGTACAACAGGAATGGGCGCATTGGGATGCGGAAAGAAGCAGGCTGCAACAGCAGATCGGCGGCGGCAGCGACATCCGCACTTCGCAGGATTTGCTGATGCAGCGGGAACGGCTGGAGAAGGAAATGGACGATTTCAATGCGAAGGTCAAGGCGGCGGTTAAAGCCATGCCGCTGGCCTTCCTGCCTTCAGACGGCCTGAACGCGCTAAAAATCAAACTCGAACGAGAAGCCAACCGCCTGCACCATGAAGCCGGCAGGGAGCAGATTGCGGGACGGGTAAACGATTTTTGGAGCGCGTTTGTCGGCAGCGGCAAAGTCAAAGAAGTATTGGGGCGTTCGGCTTGCGCCATTTTGGAAGACCCGCTGATGAAGGAAGCTGTAGCCGAATGCTGGAACGAATTATTTTACCCGTTGCCTGAAAATTGCGCCGAAACTATCGAGCACAACTATCTCTCGAAAAACGCCCATGCTGAAATCCAAAACGAAATCAGCCGCATACAGGGTATGCCACAAGGAAGGATAGGCAGCCTGCTGGCCGATATCGAACAGCGGCGGAGCGAACAAAAACAAGTCTTGGAAGAATTGGAGCTGCTCAAAGGCAGCAACAAAGACGAACTGGTGGAACAGCTCAAACAGGCGAACAAGCAGGCCGATATACTGAAAGAACGTTCGGGCAGCCTGAAAAGCAACGTGTTGGAAAAAGAAAAAGAATGCCGGCGCAAAAAGGATGAAGTCAGCAAACTGCAAGACAAAATCAGCGACAGCAACCCGCTGATGGTGAAGTCGCGCCGTGCGGGACAGGTAGAAAAAGTTATTGCCGCATTGACCGATGCTCTAATGCGGCAAAAGGCGGGTGAAATCGGTGAAACCGCCACCCGCATCAACCGCACCATTGCACACGATGACCGCATCCACAAAATCAGCATCGAAGCCGACGGAAGGATGGGGCTTTACGGCCGCGACGGCAGGGAAGCGCAGGTCGATTTGTCGGCCGGACAAATGCAAATTCTGATTATGTCGCTGGTGTCGGCATTGGCGGAAGTTACCCACTATCCTGCCCCCTTTGTCATCGATACCCCTTTGGCACGTTTGGATGAGGGCCACCGAGAAGGTTTGTTCAAGCATTGGAGTGGGCTGGAACAGCAGGTGATTTTGTTGTCGCAGGACACCGAAATCACCCCCGAAGTGTACCGCCGTCTCGACCCGCATATCGGCCGCACCTATCTGGTGGAAGCCGAATCACTGGACAGCGCGGGCGCATGTTCACGTGTAACTGCCGATGTTTATTTCGAATAATTAAAGGAACAATACATGTATCTGCTGCCAGACAACCGCCAGTGGGATTCCGACTATTTCCATACCCTGATTAGCGACAAACACATTATTTCCAGCAGCGAAGCCAAAGCCATACGCGAAAAACTCACCCACGCAGGTGCGTTGCCGCATCTGGACAACAACTACGAGTGGGCGGTACTCTGTATCGGCTATTGCTTTGCCAAAGGCTGGGCTCGCCAGCCGGAAAATTTGACTGCCGCCCCCGATACCAAAGGCATCGACATCCCTTCTTTCCAAACCTGCTTTCAAGACCATTCGCGGCTTTGGCTTGCCCTGTTGAGCGAAACCCTGTTCCACATCAGGCAAGGGAAACTGGCGGGAAAAGATGATTTGTACAAACTAATTGCCGACCTGTGGCATACCGGCGCGCTTGGTTTGCATGCGTTTTGGGAACGTTGCAGACAATTCAAACCCGATGACGATTTGGCACAACGGCAGGCCTTTTTGAACGAATTGGCTGAATTGGCTGTTAAAAACAGTAGCGGACGGCAACATGCAGGAGAGATTTCTAGTTCAAGCGAATTTCCCGCAGAAAATGTCGGAACACTCGATGCAGCCCGCATCAAACTTAAAACCGCACTGGACAAAACAGTCGGCAAGGGCGGCACGATACAACTAGAATACGTCGGCGTGCGCTACGACTGCTTGCGCGTACAGTTCGACTGCTATGTGGATTTGGAAAAATACCACAGCCAGATTTGCTCCGAATTAGGCATCGGCGATGACGAAATGCGCTGCGGACGCATACGCGGCGAAGCCAATACATGGCACATCAATATCCTGCGCCCGCAAGACACTTGGCGGCAATACGGGCAAAGTGAGTTTCAGACGGCCTTACAGCAATACCGCGCATCGGCACAGCAATTCAGATTGCCAGTGTGTATCGGTTTGGACGAACGCGGCGAACCCGTGTTTCAAGATTTTGCCACCGCGCCGCATGTGATGGTAGGCGGGGAAACGGGGGCTGGGAAATCGGTACTGGTGCGCTCAATGCTGGCTTCCCTGTTCGAACTCGCTCCTCAGAATGAAACGGAAATCGTCGTGTGTTATTGCAAAGTTTCTGCGGATTTCGCCGCCTTCAAAGACCGTCCGAATTTATGGCAGGGGCGCATAGTCAGCGATGCGGAAGAAGCTGCTGAAATATTGTCGTCTTTTGCTGACGAGATGGATAAACGATACCGCCTGATGGACGAATACGCTGCAAAGGATATTGCAGAAGTCCCACAGCACGCCCGTCCAAAATATGTTGTTATCGTGATTGACGAACTGGCCGACCTTATCGATGTCAGCAGTGACGCAGAAGGGCATTTGGTACGGCTGGCACAAAAAGCGCGCTCCGCAGGAATGTATCTGTTATTGGCAACGCAACGCCCCGATGCGAAAACACTCAGCGGCCGCCTACGTGACAACCTGCCGACCAAAATTGCGTTGAAAACAGGCAAACGCCAGTCTTCCGAGATTATCTTGGGCGAGCGCGGTGCTGAAAACCTGACGGCCAAAGGCGATCATTTGGTCAAATGGAACAATGAAGCAGCACGTTTTCTGCACGGGTATAATGTATAATTTGTTCAACCATCCTTTGCAAAGGTCTCAGGCCGTCTGAAACTTAAATGGGGTTTCAGACGGTCTTTTCCTTTGGGGATTAGTGATTAGGCTTTAGGTTCGCCATCATTCTCTGCTTTGGGCGGAACGGGGGCAAACCAGCCGACCAGAAGCAACAGCAAGCCGACGATGATGAAGGAGGCAATGCGCTCGATACCGCCGCTGTTGGAAAGCTCGATCAGGAAGAGTTTGACGACCACGATGCCCATCAGCGTCGCGCCTGTCATCCAGTAGGAACGCTGTTTGCGGCGGTTGCCGAGTACCATCAAGATGATGGCGGTTACTGCCCAAACGACGGAGAGGCTGGCTTGCAGGCCGAAGGATTGGAGCATGATGTCGAGACGCCAAGTAATGCCGTCGTAGAAATGCCATACGCGCATCACGCCTACGCTGATCAGCATAAATGCCAAGGCGGAAACTGTGGTTGCCGTGGTACGGCGAAGGTCGGGTGGCAAGGCTTCGGGCAAAGATTTCAGGGCAAACCAAAGCATACCGGCGCTGGCAAGTTCCAATGGGTTAAGCACGGGAATATACGGCAACGGCAAAGGTTGGAACGGCGTGGAGAAGTTGGTCCACAGCATCCAACAGGCAGCGGCAAGGGCGCACAACGGCATAGCAAAATGCTGATAAATGGCTTGATGCCGTCTGAAAAATCCACGTTGGCGCTGCGTATGGAAAACAACCCACATCGCCAAAGGCACAACCAGCCATGAGAGCTGCGCCCAAACGCCGGATAGGAGGCCGCCGACATACAGCGCGGTCCAAAGTGTCCAAAGTATGCCAAGTATCGTGATATTGAGTTTGTGTAACCAAATCAGATCAGGGCGTGGATAATTGTTCAAAATAATGAAGTTCAACACGCTGGCGGCGACAAGCGGCAAGGCTGCGGCGGCTGTCCATGCGTGTTCGGTATGATAGAAGACGAAATGCAGGGCAAACACGGGCAGGAATGCCAAGTTTGCCTGCAGAAGCTCTTCCCATTTCAAACGTTTGGCAAACAGCAGCAAGCCGGCAAATATCGGCCACATCCACAACTCGATAAACAGGGTTTCCTCGCCTGTCCATTGCATATAGAGGGCGTAGCTGCCTGTCGCCAACGCTGTAAGCAGGATGATCCAGCCTGCAACCTTCGCAAAGTAAACCTCGTTTCCTTCCGGCTTTTCGCTTGCAACCGGCACACGCGGATATTGCAGCGCGTAGGCAGCCGCAAACAGCAAAGGCGTAGCGGCAATAAGGTACAGATGGCTCAGGAAGCCTTGGGATTCATAAATGATGCTGGATTGCAGCAACAGGGCGAACAATACATTGCCCAAGACAAATGTGATAAATACATTCGGCTCATGTTTGCGCCGGCAGAATGCCCACGCCGCTGCCAAAGCGGAGAGAGCGACAATGCTGCCTTGGTCGGCCAAGAAAAGCAAAGGCAAAATAGAGATGTACAGCAAGGCGGCAGACAACACGGCCGTCTGAACGGATTTTTCCCATTGCGCAGAACCTTCGCGACGCGAGAAATACCACAGCAAGTAAATCGCCGCCCCGCCAAGCAACACCACAATCGTCGTAAACCACTGCCCTTCCAGAACGGTATCCGTGCCGAAACCCTGATAATTGCCCAACTGAATCAGCGCCGCCAAGAGATAAACCATCAGCGCACCCAAACGGATATGCGGACGCTGTTGGCGCAAACCGAAGAAATAAACCAGTGCGGATTCAGCACTCCACAAAATGACCGTATTGCTCGGTTCAAAATAAAGCGGAACGGCAATCGTGAGGAACAACACCGCCAACGCAAAAAACGCCTGACGCAAAATATACAAACCCTGCTGACGTTTCAGCAGCAGCGCCGCCAATCCGTAAACAGCGGCAAAACCCAATGCAGAAAGCGCATCCGCGGACGGCCAATGCTCCACCATGCGGTATTGCAGGCCGAACGCCGCCGCCATCGTGCCAAACAATAAAGTATGGTCGAGGACATGAACGCGCAGGCCGTGTGTATAAATACTCTTGCCGATTTCTTCCAAAGTCGCATTGTCGGCAATCGGCGTAACGCCGTCTTCGCTGTTTTCCGTCAACTTACGGCGTGCGAACAGATACGCGATAAAGGTATAGAGCAGCCAGTGGTAAATCAGGAAAGGCTCGGTAGTGGCGAAATGTTGCGGCGTATAACTTCGCATGCCCCACAGCGCGGCAATCGCAAAAGTAGCGACAAAGCCCGTCAGGTTCAGCGGACGCCATGCCTTAAACCAAGCAATCGCGGCCACACCGGCATTGAGTAGGGCAAGATAAGAAAACAGCACCAAATAATTGCCGCTGCCGTCTGAAGTCAGCAAAGGCGCGGCCATACCGCCGATTAAAGCAACCTGCGCCATAATCTGCGCGTTCTGCCTTACCGCCAGCCACGCCATCAGCACAACCATCGCCACCATCAGCCCGAACACGACCGACACAGGCAGCAGCGGATGCAGTTTCAACGCCGCCAACGCCGTCAAATACATCACCGCCACGCCGAAACCCTGCAACACCAAGCCATATTCACGCTTACGGCTTTGCAGCTTCCAGCCGCCGACCACCGCCGCCAAACCCGCGCCTGCCACAGTCAGATAACGCAGTTCCACCGGCACATGAACCCGCTCGGAGGCATAGCGCAAGAGGAACGCCAAGCCGAGGAACAGCACCACAATACCGGTTTTCAACAGCGGATTACCGCGCAAGAACCAAGCAACAATCGGATTATCGGAAAACTTGTACTCTCCGCCTTCCGACTGAGCTTTATGGATAACGAATTGACGCGATGGCGCTTCTTCGCTTTCAGACGGCATCGAAGCAACAACAGCCTCTTCTTTAGGCAACCCTGCTTGTTCAGCAGCAACCGGAGCAACCGCCTCAACAACTTCCGATTCCACAACAGGCTCAGACGAAGCAGCAGCCTTGGCAGAAACAGGATTAATAGGTATAGAAAAAGAAGGTGCAAACGCCTCTTCAATTTTCTGCTTAACAGGCGCAGCTTCCGCCTCAGACTCAACCCGAACATGAAGCGGCTCAGAGGCCGTCTGAACATCGGAAACAGCCCGAGCCTCAAGCCCCTGTCCTACTTTCGCCTCATCACGGACAGCCTCATGTTCCAACACCGACAAACGCCGTTTCAGCAGCTCGATTTCCTGCTCCAGCTTCTGCATCCTGTCGCCTGCCGTAGCAGATTCAGCCAAACGCTCTTCTTGGCGTTGTTTGGCGATTGACCAAGCAACCAGCCAAAACAACGACCCAATAATAACGCCAGTGAACATCTCATCAGCAAAATAGCCGATAATAATAGGAATAAGCAGGCCAAAAAACTGCATGAAACACCTGTTTGATAACAATAAGAATATGCCGATTGTAACACCGGCAACATTATTCATGAAAAAAAGAGACAAAAGGCCTAGAATAAAAGCATACGGCGAATAGAATATAAAGAATCGGAATAGAAAAAGGCCGTCTGAAAATATTTAGGGATTTTCAGACGGCCTTGGGTGTGTTGTGAATTTCAACTATCGCATACTTGCCTTGAGATACTAACGCGACAAATCGATATTTTTGTTTATCCCGCACGCTTTTCTATCAGAGCAATTTCTGCATCATTCAAACCGTACATCTGATAGACAGTTTGGTTGATTTTGTCATCTAAAAAGGCAATGTGCTGATTATAGAAGGTTTGGTCAGATTCGGTTTCAGCAGTTTTTGCGTTTTGTTTGGCTTGAAGCATTTGGTCGGCAAGTTTGACCAGTTGATCATGCAAGGTTTGGTTTGTCCGACTCACTTTTGGCAACATCAGTTGCTCAACATGGGCTTTTTTGACCTCTGCCAAGGCTTCACCGCTTTCAGGATTGAGCTGGTAATAGCAAAAATCGATCAGTTTAGAGTTTAAGACTGCTAAAATAAATTTTTGGTTTACCTTCTCCGAAATCAAAATATGTAGATTATTCCGACAGATAATGTCTTTGCCAATGAGAGTAGCAATGATTCGGTCGGCAGTTTGGCGGACGATGATCTTTTCGGGAGCGGAAAAGATTTCCGGTTGACGTGGTGCTGCCAGCCATTCACCGTACTGTATCCACGAGTCTTCGTTCCAGTAGCTGATGTATTTGTTCATCAAACTGCCGCGCATCAGCGGCTTCCAGTTCTCACCTTCGGGCTTGGGGCAATCTTCTTTAACGTAAGGTTTGTCTTTGACAGTTTCTTTGCTTTGCGGCGGATTACCTTTGCCTTTTTCAAATGGTTTCACCCCGTTGTAAACAATAGTGCAGTCTTGCAATGCAATAGACTGTTTTTTGATTTTCTCAAACAGAGTAGTTTCTTCAGGAGTGGCAAGAATGTTGATGATGCCGCCTTGTTTGTCGAAGTGGTTCTGGTCAAGCCGCTGGTAAGACGAAATTTGGCAGTTTTCTGCCATTTCTACGTCAAATAGATTTTTACCGTTCAGACGGCCTTTTTCAAAAATCAAGACATGGGTATCGACAACAGCATCGAAAATGTGTTCTTTGCCGTGCAAAATTTTCTGCCATCGGTAATCATTGAGTAGATAACGTCGGATCTCAGTGTAAGTGAGAGATTGCAGCCATGTATTCGGCACAATCATGCCAATTTTGCCATTTTCCGCCAAAAGTGCGCCACTACGCTCAAGGAAGAGCAAGTAGAGGTCGTATTGGTAGTTTTGATGTTGATAATGTTGCTCGAAATAGGCACGTTGATCTTTTTGCTCTTTGCTGCTGACTTTGACGTAGGGTGGATTGCCGACTATTGCGTCAAAGCCTTTTTGAGGTCGTCTGAAAACTTTGGGAAAGGCTTGTTCGAATTCAAATGGGTTGATACTGCGTTGGTGTGGACGATCAAAATCGGGCAGATTGTCCATGATATCGTAGCCGATGAGTGCATTGCCACATTTGATGTTGCCACTCAAATCAGGCAGGATTTTTTCGGCAAACAAGACGTTCATTTCGTTAGCAGTCACCATAGTTTCATCTTCCAAAAGCTTGAGAAAGAGGGAAACTTGGGTTACTTCGGCTGCTTGCATATCAATATCCACACCATAGACATTATCAAGCAAGATTTGTTGCTTCTGTCGAATTGACAATACCCACACGCCGTTTTCTTCGTCCCAATGGCAGCCTGCTTCTTTAGCAGCAGTGGGGTACTGATTGTAATAGCTGCGATACCAATCTAAAAGTTTACCGTACACTCCAATCAAAAAGCTACCGCTACCACAAGCAATATCGGCGACTTTCAGTTCGGCAACTTTGGATGGATACCGCGCCTTTTCTAACAATGGGCCAACAGTGTGTTCGACAATGTAATCTACAATGTATTTGGGCGTATAAAACACCCCGCCTGCTTTACGGACTTCAGGTTTCTGCTCAATAAGAGCTTTACCATCTTGAATACTGATAACTTTACCTAAAAAGCGTTCATAAATGTTACCAAGAATGTGGATGGGGATGTAATTGAAATCGTAAGGGGTGTTGGTATGGTCAAGATCAGCTGCAATTTCTCGGAATTGAGCTTCGTCAGCGCCGAGAAAACCATCTTTATCCATGAAATGCGGCTTAAACACAATGCCGTTGTATTTGATATCGAGGTGGCGGCATTCTGCAATAAATTTTTTCCACGGTTTGGCTGCATTGGCAATATTATGTAGCAGATTTTCAGGCTTCGGTCAATTGATAGTTGTCAAGATTAGGATTGCCGGTGTAAAAGGCTTGCGCCATTTGCAGACGGATTTCGTCGATGTATTCAAGAAAACTATCATCAATAGATGCACCGCCGCCGAATAAATTGCCTTGTTTGCCGCTTTTACCTTTGGGTTTGGGCAGATTGCTGATATAGGCTTGTAGGTTGCCTGCAGCTACGGCTTCGCGTGAAAACAGCCAGAAGACTTCGGCAAATGTATCTTGGTTAAGAAAATCAGTGTAGGTATAGTATTTAATTTCAGTAGATAAGGCAGTATCAAAGTCAGGTTTGTGTCGGCAGTCGATAATGACGAATTCCTCAAAATCGGTCAGTACGGATACCCCTGTTTGTGAGTTCCAGCCGTATTTGGCCGTCTGAAAATAGTCAGCTTGATTTTTCCGCAATGTACGGCTTGGTTTTTTAGCCTCGACAAAAAATTGTACGGTTCGATAATCTGGCGCAAGGTGGAAAGCGTAATCGGCACGTTTCTGTGCCTGAGAACCTTCCTGTCTTTGGGCTTTTTCTACTTTAACTTCTTGCTGATATGGATTTTTCTGATGATTATGTGCCACATCCCAGCCTAATGCCGTAAAGAATTTATCAATAAAATCTTGACGGACAGCAGCTTCGGTATAACTTGGTGAGAGGTAGTAATCAGAGTTGGTTTTGAAGTCTTCAATTAGTTGTACAACTTGTTGATGAGCAGTTTCCAGCATGTTTTTTCCTGTTTAGTTGATCTTTTCTCAGACGGTTGAATTTATTTTTCAGACTACATGAGGTAGTGGAACTTTCCTGAACTCAATGCGCCTCTTCCCAATTCATCCCCACACCCACTTCAGCCACCAGCGGCACGTTCAACATCCCTTCATCCACTTTCGCCATAATCTGCGGCAGTTTTTCTTTGACCAAATCCAGTTCGGCTTCGGGTACTTCCAGCACCAGTTCGTCATGCACCTGCATGATCAGTTTGCTTTGCAAGAGGTCGTCCCACGGGGAGGCTTCGCACTCTGAAAGCCAGCAGGATACGTCTATCATGGCGCGTTTGATGAGGTCGGAGGCGGTACCTTGCATGGGGGCGTTGATGGCGGCGCGTTCGGCTCCGGCGCGGGCGTTGGCGTTTTTGTTGTGGATGTCGGGCAGGTAGAGGCGACGGCCGAACAGGGTTTCGACGAAGCCTTGTGCGGCGGCTTGTTCTTTGGTGCGCTGCATGTATTCGGCGACGCCGGGGTAGCGGGCGAAGTAGCGGTCGATAAAGTTTTTGGCGGAGATGTTGTCGATGCCCAATGATTTGGCAAGGCCATATTGGCCCATGCCGTAGATCAGGCCGAAGTTGATGGTTTTGGCGTAGCGGCGTTGTTCGGACGAGACGTTTTCGGGGGAGATGCCGAACACTTCGGCGGCGGTACGGCGGTGTACGTCTTCTCCGTTTTGGAACGCGGTAATCAGGGTTTTGTCGCCGGAGAGGTGCGCCATGATGCGCAGCTCGATTTGGGAATAGTCGGCGGAAACGATGACGCTGCCTTGCGGTGCGGTGAAGGCACGGCGCACGCGGCGGCCTTCGGCGGTGCGGATGGGGATGTTTTGCAGGTTGGGGTTATTGCTGGCGAGGCGGCCGGTAATGGCGACGGCTTGGGCGTAGGTGGTATGCACGCGGCCGTCTTTGGGGGAAATCATTTCGGGCAGTTTGTCGGTGTAGGTGGATTTGAGTTTTGCCAGGCTGCGGTTTTGCAGGATGATTTTGGGCAGGGGGTAGTCAGGCGCGAGCTGTTCGAGCACGGCTTCGTTGGTGGAAATGCCGCCTTTGGCGGTTTTTTTCAGGCCTTTGGTGGGGATGCCCATTTTGTCGAACAGGATTTCTTGAAGCTGTTTGGGCGAGTTGAGGTTGAACGGCTGGCCTGCGGCGGCGTAGGCTTCTTGTTCGAGCTTCATCAGCTCGGCGCCGAGTTCCGCGCTTTGGCGGGCGAGTTCGGCGCGGTCAATTTGTACGCCGTTGCGTTCCATTTCAAACAATACTTGCGCAACGAGCAGCTCCATTTTTTCATACATTTCAAGCTGTTTGGCGTCCATCTGCGCGCGCAGGTGTGCTTCGAGGCGCAGGGCGAAATCGGCGTCTTGGGCGGCGTATTCGGTCGCCTGTCCGATGGCAACGTCAGCAAAACTGATTTGCTTTGCGCCTTTGCCGCACAGCGATTCGTAGGTAATGGTTTCCAAGCCGAGCCAGCGTTCGGACAATTCGTCCAAACCGTGTCCGAGATGGCTCTCAATGATGTAGGAAGCGAGCATGGCGTCGCCGGCAATGCCGTTCAGGGCGATGTCGTAGTTGGCGAAAACGTGTTGGTCGTATTTGAGGTTTTGCCCGATTTTTTTCAGGGCAGGATTTTCCAAATGCGGTTTCAGACGGCCTAATACGTCTTGCAAATCAAGCTGTTCTGGCGCGGCAGTCAGGCTGTGTCCTACGGGGATGTAAACCGCTTTGCCTGCTTGGAACGCGATGCTGATACCGACCAGCGCGGCATTCATTGCGTCTAGGGATGTGGTTTCCGTGTCGATGCCGATTTTTTCCGCCTGCGCCAGTTTGTCCAACAAGGCGGCAAACTGCGCTTCGGTGGTAATGGCTTGATAATCCAGTTTTTCAGGGGCTGGGGCGAGTTCGGGTTGTTTTTCAGGCTGTGTTTCCATCGCCAATGCGGCCTGTTCGCCGATATGCTCGCTGCCGAACAAATCTGTGTTTTGCGCTTCGTGCATACGGCTTTCCGCCTCTTTCAGCCAAGTGCGGAAGCCCCAGCGTTTGAAATCGACAACCAGCTGCGCCCATTTCGGCGAAGTGCGGCGCAGGCTTTCGAGGCCGTCTGAAAGCTCGGCGTGCAAGTCCACATCGGTTTTAATCGTTACCAAGTCATACGACAGCGGCAGTTGTTCCAAAGCGGCTTGCAGGTTTTCGCCGACCTTGCCCTTGATTTCCGCAGCGTGTTCCATCACACCGGCCAGCGAGCCGTAGGCTTCCAGCCACTTCACCGCCGTTTTCGGGCCGCACTTCTCCACGCCCGGCACGTTGTCCACCTTGTCGCCCATCAGCGCGAGATAATCGCGGATTTGGTCGGGGCGCACGCCGAATTTTTCCTTCACGCCTTCAATGTCCAGCGTTTCGCCACTCATCGTGTTCACCAGCGTCACGCGCTCGTTCACCAGCTGCGCCATGTCCTTATCACCGGTGGACACCACCACGTTCCACCCTGCTTCACTGGCCATCTTAGCCAAAGTGCCGATAACGTCGTCCGCTTCCACCTGCGGAATCACCAATACCGGCCAGCCCATCAGGCGCACCAAATCCGGCAAGGCTTCCGCCTGCGGGCGCAAATCGTCCGGCATCGGCGGGCGCGTCGCCTTATAGTCGGGAAACATCTCGTGGCGGAAATTCTTGCCCTTCGCGTCAAACACCACCGCGCAATAGTCGTGCACATAATCCGCCCGCAACCGGCGCAACATGTTCAACACGCCATAAAGCGCACCCGTCGGCGCACCATCTGGCGCAGATAAATTCTGACCCATAGCATGATAGGCGCGGTAAAGATAAGAAGAGCCGTCAACGAGAAGGAGAGTGGGTTTGTTGGACATGGAGAACCTGCTGTGTGTATGAAAATAATGTACGGATTATAAAGGAAAAGGCCGTCTGAAAACCGAAAATCAAGTTTCAGACGGCCTGATGTTTACATAAATATACGGTTTCAGGTATTGCGCCGCAGAATCCCATCTTGTATATTTGTATCCAAATGAATACAAACTAAAACAAACGAATATGAATGCAACGAACCGTATCCCAATCAGCGTGCGCATCACTCAAGAAGATGCTGATTTTATTGCTGAACTCAAAATCGAAGGTGCGAATACGCCGTCTGAAAAAATCCGCGAACTGCTCAAACTGGCGCGCTTGGCGCATACGCAAACGCGCGATTACAGCTCCGCACTGACGGCGCAGGAGCAATTTTTCCAAGCGGCAAAACACGAAATCTTGCACGCTGAAAAACAGGCGGGGGTGCATTCGCATATCGTGGCAAGGTTGTTTGAACAACTGCCCGACTTGGGCGCAACGCTTGCCGCCGACCTGCCTGAAGAAGCCGACCTCGACGATTTGAAAAAATACGAACGCGAACTGATGTGGCGCATCGTCCGCCTCACCGACAGCATCTTGCAACTCGCCGTAACCGGCAAAGGTGCGGCATACGACGATACGGTATTGCAACAACTTGAAAACACTTTGAAACTGGCAAAGATTGTGCAGCAGGCAAATGAAGTTTAAGACTGCCGCCATACCAAATGAAACAAACACATTTTAGTGAAAGGAAAATCCAAATGAGCGAAACCCTATCCCGCCGAGTAGGCCGTCTGGTGAGCGGCGGTTTTCATGCCCTGATTGATGCGGCGGAAAACCTCGCGCCTGAAGCGGTAATGAACGAAAGCATCCGCGAAATCGAGCGTGCAGTAGATGAAGTGCGTGCTGAGTTAGGCAAAGTGTTGGCGCAGAAACACCTTGCCGCCAAGAAAATGGCTGATGAAAGCAACCGCCATGAAGCCATCGATGCCAATCTGCAAGCCGCCGTAGATGCCGGTCGCGATGATCTTGCCGAAGCGGGTATCGCCGAACAGATGGACATCGAAGCGCGTCTGCCCATCTTGGAAAACACCATTGCCGATTGTGCCGCACAAGAAAAAGAGCTCGAAGGCTTTATCGCCGCCCTGCAGGCGAAAAAACGCGAGATGCAGCAGCAGTTGCAAGACTGGCGTGCCGCACAGCAAAGCATGAGCACAGGCAAAACAGCCGGCGGCAACGGCAGCGACCTCAATCGCATTGCCCGTGATGCCGAAAAAAGCGGCAACGCTTTCGACCGCGTGATGGGTCATCAAAACTCGGTACACAGCAGCACCGATGCGGCGCAGTTGGCAAAATTGAAGGAATTGGAAGACTTGAGCCGCAACAACCGTATTGCCGAACGATTGGCGGCATTGAAAGCGAAATCATAAGCCATATTGAGAAAATCGCGGTTTCAGACGGCCTCTATCTCTACGGGCCGTCTGAAAAAAGAAAACCATACACACCTTAATAACAAAAAGATGACGGATTGGGAAAAATCCTGTCAGTTACGACAAATTAATAAAAAACCCATATCCAATCTGCTTAACTTTAAAATAAAATATATGCTGTCTGAAAATTAAAAAGAATAAGGAAATGCAATATGTGGAATTTAATCAACGCCCCCGAAACTGAAATCTTCGGCATTGCCATTGCGCTGATGGTTTTGCTCGGTGTGTTGGAAGTCATTTCCATGCTGGCAGGCGGTATCAGCGACTGGTTGGACAACCTGTTGCCCGACAGCCTGACCGAAACTGCGCACGCCGAGGTCGGATTGGATGTGGCGGATGCAGGCATATTCGTGCGTTTCCTGAGCTGGCTGTATGTCGGACGTATCCCGGTGTTGATGTTGATGGTGATGTTTCTTGCCGTATACGGACTGACGGGTTATCTGTTTCAGACGGCCTTTGCCACTGTATTCGGCAGTTATCTGAATGGCACGCTGGCAGCAGTCATTGTTTGGTTTATTTCCCTACCCTTGGTGCGCGTGACGGCTAGCGGTTTGTACAAAATTATGCCGAAAGATGAAACCACTGCCGTTTTGCAGGAAAGTTTAATCGGCCGCGTCGGCACGGTGGTATTGGGCGAAGCTCGGGTAGGCAATGCGGCGCAGGTGCGCGTGAAAGATGCTTACGGCCAACAGCATTATGTGATGGTAGAGCCTGACTCTGAAGATGTATTAAAACAAGGTGATGCAGTATTGCTGGTGTCGTTGAACGGAAATACATTTAAAGCGATTTTGAATCCGAGCGGCAGCTTGGTTGATTAAGGCCGTCTGAAACCGCTGATTTATCGATACGGGAAAAATAGATACTTCACCGCCCTATTCTCACTATCTAGAAATTTGAGATAAAAATTAGAAAAAACACCCCCTATTATTTCACATATTTTTAACCCTTTCAGACGGCCTCTTTCTCTCAAAGCCTTCTGAATCCACCGCCCCAAAGGCATATTAACAAGAAGAAAGGAAAAACCATGAATTTGGTCTCCATCGGCACTATCGCCGGCGTCATACTCGTCGCGCTGTTTGTACTCGGCCTCATCCTGACCCGTCTGTATCGCCGTGCCAGCAAAGAAGTCTCATTTGTCCGCACCGGTTTTGGTGGCGAAAAAGTCATCATGAACGGCGGTGCGATGGTGCTGCCTGTATTGCACGAAATCATCCCCGTCAACATGAATACACTGCGCCTTGAAGTGCGCCGCGCAGCCCAACAAGCGCTGATTACCCGCGACCGGATGCGCGTTGACGTGATGGCGGAATTTTACGTCCGCGTTAAACCCAGCGCCGAGAGCATTGCGACCGCCGCACAAACACTGGGTATGAAAACCATGTCTCCCGATGAGTTGAAAGACCTCGTCGAAGGTAAATTTGTTGACGCCCTACGCGCCGTTGCCGCCGAAATGGCGATGGAAGAACTGCATGAAAAACGTGTTGATTTCGTTCAGAAAGTACAACAAGTCGTGAGTGAAGACTTGTTCAAAAACGGTCTCGAACTCGAAACCGTTTCCCTGACCGGCCTCGACCAAACCAGCTTCGAATTTTTCAACCCGCAAAACGCCTTTGACGCGGAAGGTTTGACCAAACTGACCGAAACCATCGAAGGCCGCCGCAAAAAACGTAACGAAATCGAACAAGACACCGATTTGGCAATCAAAACCAAAAACCTCGAAGCCGAGCAGCAACGCCTGAAAATCTCGCGCGAAGAAGAATACGCCAAACTCGAACAAGAGCGTGAGATTGCCGTCCGCCGTGCCGAACAAGAGGCCAGCATTGCCGAACAAGAATCTCAGAAAAAACGTGAAGCGGAAGAAGCCAAAATTGCGGCTGAACGCGAAGTGGATTTGAAACGCATTGCCGCCGAACGCGACATTAAAAACGAAGACATTAGAAAAGCCCAAGCCGTTGAGCAGGCCGAGGTTGAACGCCGCAAAGCCATCGAATTGGCCGAGCAAGACCGCGCCATCGCCGTTGCCGAAAAATCGCGTGCTGAATCCGAAGCCAAAGCCGAAGCCGACAAAGCCCGCGCCGCCGCCGTTCGCGAAGAAGAGAGCGTGATTACCGTACGCGAAACCGAACGCGCCGAGCGTGCCAAAGCGGTTGAATTGATTGCCGCAGAAGAAGCCGCGCAAAAAGATGCGATTTCGCTCACTGTTGCTGCCGAAGCCGAAAAACAAGCCGCACAAGACCGCGCAGAAGCCGTGCGTATTGCCGCCGAAGCCGAAGCCGAAAAACACCGCCTGCAAGCCAAAGGTGAGGCAGATGCCAAAATTCTGTTGGCGCAAGCGCAAGAGCAACAATACAAGGTTGATGCAGAAGGTACCCGCGCTGTAAACGAGGCTGCCAACGTCCTGAGCGTTGAACAGGTTGAAATGCAAGTCCGCCTTGCCCTCTTAAAACACCTGCCGGACATCATCCGCGAATCCGTCCGCCCGATGGAAAAAATCGAAGACATCAAAATCTTGCAAGTCAATGGTCTGGGTGGCTTTGCCGGTGGTGCAAACGGTGCGGAAGGTGTTTCAGACGGCCAAACCACACAAGCCAGCCTTGCCGATCAAATGGTCAACAGCGCCCTGCGCTACCGCAGCCAAGCTCCGTTGGTTGACGGTCTATTGAAAGAGTTGGGACTGAATGGTGGCGACATCAACGGTCTGACCCAAGGACTGGATAAAACCATCGACCAATCATAAATGAATACCGTAATAATGGTTTAAAGGCCGTCTGAAAAGTTTCAGACGGCCTTTTGTTTATACAAGGGCTTCCGCAAATTCTAATATTTTCAATACTGATCAATTCAGATCTGTTGCGGTTGCAATAAATTAGGAATTATCCACCCTGCTTTTTGTGGTTAAAAAAGATTGAGTAGGCTATTCTTAGCCAAATAACAAGACTAACTGCTTTGAAAATGATCCGCCAACAATTGAGTCATAAAAACCGGTT
This sequence comes from Neisseria sp. P0017.S009, assembly GCF_051957375.1. NCBI lineage: Bacteria > Pseudomonadati > Pseudomonadota > Betaproteobacteria > Neisseriales > Neisseriaceae > Neisseria > Neisseria sp. P0017.S009. The sequence goes on from NZ_JBQCWL010000003.1 coordinate 72,277, forward strand.
CTACCGTTCCGATTTCAAGTTTGCCATCTACTCATCTATCGACATTTCAATACCAAGCTGCTTATCTTCAGGCAAATAAAAAAGCACAACATTTCGTTGTGCTTTTTCTTGATGAACCCACATTACTTGTTTTTTTGCGAACGAAGGTAATCCAAAGTTTTCAGCTGGGCAATGGCTGCTGCCAATGCTTTGTGCGCTTCGGCCAGAGATTTATCATCTTTGGCTGCAGAAACACCTGCCTCGGCTGCTTTTTTAGCTGCTTCAGCACGCGCCTGATCCATTTCGGTACTGCGGACGGCAACGTCTGCCAATACGGTAATCTTATCAGGCTGTACTTCTAAAACGCCACCGGAAACGGCAACCAGCACTTCTTCAGCTTCACCCGGAACAGTCAAACGCAATGCGCCGGGGCGTACCAAACTCATAATCGGCTCGTGTCGTGGATAAATACCAAGCTCACCTTGAACGGTCGGAACCACCACAAAGCTGGCTTCGCCCGAATAGATGTTTTGCTCGCTACTGACCACTTCAACTTGCATGACGCTCATGCCGACCTCCTTAGTTTAAGGTTTTCGCTTTCTCAACTGCTTCTTCGATGCCGCCTACCATGTAGAACGCTTGTTCAGGCAGATGGTCGTATTCGCCGTTCAAGATGGCTTTAAAGCCGGCAATGGTATCGCGCAGGGCGACATATTTGCCTGGAGAACCTGTAAACACTTCTGCAACGTGGAACGGTTGAGACAGGAAGCGTTGAATTTTACGGGCACGCATCACAGTCAGTTTGTCTTCGTCAGACAATTCGTCCATACCCAGAATGGCAATAATGTCGCGCAATTCTTTGTATTTTTGCAGAGTAGACTGTACACCGCGCGCTACGTCGTAATGCTCTTGACCCAATACCATCGGATCCAATTGGCGCGAAGTAGAGTCAAGCGGGTCAACTGCCGGGTAAATACCCAAAGATGCAATGTCACGGCTCAATACGACGGTCGCGTCCAAGTGGGCGAAAGTTGTCGCTGGAGACGGGTCAGTCAAGTCATCCGCAGGTACATATACGGCTTGGATGGAAGTGATGGAACCTGTTTGGGTAGAGGTAATACGCTCTTGCAAACGACCCATTTCTTCAGCCAATGTCGGTTGGTAACCCACTGCAGAAGGCATACGGCCCAACAGTGCAGATACTTCGGTACCGGCCAGAGTGTAACGGTAGATGTTGTCGACGAAGAACAATACGTCGCGACCTTTACCGTTTTCGTCTTTTTCGTCACGGAAGTATTCGGCCATAGTCAAACCGGTCAAAGCAACGCGCAGACGGTTGCCTGGAGGTTCGTTCATTTGGCCATACACCATGGCTACTTTATCCAATACGTTGGAATCTTTCATCTCGTGGTAGAAGTCGTTACCTTCACGGGTACGTTCACCCACACCTGCGAACACGGACAGACCGCTGTGCGCTTTGGCGATGTTGTTGATCAATTCCATCATGTTCACGGTTTTGCCCACACCGGCACCACCGAACAGACCTACTTTACCGCCCTTAGCAAACGGACACAGCAAATCGATCACTTTAATACCGGTTTCCAACAATTCGGTAGTTGAAGACAACTCGTCGAATTTCGGAGCAGTTTGGTGAATAGCACGGCTCTTGTCGGTATCGATCGGACCTGCTTCATCAACAGGCGTACCCAATACGTCGACAATACGACCCAATGTACCTTTACCTACCGGTACAGTGATTGGCGCACCAGTATTGCTTACAGACATACCGCGTTTCAGGCCGTCTGAACTACCCATTGCAATAGTACGGACAACGCCGTCACCCAGAAGCTGTTGAACTTCCAGAGTCAGACCGTTCTCGTCCAATTTCAGGGCATCGTAAACATGCGGGATAGCGTCGCGTGGAAATTCCACGTCAACCACCGCACCAATAACTTGTACGATTTTGCCTTGGCTCATTATCGTATCCTAATTTCCTGTTCAGGCTTCAGACGGCATTAAACTGCCGCTGCACCTGCTACAATTTCTGACAATTCTGTGGTAATCGCGGCTTGACGCGATTTGTTGTACACCAAGCGCAATTCTTTAATGGCATTACCTGCGTTATCGGTTGCGGCTTTCATCGCTACCATACGCGCGGCTTGTTCAGATGCCATGTTGTCGCTCAATGCCTGATAAACCACAGACTCTAAATAGCGGCGAACCAAATATTCCAATACGGCGATAGGACTCGGCTCGTAGAGGTATTCCCAAGTAAATGAAGAATGACCTGTTCCGTCGTCAATAACGTTTTCACCGATAGGCAGCAAAACTTCCATACGCGGCTCTTGGCGCATTGTATTGACGAAACGTGAGTAAACCATATGGATACGGTCTAATTCATGCTTCTCATAACGTTGGAAGATTTCGGTCAGAGGGCCGAGCAGCAATTCCATTTTTGGGGTATCACCCAAATTGGTTGCGCTGGCAATAACATTCAAACCGATGCTTTGGCATGCAGCCAAACCTTTACTACCCAGGCACACGACTTCGACTTCGATGCCTTGTTCCTGATACTCTTGAACTTGCGCCAAAAACTTTTTCAGTACGTTTGCGTTCAAGCCACCGCACAAACCTTTGTCCGAGGTAATCAAAATGAAACCGGCACGACGCACTTCGCGGTGCGGCTCCAACAATTTGATACCATGATCGGCATTAGTTTGTGCAAGATGGCTCATCACTGTACGCACTTTTTCGGCGTACGGACGCGCTAAGCGCATCCGGTCTTGAGTCTTCCGCATTTTAGAGGTCGACACCATTTGCATCGCTTTAGTGATCTTTTGGGTATTTTGAACACTACGGATTTTGGTGAGAATCTCTTTTCCGACTGCCATTTCAGACTCCTTTCATCTCAATACTTATGCTTGGTAAGCGTAAGAAGATTTGAAAGATTTCATGGCTTCGGTCAATGCTTTTTCGCTTTCGTCAGACATTGCGCCTGATGCATTAATCGCTTCCAGAACCTCAGGATGTTGCGTACGTACGAAACTCAAGAATTCTGCTTCGAAAGCCAAGGCTTTGGATACCGGAACATCTGCGTAAGAACCGTTGTTGATCGCCCACAAAGTCAATGCCATTTCGGCAGTGTTCAATGTGCTGAATTGTTTTTGTTTCATCAATTCAGTAACTACTTCACCGTGTTGCAGCTGTTTGCGCGTTGCTTCGTCCAAATCGGAAGCAAATTGCGAGAACGCTGCCAATTCACGGTACTGTGCCAACGCCAAACGGATACCGCCACCCAGTTTTTTGATGACTTTGGTTTGTGCTGCACCACCTACGCGCGATACGGAAATACCGGCATTGATTGCAGGACGGATACCGGCGTTGAACAAGTCGGTCTCCAAGAAGATTTGGCCGTCTGTAATCGAGATTACGTTGGTTGGTACGAATGCTGATACGTCACCGGCTTGGGTTTCAATAATTGGCAACGCAGTCAGAGAACCGGTTTTGCCTTTTACTTCGCCATTGGTCAGTTTTTCAACTTCGTTTTCGCTGACACGGGCTGCACGTTCCAACAGACGGGAGTGCAGATAGAATACGTCGCCAGGATATGCTTCACGGCCAGGAGGACGGCGTAACAGCAGAGAAATTTGACGGTATGCAACGGCTTGTTTAGACAAGTCATCGTATACGATCAACGCATCTTCACCACGGTCACGGAAGAATTCACCCATGGTACAACCGGAGTAAGGAGCGATGTATTGCAGTGCAGCGGCTTCAGAAGCAGTTGCAGCAACCACGATGGTATGCTCCATCGCGCCATGCTCTTCCAATTTGCGTACTACGTTGGCAATAGAAGATGCTTTTTGACCGATAGCCACATAAATACAGATAACGCCTGTACCTTTTTGGTTAACGATGGCATCCAGTGCCACGGCAGTTTTACCGGTTTGACGGTCACCAATGATCAACTCACGTTGACCACGACCAACCGGAACCATAGAGTCAATGGCTTTCAGGCCGGTTTGCATTGGTTGGTCAACCGATTTACGCGCAATCACACCCGGTGCAATTTTCTCGATTGGAGCAGTCAATGTTGTGTTGATTGGACCTTTACCATCGATAGGACGACCCAATGCATCAACCACACGGCCAACCAGTTCGCGACCGATCGGCACTTCCAAAATACGGCCGGTACAGGTAACTGTATCGCCTTCTTTAATGTGTTCGTACTCACCCAACACTACGGCACCGACGGAGTCACGCTCCAAGTTCATGGCCAGACCGAAAGTGTTACCGGGGAATTCGAGCATCTCACCTTGCATCGCGTCTGACAAGCCATGAATGCGCACAATGCCGTCTGTAACAGAAACAACGGTACCACGGGTACGCACTTCTGCATTGACGGACAGATTTTCGATTTTAGCTTTAATCAAATCGCTAATTTCAGCAGGATTAAGCTGCATGAAAACTCTCCTAATTTGTCATAGTCGCATACAAAGCATTCAGTTTGCCTTGTACGGACAAATCCAAGACCTGATCACCCACTTCTACTTTGATGCCGCCGATTAATTCAGGGGCAACTTTAGCTACCACATCCAATTTGCTGTTGAAGCGTTTTGTCAGGATATCGGTAACATCGGCCAGCTGCTGAGAACTGAGCTCATACGCGCTGTAAATTACTGCCGATTTCGTATTGTTGTGTATCAAGGTCAAATCTTGATATTGGGCATAAATTTCCGGCAATACCAGCAAACGCTTTTGCTCGGCCAAAACGGTAATAAAATTTGCCAATTCGACATTTTTGATACCGACAAGACCTTTGAGCGTTTCTGCCTTTTCGGAAGCTCCCGTTTCCGGCTGCTCGATGAAAGCAATGACTTTCTCATCCTGAACAACCGCTGCGAGTTCTTTCAGTTCGCCCAACCAAGACTCGATTTGGTTTTTTTCCTGAGCCAGACTAAACAATGCTTTCGCATAAGGTCTGGCAATCGTTGCGAACTCTGCCATAAGATTACAGCTCCTGTTTTAAGGCACTGAGCAGATCTGCATGTTTGGAAGCATCGACTTCTTTACGCAGGATAGATTCCGCACCTTTAACAGCCAATGAAGCGACCTGTTCGCGCAACACTTCGCGTGCACGGTTAACTTCTTGCTCTACATCAGCTTTTGCTTGGGCTGCAATGCGTGCTGCTTCATGAGAAGCTTGCTCTTTGGCTTCTTCTACAATTTTTGCAGCACGTTTTTCGGCGTTGGCAACCATTTCGGTTACCTGATTACGCCCTTCGGCCATAAGTTCTGCAACTTTTTTCTCTGCCTGCTCAAAATCGCTCTTACCGCGCTCGGCAGCAGCCAAGCCTTCGGCGATTTTTGCGGCACGCTCATCCAATGCTTTGGCGATCGGAGGCCATACGAATTTCATCGTAAACCATACCAAGCCAAAGAAAACTAGGATTTGCGCAAATAAGGTTGCATTAATATTCACGTTACTTAACCTTCGTATCTGGGTTAATCAAACAGACGGCAAGCCTGTATCTGAACGGATCGCTCCGTCTTGATTACGCACCACTAAACGGGTTAACGAAGGCGAACAACAGGGCAATAGCCACACCGATCAAGAAAGCCGCGTCGATCAGACCAGCGATCAAGAACAGTTTGGTTTGCAGAGGACCGATCAGCTCAGGTTGGCGAGCAGAAGATTCCAAGTATTTAGAACCAACCATTGCAATACCGATAGAGGCACCCAATGCGCCCAAGGCAACGATCAAACCACATGCGATAGCAATCAAACCCATTTTTAAACTCCTTAAAATAGTAAAGGTTAAACTACAAAAAACAAACTACAAAAAAACTACTTGATTAGTGTGCATCATGCGCCTGTCCGATATATACGAACGCCAACGCCATGAAAATAAATGCCTGCAAGGTGATGACCAAAATGTGGAAAATCGCCCAAGCCAAACCGGCAATCAGGTGGAACACAAATAAAATCGGATCCAAAGTTTCGACACTGCCGGTTGACGCCCATGCACCGCCCAACAGAGCGATCAACAGGAACACCAGCTCGCCAGCATACATATTACCAAACAACCGCATACCGTGGGATACGGTTTTGGACAAGAACTCTACCAAGTTCAGCAGGAAGTTGGCCGGAGCAAGCCACGGACCGAAAGGTGCGCAGAACAACTCGTGAATCCAACCGCCAAGGCCTTTGATTTTGACATTGTAGTAAATACAGATCAGCAATACGCCAATCGCCAGAGCCAAAGTCGTATTCAAGTCAGCTGTCGGCACGACGCGCAACAGGGCATGATGATTACCGGTAATGCCTTGCCATGCCATCGGCAGCAAATCAACCGGCAGCATATCCATGGCGTTCATCAAGAGAATCCAGACAAATAAGGTCAGACCCAACGGGGCAACGGCTTTACGCGATTGTTCGTTATGGATAATGCTTTTACACATGTCATCCACGAATTCGAACAGAATTTCAACAGCCGCTTGGAAACGACCGGGAACACCGGCCGTCGCTTTTTTGGCACCGCGCCACAAAAGGAAGCTGCCGATTACGCCCAACAGAACGGCAAAAAAGATTGCATCAAGGTTAATGAACGAAAAATCAGCAATGTTTTTCAGTCCTTGACCCTGAGTAACATCCGACATACTGGTCAAGCTTTGCAAGTGGTGCTTGATGTAGTCGGCAGCGGTCATAGTTTCACCTGCCATAGTGTTTCACTCTCAACAATACTAAAAAAACCAAATGACTGACGCCAAGAAACGCCAATAAAAATGGGTAAAATACCAGTGATCGATGCCATATCGCAAAAACGACCAACATAGATACCAGCGACAGCACTACTTTTAAAACCTCTCCGCCGATAAACATCGAACTTTGCAGATCAGGATTTCGTCGGGAAAACTTTAAAAGTAAAACTGCAACTAGGGTAGGCAAAATGTACGAAAATCCTCCCGCAAAAGCAGAGAGGAAGCCGGGCAATCCGGAAAATAACGCACAAACAACTGAAATTATTAACAATACAATCACTTGCAATGGGACTATCTGATTCATTGTACTTCACACCCCAAAACGCAAGGTAAATTAATATAATCAAGAAGTTTATTAACGTCAAGCAATATGTTAATCTTTGTGAACCTTTCACAGATAAATGATTAACACATATAAAACAAATCTTTGCAGGAACGGAGTTTAACACAAATTACATGTTGCTACACAGATTTTACAGAAGATTTTGATTTGTATTGTAAACATTTATACGCTCTACGCTTTTTCAAAAATTGAGGCCGTCTGAAAAGCTTTTTTCAGACGGCCCGTTCTGTTTATAAAGCCGTTAGAACGCTTGATTGATGCCTAACTGCTTCAGCAAATATTCGAATGTTTCCGGCGTATCAAAATGCAGCACGATTTTGCCTTTTTTCTGATTACTGGTTTTGACTTCGGCATTAACGCCCAAATGCTCGGTCAATGCATCATTGATGCGGCGGATATCCGGGTTAATGGTTTTGGTTGCTTCCGGTTTGGCTTTTTGATGTGCCAACTGGCTGCGGCGCTCTACCTCGCGTACCGACCAACCGTTTTTGACGGCTTTTTGTGCCAACTCCAATTGGTCAACCACATGCAAGGTCAGCAACGCGCGGGCATGACCCATTTCCAGACGGCGTTGGTAAAGCATTTCCTGAACCGGCTCAGGCAGGCTCAACAGACGCAGGCTGTTGGAGATGGCACTACGGCTTTTACCGACGGCTTTTGCGATGGTTTCATGAGTCAGGCCGAATTCATCGGCAAGGCGTTTCAAACCTTGCGCTTCTTCAATCGGATTCAGGTTTTCACGTTGTAAGTTTTCAATCAAACCCATGGCCAACGCAGTTTCGTCGCTGATGGTTTTAATGACGACGGGAATTTCGGTCAAACCGGCCAACTGGGAAGCGCGCCAACGGCGTTCTCCGGCAATCAATTCATATTGAGACAAACCACGTTCGCGTACGATAACCGGCTGGATAATGCCTTGCGCTTTAATGGAATCGGCCAATTCCTGCAAAGCTTCGTCATCAATTTGCACACGCGCCTGATAACGGCCGGGCTGAATATCGGCGATGGCAACCGTTGTCAGGCGGTCGCTACTGCTGCTGTCCACTGCATTGGAAATCAGCGAATCCAAACCGCGTCCCAATCCACCTTTTGCTTTTGCCATATTGTTTTCCCTTTCAGACGACCTCATTGTTGAAATGACGTATTCTATCGGATATTGCCGCTTTACGACAATTTGAATCACGATGATTTGACTATTGCCATTTATTTACGGAGCGAAACCGCAAACACGCCCCTTAAAGCGTTACTCAAACGGATTTCTTCCGCATTTTCCAATATAGCGCGCGTGATGTGGGCTTCCTTGATTGTATCTGCACCTAAATATAGCTGAGACTGCTTCAATACCGCTTGGCGCATTACCCCGTTCAAAATATCCAAATCCAAAGACGGCGTGAGCCATTGTCCTTGATATTTGACGAACACATTGCTTCTTCCACCCTCTAACAAAAGGCCGTCTGAATTGAAAAACAGACTGTCAAATGCACCCTGCCCTTCTGCCGTTTTCCATGCTTGGTCAAAAATTTCACGGCGTGTGGTTTTGAAACGGCGTAGATAATCGCGTTGGTTTAATGTGTGTTCACTCAGGATGACGTATTGCTGCCCATCCAATTCAGAAACAGCCCCATGGCTCAATGAAAGGCCGTCTGAAAACAAAGCTGCTTTGACTCTAAATAACCCACTTGGCAACTCATCTATATAATGTTGAATTTGCTCTATTGCATTTTGAGGCCAAGACAGGTTGAGCGCTTGTGCCGATCTGTTCAGACGGCCTAAGTGCAAATCGAGCAAACGGCATTGTTTGTATTCCACGCGCATGGTTTCAAAAATACCGAAATCAGGCCGCAAGTCATTCAGAAAACGCGCCTTCCAACCGCACTCGCGATATTCGGCTTCAGGGTCGCTATCAATCACAATCCCCGAACCCACGCCATAAACACCTTGATAAAGGCCGTCTGAAACGGGCTTCAGGGATAAGGTGCGGATCACAACATTAAACACACCTTCAAACCCCAAACCTGTATCGCACGGATGCAAAAAGCCAATGCTGCCTGTGTACAAACCACGCGGTTCGGACTCAAGAGACTCAATAATGTGCATACTCATGCGTTTGGGCGCACCAGTAATACTGCCGCACGGGAAGGCTGCGCGGAGAATATCGGCAACCGAAACATCAGGCAGCGCCTGCGCTTCGATGGCACTGGTCATCTGCCAAACACTGCCGAAACGGGAAACTTTAAACGGTTCAGGCACGCGTACTTTGCCTGTTTGCGCGATTTTGCCGAGGTCATTGCGCAACAAATCGACAATCATCACATTTTCGGCGCGGTTTTTCGGGTCGTTTTGCAATTCAACGGCGCGGCGTTCATCTTGCCCATCGTGAAGAATCGGCGCAGTGCCCTTCATCGGCTCGGTTGTAATCAGGCCGTTTGAATCGATTTTGAGGAAAAGTTCGGGAGAAAAACACAAAGTCCACGCTTCCTGCCCTGCCCCGTCGGGCAGACAAGACAAAACAGCATACGGCACAGGCTGGCGCAAACGGCGGTAAAGCTGAATCGGATTGCCGTAAGTTTGCAGGTGCAGGCGTGCGGTGTAATTGATTTGATAGGTATCGCCACGGCGGATGGCCTCGTGGATTTGGCGGATATGCTCGAGATAATCGGCTTCGGATATGGAGAATCGGGGAGTGGAGATGCCTGCCGCCAGGCCGTCTAAATGATTGGCCAGCCAGCTTTCGGCATCGATTTCGGAACAATCGGCAAACCAGTGCAAACGCAAATTGCCACTGTGCGCGGATGAAATATCCATCAGTGGCAATCCGAATTCGTAGTCTGCAAACAACACTGCATGCAAACCCTTTTTCCAGCCGGCTTGCAAAATACTTGTTAACGAATCCAGTTCGTTATGATAAAACCGATGGCTTTCTACATGATTTTGATAGAGTTTTGCTCGGCCGCTCACGGCATCGTCAAACAGGGCGAAATAAGGCATGATTGCTGTACAAATAGGCTGATTATACGCTGCTTTTACATAAGTTAGCAGACAAATTCAAAAAAAGCACTCGAATGTAATTTTATGTAGTCGAACGAAGTATAAAAGGGTAGAATCAAACCATACCACACCATATCATTTAAAACTTAATCGATAAGGAGACTTTATGGCAGACCACCAATTAGAACCGTTCGAGAATGTTGAACTGGGCGAGAAACAAGACCAGCTGCAAGTATTCGAAAAGGCTGTTTTGGAACACGAAGGACGCGGCACTGACGAAGATTCCAGCAGCGCACCGCTTCCTGCCAACTACCCATACAAACAACGTATGCGCCGCTCTGTTTACGAAAAAGAAAAACAGAAGCTGCAAATCGAATTGTTGAAAGTACAAAGCTGGGTTAAAGATTCCGGTCAGCGTATTGTCAGCCTGTTTGAAGGCCGCGACGCAGCCGGTAAAGGCGGTACCATCAAACGCTTCATGGAACACCTGAATCCGCGTGGCGCGCGCGTGGTTGCTTTGGAAAAACCAACCACTACCGAACGCGGCCAATGGTATTTCCAACGCTACATCCAAAACCTGCCGACCGCAGGCGAAATGGTATTCTTCGACCGCTCATGGTACAACCGTGCAGGCGTAGAACGCGTAATGGGCTTCTGCGAACCTAACGAATACCTGCTCTTCATGCGTCAAACTCCTGAATTGGAACGTATGCTTGTTGCCAGCGGTATCCATCTGTTCAAATTCTGGTTCTCCGTATCCCGTGAAGAACAACTCCGCCGCTTCATCTCCCGTCGTGACGACCCACTGAAACACTGGAAACTGTCCCCTGTGGATATCCAGTCGCTCGACCGCTGGGACGACTACACCGAAGCCAAAAACGCCATGTTCTTCCACACCCATACCGGCGACGCGCCTTGGGTCATCATCCGCTCCGACGACAAAAAACGTGCACGTTTGAACTGTATCCGCTACTTCCTGCACCAGCTGGACTATCCGGGCAAAGACGTGAAAGCCATCGGCAAAGTGGACGAGAAAATCGTTTTGGTTCCTGATACACGTTACAAAGACAAAACTGTCGAGCTCGGACACGATTAATTTGTAACCTTACCAAAGGCCGTCTGAAATTTCATCTTTCAGACGGCCTTTTCTTAATCCTCGCGATTCCAGTACGTTTTTTGTGCGAATACCAATTTATTGTCAGTGAATTTTACATTATCCAAATTCAACGCCCAGACATCACTTTTCATCACTCGAGCAGCAGGATGCGCTTTGTAAAATAAAGACTGCGCCGCTTTCAAATCCGCTTCATTCTCAATCAAAGCGGCAGTCGCCGCAAACTGAATGCCGCTGATTTTTGTGATACTATCAGGCTGACCGGCAATGGTACCGGCTACTTTGGCAGAACGGCTCATCATTCCGCCATGTTTCGTTTTCAAAGAAGTCAACACAATCAATCGGGCATTCGCCTCATCAAACACATAAAAACAACAAGCCGCCCAAACTTCGCCGTCTGCCGCAGCGGCAATACTGACGACATGATGATTGCTCAAAAATTTAACGATATTGGTAGGAATCGCTTGCATGATTTTATCCTCTTTCTCAGTGTATTCAATTTATTTTCAGGCCGTCTGAAACATCAGCCCTGCCAGCGCGGCGCATCGGTTTGAAAAATACCGAACAAGTCCAAAGCATGAGAGACACTGTGTGTAATCATATCTTCGATGGATTCTGGCTTCTGATACAGAGCCGGAACGGGAGGAAACACAATGCCGCCCATCTCTGTTACACGGCGCATATTGTCGATGTGTGCCAAGTTTAACGGCGCTTCACGCACCATCAACACCAGCCTGCGCCGCTCTTTCAATGTTACATCCGCCGCACGGCTGAGCAAATTATCGGCAAACCCGTGAGCAACCGAAGCCAAGGTTTTCATTGAACACGGCGCAATCAACATTCCATCCGTCAAAAACGATCCGCTGGCAATACTTGCCCCGACATTACGGACGGAATGCACGACATCCGCCAAAGCATAAACGTCTTCTTTAGTGTAATCCGTTTCCAAAGCACGGGTCATCTCCGCCCCTTGCGAAACCACCAAATGCGTTTCTACCTGATGCTCACGCAAAAGCTGCAAAGCCTTCACGCCATACTGAAAACCGCTGGCACCGCTGATGCCGACAACCAAACGCTTCATTGTATTTCCCTGTCTTGGCCTAAAGATAAATGAAAGGCAGATTCTCAAGACGAAAAAATAACCGCTAAAAAGCGGTTAGATTTCCTAATGTGGTGCCGACAGCGAGATTTGAACTCGCACAGCCTATGGCCACTACCCCCTCAAGATAGCGTGTCTACCAATTCCACCATGTCGGCATAAATTAAATTGTCTTACTGCTGCTGAGGATTCGGAGCAACAGGAGTTGTATTGTTTTGTGCAGGCGTTGCAGGCTTAGGAGCTTGCTGGGTCTGCTTCACATCGCTGAAGTCTAAACCATGCTTACTGGAGTGAGTGTGAATATACACCATCGCCATGCAAGTCGCAAAGAAAAATGTTGCAGCAACGGCAGTCGAGCGGCTGAGGAAGTTGGCATTACCGGCAGAACCGAATACGCCTTGCGCGCTACCGCTGCCGGAACCGAATGTTGCGCCGGCATCCGCGCCTTTACCGTGTTGCAGCAATACTAACACGATTACGAATAGAGCGGAAATAATATTAATAATCCAGATAAGGGTTTTAAAGGCTTCCATATGTTTTCTACGAGGCTTGTGCTGCGTTGATGATGGCGGTAAAGGAGTCATATGATAATGACGCGCCACCAACCAATGCGCCGTCTACATGAGGTACTGCGAAGATGTCGGCCGCGTTATCCGCTTTCACACTTCCGCCGTAAAGAACGCGGATTTTAACATCGCTTCCGCACAAAGACAAGATTTCTTTGTAGATAAATGCGTGCATGTCGGCGATTTGTTCGACGGTGGCGACTTTGCCTGTACCGATCGCCCAAACCGGCTCGTAGGCAACGGCGATGTTTTTGGTGTTCAAACCTTGCAGGATGGAAAGCTGGTGGGCAATGACTTCGTGTTCTTTACCGGCTTCGCGTTCTTCCAAACTTTCGCCGACGCACAACAATGGAATCAGGCCGACGTTGAGGACGTTTTCCATTTTGCGGCGTTGGATTTCGTTTTTCTCGCCAAAATAAAGGCTGCGCTCGGAGTGGCCGATGAGGACGATATCTGTACCGATGTCGGCAAGCATTTCAGCGGACACTTCGCCAGTGTACGCGCCATTATTTGGGAAACGGCTCACGTCTTGCGCACAGGTCAAGATGCGGTTGTTCAAAACAATCTGCATGGCGTTGTGCAGTTGCAACAGATAAACGGTCGGAGCAGCCAGGCCGATTAACACGCGTTCTGCGGTTGGCATGACACGGAAGCGGTGCATAAGTGCATTGTTGTTTTGGAGTCGGCCGTTCATTTTCCAGTTGCCGATAACCCATTTTTGGTCCCACATTCCGATTTGGTGATACATCTTTATTGCTCCGTGTGTTGGTTGTTGCTTGCTGTAGCGTCGTGTAATGTGAAAGTTTAGTGGATATATGTGCGCTTGGCAATTATTAACGGGCCTCCGGGGCCGTCTGAAAGATGGCACACTCTCCGACAAGGATTTATAATGTATGCTTCGATAAAATTAAGAATTGAACGGAGCACAAATATGGACTTTGAAAAAGCGCGTTTCAATATGGTTGAACAGCAGATTCGTCCGTGGGATGTCTTGGACTTCGACATTTTGGATGCTTTAGAGGAGATCGAGCGCGAACATTTTGTCGGCGAGGCTTTTCAAGGTTTGACCTATGCAGATATGGAGCTGCCGCTGACCAACGGCCATAAGATGTTGGAACCCAAAGTCGTTGCCCGCCTGGCTCAAGGCTTGAAACTGAAAAAAGACGAAACTGTCTTAGAAATCGGTACAGGCTCAGGCTATGCAACCGCCCTGCTGTCCAAACTGGCCGGCAAAGTCGTGACCGACGACATCGACGCCGAGCAGCAGCAACGCGCCAAAAAAGTTTTGGACGAATTGGGCTTTACCAACGTCGATTATGTGCAAAACAACGGCCTGACCGAAGCATCGCAAGGCGCTCCTTTTGATGCGATTTATGTGGGCGGCGCAGTAGACAGCGTACCTGAAATCTTAAAAGAGCAATTGAAAGATGGCGGCCGCATGGTGGTCATTGTCGGTCGCAAACCGGTACAACGCGTGCTTTTGCTGACGCGTAACGGCAATGAGTTTTCCGAAAAAGTATTATTTGACACCGTCGTGGCACACTTGGAAGACAAATCGGCCAATCCGTTTGGCGATTTCGATTTTTAAACAACAGGCCGTCTGAAAATTCAGACGGCCTCATGCTTTTACCCAACCCTATGACCGACATCATCCAACTCTCGCCCACCGAATTGAAACAATGGCAGGACGAAGGCCGCGCATTTCATCTGCTCGACGTCCGCACCGATGAAGAACGCGCCATCTGCACCCTGCCCGCCGCCATTCATATCCCGATGAACCTCATCCCCCTGCGCCAAAACGAGCTGCCCGACGATGATTTACCCATTGTTGTCTATTGCCACCACGGCATCCGCAGCCTGCACACGGCAATGTATTTGGAAGACGCCGGATTTGAAAACCTCTACAACCTGCAAGGCGGTATTGATGCTTGGGCAATGCAGGTAGACAGCAAAATGATGCGATATTGAATCGGTTTTATCAATAAAAGGCCGTCTGAAACTGGATTTCAGACGGCCTTTTTCAAACCTTTCTGCTTACACTTGTAAGCTAGCGACAAACTGCTGTACGGCCGGCACAGCCAAAATCAACAGCAATACCAATACGGCTTTTTCCATACGGTTGAACTGACAATTTCCGTAGTGTTTCTTTTGCGAATAGAAAAACAGTAATACGCCGGGCAAATAGAGCAAGACTGAAAGCAGCAAATATTCCGTGCCTGCCGCATAGACAATCCAAGCCGCATAAAGCGTTGCTGCCGCGCCGATAAGACGGTATTTCGCCGCGGCCTTTTGTGTCAGCGATAATTTGAGCAGATATGCACCAATTAACAAATATGGTATCAAAATCATGGAAGTCGATACCATCAGCAAGGCAGAATAATCCTCGCCTTTTAACCACACCAGCAATAGGCAAAACTGCACGGTCAAGGTGGTAAACATCAATGAACCCTGCGGCACTTCGTTTTTATTCAACGGGATAAACGATTTTGGAAATGCGCCGTTTCTCGCACCCATGTGCGGAATCTCGGTCGCATACAGCGTCCAGCTTAAATAAGACGACAGCACAGACACAATCAGGCAGGAAGAAATCAACACTTTACCCCAAGAGCCGACCATGTGCGCCAACACGCCCGCCATAGACGGATTAGCCATTGCTGCAATATCCGCACGAGGCAAAATGCCTTGAGCCAAGACGGTAATTGCCACATACATGGCCAGCGTCAAGCTGACGCCGATAATGGTTGCTCGACCGACATCAGCACGACTTCGCGCATGCTTGGACAAAACCGCCGCACCCTCAATACCGGTAAACACCCACAGCGTAATCAGCATTGTGTTTTTCACCTGCGTCATCAGGCTGACATCAGGATTTTCAGGCGTAGCAAGGCTCGCCCCTGTCCAATCGGACATAAACACTTCGGTTTGAAAGAAATAGGCTGCCATACCAATAAATAAAATCAGCGGAAATACTTTGACTGCCGTCGCAATCAGGTTCACTCCTGCCGCTTCTTTAATACCGCGCACCACCAACCAGTAAATCAGCCACACAATTACTGATTCTCCAACAAAAGCAGCAAATGTGTTGCCTTTGCCGAAAATCACGTTGTCCGGCGTATCGACAAATCCGCCTACTGCTTCAAACGCAACCACCAAATAGCCGACAATACCGACCGTGGTGCAAAGCCAATAGCCCCACGCCGAGAAAAAACCCATCAAATCGCCGAAGCCGTCGCGGGCGTACGTATAAATACCGCCATCCAATTCGGGCTTAAGTTTGGACAAGGCCGAAAATGACAGGCCGAGGAAGATAATGCCCACACCGGTAATCAGCCAACCCAACAGCAAAGCCTGCGAACCTGCAACGGCAGCCATATTCTGCGGCAGGCTGAAAATACCCGAACCAATCATGGAACTGATAACCAAGGCCGTCAGCGCGGCCAAGCCGATTTGAGATTTTTGCGACATGTTTATTCCTGATTTTTATCATTATGTGTTTGTGAAGCGACGGCATTACCGGCTTTTTTAGCCTGTTCTAACCGTATCAAAATATTATGCAGCTGCTTTCAGACGGCCTTAAATCCTTGCGCCAACGCACGGATATGTTCAGGTGCGATACCGCAGCACCCGCCGATGATTTCAGCACCCAAATCCGCCCATTGTCTCGCCCATGCCAAATAATTTTTCGGCGTGGCATCGGAGCGAATCGGATCCAAACCGTCGTTGGCCTCGTTCATCTGACCTTGTACCGGTTCAAATGCATTGGCGTACACACCCAGTTTCAGACGGCCTTGGGCTTCATGTGCCACTTTCAAAGCTTCTGCCATTACTTCAGGCTGACTGCAATTGAACAACATTGCCGCCGCACCTATTTCTACCGCGAAATCCGCCGCCTCGTGCACGGTTTCTCCCGAACGCAACACCGGTACATCATGCGGCATCGTATCTTCCAAAGTAAACGATACCCAAAACGGCTTACCGTCATCAGGCAGACTGCTGCGCCAGAAACGCGCTTCTTCCAAGCTGGATACGGTTTCTGCCAACCAAATATCAGCAAACGGCATCAAACCCGATATTAAAGGGCGCGCCAAAGCAGGTGCGACTTGTTTGTCAAACAAGTCAGGGCGGTAAGAACCGAATAACGGCGGCAGGCTTGCGGCTACTTTTGCAGTAGTCCCGCTTTGTTCCACCGCTTCACGCGCTAAACGGCCGGAAAGCCTTGCCCATTCGGCAGCTTGAGCATCAAAGCGCTCCTGCCCGATATGAAACGGAACAAGCGCATAACTGTTGGTCGTAATCACCTGTGCGCCTGCGCGAAGAAAGTCCAAATGCGTTTCGCGTACAATCTCCGGTGTTTCCATCAAAGCCAAAGCAGACCATTCCGGCTGACGAAACGGTGCGCCACGCCGATGCAGTTCACGCCCCATTCCGCCGTCTAAAATCGTTACCGTCATGATCGACCTCCAATGATGAATTTTTAAAATCGCCATTCTACGCTTTTTTAACTCCTTACCTTTAATCTATGAAAAACTAAACTTATGCAGTTTCGTTATATAAAAGGCCGTCTGAAGCAGGATTTCAGACGGCCTTTACGATTATTTCACAAACCGTGCATCTGCCATAAACGGCCGTGTAGCGGCTGGTTTGGCGGAATAGAAGCGGGAGAAAGTGCTGTCGATTTTGGTCTGTATCGGCTTACCGTCCAATGTTGCCGATGCTTCCAATTTCACACCACCGCCACTGGTTTCGCCTAATTTCATATTTGGCAACGTCAGTTTGGCAATATTGAGTTTCACATTTCCCACTTTGGTATCGGGGGACATCAGCTGCTTACCGACCGGACGGATTTTTTCACCCTCATCATGAGGCGCGGCACCACCGTTATCGTCAACCACGCCGATATTAATCAATCTGGCAGACGCCAAATCCATCTTGCCGTTTTTTACCGGAATACCGACAAACAGTTTTACGCCGCGATGAATGAACGTATTGTCCCGCCACTGAGTTTGGCCCTCTTTCGGCGGTTTGGTTTCTGCCGCCACCGAATAAGTGCGGCCCATAATCATCAATTTATAACCTGGAATTTTTTTCGAACCGAATCCATCAGTGATATCTTCGACCAGTTGCGGCGCAGTCAGGGTTTCGTTTGCCAAAATACGGGCTGAAGTTTCTGCCAGATGGGCAGGCTTGCCGTCTATGGTCAATGCCTGTTCATGGCCGAAATCAGACGCAAATGCAGGCACGGCGGCCAGTGCAGCGGCCAATGCTAGAATACGGATGGTTTTCATTGCAGACTCCTTAAAAATGTAATTGGGTTGATTGCCCGTCAAAATCCGGGCAATATTGATTGGAGTCGATATTTTTATATAAATGATACAGATTATCAAAAATATTTGTATTTTAAAATAAAAAAGGCCGTCTGAAACCTAGTTTCAGACGGCCTTTTAATCTACTTAAAACCTTCTATCAGTCTTTGAAGCGTTTGAATACCAATGTGCCGTTGGTACCGCCAAAGCCAAAGGAATTGGAGATGGCAACGTCGATTTTCGCATCGCGTGCTTCGTTGGCGCAGTAGTCCAAATCGCAACCGGCTTCAACGTCTTGTTCAAAGATGTTGATGGTCGGTGGAGATTTTTGCTCGTGTACCGCTAACACGCTGTACAACGCTTCCACACCGCCGGCCGCGCCGAGCAAGTGGCCGGTCATGGATTTGGTGGAGTTAACGATGACTTTGCGCGCATGATCGCCCAAAGCGCGTTTGATGGCTTTGGTTTCGTTGGCATCTCCCAAAGGAGTCGATGTACCGTGTGCGTTAACGTAATCAACGTCTTCAGGATTCAGGCCGGCATCTTTCAGGGCGCGGGTAACGGCCAATGCAGGGCCTTCTTCGTTAGGCGCAGTAATGTGGTAAGCATCGGAGCTCATACCGAAGCCGACGATTTCGGCGTAAATTTTCGCACCGCGTTTTTTCGCGTGTTCCAATTCTTCCAACACCAGCACGCCAGCGCCTTCGCCGATAACGAAACCGTCACGGCCTTTGTCCCACGGACGGGAAGCGGTAGCAGGGTCGTCGTTGCGGGTGGAAAGTGCCTTCATGGCGGCAAAACCGCCGACGCCCAAAGTGCTGATCGCGCCTTCTGCGCCACCGGCAATCATCACGTCTGCGTCGCCGTATTTAATCAATCGTGCAGAGTCGCCGATGGAGTGTGCGCCGGTTGTACAGGCAGAAACCATGCCGTAACTCGGGCCGCGGTAGCCTTTGAGGATGGTCACGTGACCGGAAATCAGGTTAATCAGCGAACCCGGAATAAAGAAAGGATTGATTTTGCGCGCGCCGCCTTCGATAACGGCTTTGCCGGTCGCTTCGATGCTGGGCAGGCCGCCGATACCGGAGCCGATGTTGACACCGACGCGGTCTTTGTCGAGGGTTTCCAAATCGTCCAAGCCTGAATCATTGATGGCTTGCAGGGCGGCGGCAATACCGTAGTGGATGAACACGTCCATACGGCGCGCTTCTTTCGCGCTGATGTATTGGCCGATGTCGAAATCGCGAACTTCGCCGGCGATTTGGCTGTTGATGTCGGATGCGTCAAAGCGGGTAATCCGTCCGATGCCGCTTTTGCCTGCGAGCAGATTGCTCCATGCGGTGGCGACGTCGTTGCCGACCGGTGATACTTGGCCAAGACCTGTGATGACTACTCTTCTCTGACTCATGATAATCTCGCTGTTGGTTGTCGGGATTTTCGCGGCAGCCTTGCTCTTTTTCTTCGTGAAAACGGGCAAAACTCATGCCGTCTGAAATTTCAGGGGTTTAATAATAAGGTAAAAGCCTCTATTGCGATGGCGCAGCAGAGGCTGGATGTTTGGTGCGACCGATTAGCCTTGGTGGGCGTTGATGTAGTCGATAGCCAATTGTACGGTAGTGATTTTTTCAGCGTCTTCGTCAGGGATTTCGCAGCCGAAAGCTTCTTCCAAAGCCATCACCAGTTCTACGGTGTCCAGAGAGTCAGCACCCAAATCGTCTTGGAAAGAAGATTCGTTTTTCACTTCGGCTTCGTTTACGCCCAGTTGTTCAGCAACAATTTTTTTAACTTGTTGTTCGATGTTTGACATGTCAGTCGTTCCTTTTCGCCTTGCGGCAGGTTGTTTAAGGGAAATAATTCGTCGGTATTGTACCGAATTCGGATAGAGTTTTCCATCTAATCCTGCATTTTAGCACAGATTATTCTGGAAAAACCTGTTGTTGCGCATATTAGCATATGCTGATTTTAACCTACAAGCAGGAATTTGTTTTTGTTACGTATTAACATTAACATTATTAAAAACAAGGGGCTGTACTAGATTAGCAGATATGTTACCCTCGAAATATGAAGATAACTCACTGCAAATTAAAGAAAAAAAGTACAGAAAGAACTGCTTCGTTTTTTTGTACTCGAAGTTACCGCCCGTTCTGCCGCCGATATTTTGGGTATCCATCCCAATTCGGCAGCACTGTTCTACCGTAAAATCCGCATGGTTATCAACTATCATTTGGCCTTGGCTGCCGATGAGGTTTTTGAGGGCTCTGTCGAACTGGACGAAAGCTATTTCGGCGGACGGCGTAAAGGCAGACGTGGTCGCGGTGCGGCAGGAAAAGTGGTTGTCTTCGGCATTCTGAAACGCAACGGACGGGTCTATACCGTTGTGGTGGATAATGCCAAGTCTGAAACGTTACTCCCTGTCATCAAAAAGAAAATCATGCCGGACAGTATTGTTTATACCGATAGTCTGAGTAGCTACGACAAGTTGGACGTGAGCGGTTTCATCCATTACCGCATCAACCATTCCAAGGAATTTGCCGACCGTCAGAACCACATTAACGGCATTGAGAATTTTTGGAATCAGGCAAAACGTGTCTTGCGAAAATACAACGGAATCGATCGCAAATCTTTCCCGTTGTTCTTGAAAGAATGCGAATTTCGATTTAACTTCGGCACACCGTCCCGGCAGCTAAAAATCCTGCAAAAATGGTGTGAAATTTAGGGCTAATCTACTAGTACAGCCCCTTAAAAAATTTTGATGGCGGTTGCTGCTGAAAAAGTAGAAATTGGATTTGAGAGAAGGTTTTTGCATATGCTGGTTTCGTGAAGGCCTACGCAGGATCAGCGTTGTCAGCGTTTTCATGTGTATGCTAACCTTCTGCAAGGTATCTGCTTAATCATATTTGAAATCAGTATTAAAGCATAATTATCAGTATCCGAAATTCCAGTTAATTAAATATTCAGAGACAATCGTTAAGATTGATTTAAGGATGAAAATGCAAGACCAAGAAAACATTAAAAACCAAGAAGAACAAGAAAATCAGCCAAAAGAAGACAATGGTGCCATGACCAAGTTGCAAGATGTGTTCAATCTTGCGCATGACCAGGCCCATCCCGATAAAATTGATGCCGTCATCCGCGCCAATACTCGGGTGTCCGGAACCAATATGTGGGTATTGATGTTTGCCATTGCCGTGGCGAGTATCGGTCTAAATGTAAACAGCACGGCGGTAGTGATCGGCGCGATGTTGATTTCGCCGTTGATGGGGCCGATTGTAGGTATGGGTTACGGTTTGGCGGTAGGGGATACTGCGCTGATCCGTCAAGCCGTGCGCAATATTATTATATTCGTCGTCATCAGCTTGATTACCGCTACATTGTATTTCCTGTTAACCCCGCTTAAAGAGGCGCAAAGCGAGCTTTTGGCGCGTACTCAGCCGACCCTTTGGGATGTGTTGATTGCCTTCTTCGGCGGTAGTGCGGGTATTGTGGCGCTGACTCGAAAAGAAGGAGGCAATGCCATACCGGGTGTGGCGATTGCTACCGCATTGATGCCGCCCCTGTGTACTGCGGGCTACGGACTGGCACATGGCAACTGGCACTACTTTCTCGGTGCTTCATATCTTTTTGCCATCAACTGCGTGTTCATCGCTTTTTCGACCTTGTTGTTTTCCAAGCTGCTCAAGCTGCCGCGCAGGGGGCTGGTAACGGAATCCAAACGCCGGTTGCAAAGCATCATTATTACTGCTGTCGTGTTGGCTGTGATGATTCCGAGCGGCTATATGGCATCAGGACTGGTGCGTCAGGAGATCTTCAACACCAGAGCCAATGCCGCCATTGCCACTGCGCAGCAACAGGAAGGTTTTTTCGTGCTGCGTAAGATGTTGAACCACAGAGAAAATAAAGTCGGTCTGATTGTCAATGGAACGGGCAATGCCGAGAAAATTTCCGCCTTGCTGGTGAAAAGCCTTAACGCGTCGGGGGTGAAAGAGCCGAAGGTCAACGTGGTCTATGCGGGAGGGAACGATGCCAAAATCGAAGAATTGCTGGCAAGCCGAAACAACCCGGTTCAGCAGCAAAATGAGCTGAAAGAGCAGCAGGCCTATATCGATACCATACTGGCAGGCAAAGCCTCCGATATCGACGATGCAGCGGTACTCAAGGAATTAAAAGCCCAATATCCGGAAGCGGAAAAAATCGTTGTCGGACGCGGCTTGGCTTGGGATAAAGCGCAAACAACGCCTGTTTCCGAACAGTCTGAAAGCCAAAAAAACGCAGAACCGAAGACAGATACATATGACGATATCGTCGTTGTCTCTCTCGAATTGGAGCAGCCACTACCTGCCAAAGATTACGAGCGGATACAGGCGTGGTTACGCCAGCGTTATGAGGGTAAGGTAGTGAACATATTGCAAACGCACAAGTCTCAGACAGATAAACCGTCTAACGAATAATCGCCTTCAGGCTTTATCCATTTCCGAGAAATCATTGATTGTTCCTAGTACACCAAATCCGCCTCAAACACGCCTCTCAAGGCGTTGGAGAGGCGGATTTTTTCTGCGCGTTCGAGCATATCGCGGGTGATGTGCGTTTCGATGACTGCGTCCGCGCCCAAGTAGGTTTGCAGCTGCTGCAACACGGCTTGGCGCATGATGCCGTTGAGGATATCCAAATCCAGAGACGGGGTGAGACGGGTGTTTTTGTGCATGTTCATGTTTCAGTATTCTCCTGAAAATACTGTAAACAACGCTACTAGTTTCTACAGCATCGAGTTGATAACGTTCGCCCACACCGGCAAGGTTTTCTGCGCCAAGGACGAGTTTGAGTTTCTCAAAGTCGATTTGGTCTTCGCAAAAGACTTCGGGAAAGATTTGCTTGAGTTTTAATATGTTGTTTTGTTTGAAATTATTTTCTAAATCGTGTATAATTTTTCGGTTCGGCTGCCATAATTGCGTCTTCCATCAATGATCACTTACAAAGTGTCCATTTTATCGGGATATGTTGAAAGTTAAAAGAAAAGAAGGCCGTCTGAAAAACTTTAATATTCGTTTTTCAGACGGCCTTCTTTTCACTTACCGAAACAAGAGTATTTTGTTTCTCAACTTTACGAAACAGTCAGTCCTGCTGCTTGCTTCTACCCCAAAAACTCTTTCAAAAACAGCAATACGCAGGTAAGTTCGTCGGCGGATTCGCGTTGCGTACCGTTGCCGGTATGGCCGCCGCCGTCAGGCGAGTAGAGCCAAGATTGCGGCGAGGTTTCGCGCAGTTTGGCGTAGAACTTGAGCGCGTGGGCGGGATGGACGCGGTCGTCGCTGAGGCTGGTGGTAATGAGCGCTGGCGGATAATTGATGCCGTCTGAAAGATTGTGATACGGCGACAATTCGCCCAGCCAGCGTTTGCAGACTTCGTATTTTTGCGGATTGCCGTATTCGTCCGTCCAGCTTGAACCGGCGGAGAGCAGCGGATAACGGATCATGTCGGTCAGCGGCACTTCGCACACCAGCGCGCCAATGCTTTGAGGTTCGCGCACGCAGGCGGCGGCGGTAATCAGGCCGCCGTTGCTGCCTCCCTGCAAGCCGATGTGTTTGGGCGAACTGATACCGCGTTCGGACAAATCGCGCACGACGGCAAGCAAATCATCAACGCTTTTATGTTTGCTGATTCCCTGCGCCGCCTGATGCCAACGCGGGCCGAATTCGCCGCCGCCGCGGATGTTCGCCAACACAAAGGCATTGCCCTCTTCCAGCCAATATTTGCCGACGCTACCCAAATAATGCGGCAATTCGGGAATACCGAAACCGCCGTAGGCATAGACTAAGGTCGGCGTGTCGGGCGTGGCGTTTTTGCCGACGTGGAAATAAGGAATGCGCTCGCCGTCGGCTGAAGTCGTCCAAAACTGCTGCACGTTGATGCCGTCTGAATCGAACTGCTGCGGCTGACGGCGCATGACGGTCAGTTCCATCACGTTCAAATCCAATGCAAACAGCGTCAGCGGTGTGGTGAAATCGCTGGCGGCAAGGTAAACCACGTCGCCGCCCCACGGTTGGTCGGTCATTTCCAACGCGCCCGAAGGCAGGCGCGGCAGTTCGACTTCCTGCCATTTGCCGTCGGTAAAACGCCATGCTTTCAGACGGCCTTGTACGTTTTCCAGTAGGCTCGCCACCACAAAACGCTTGGTCGTTTCCACGCTTTCTAATGCCTGCGTTTCATCGGGCGCAAACAAAAGCTGCGCCGCGCCTAATTCGCCGCGGTTTAATTTTACTGCCACCAATGCGCCGCTCGGATAGCTTTGGTTCGCGCGGTTCCAGTCTTTGCGCAGCGTCAGCAAAAGATGTCCAGCCAGATAGCCGACTACGTCGCAATCGTTGGGCAGGTTTAACGGTTTCGCCTCGCCTTCGGCTGAGACCTGCAAATAGGTTTTGGTGTAAAAACCGTCCGACGCTTCAATCAAATCAATCGGCGAACCCTGCGGATCGAGGTAACGCCACGCGTTTACCATCATGCCGTCTTTGGCAATTTGATACACCGGCAGGCTTTCCTCGAAACTTTTGCCGCGTTCCACCAGCCACACTTCGCGCGGATAGCCCGATTCGGTCAACTGGCGTTCGTCCCAAGCCGGACACACCCATACGCTGTTTTCATCGCGCCACGACACATGGTTTTTGCCTGCCGGAAAGTGAAAACCGCCTTCTACCAACTCCCCTGCTTCCAAATCCACTTCCAGCGTGTACGCCGTATCGCCGCCCGATTTGCTCAGTGTTAACAACGCGCGGTTGGGCTTTTCCACCAAGTGCGACACGCCACCCAAATACACATCGTCGCCGAGCAACTCGTCGAAATCCGCCACTGAAAACAGGATTTTCCACTCGGGATAGCCGGAACGATACGTCGCTGCGGTACATACGCGGTACACGCCCTTCGGATACTCCGCGTCCTGATGGAAATGGTACATCCGCGCGCGGTGTTCCTGACAAAACGGAATCTGCCGCGTATCCTGCAACTGTGCCAAAATGCCGTCAGACAATGCGCGCGCCTTGTCGTTTTCTAAAAAACGGGCGCGCGTTTCGGCATGCGCCGCAGCGGCAAACTCTTGCGTTTTGGGAGATTCGAGGTTTTCAAAATGAAGATAGGAATCGGGGTAAGATTTCATAGGAAAAGACCGTCTGAAAGATTGGGAAACGGAATTATAACGGCAAAATCAAAAAAGGCCGTCTGAAACCTGCGTTTCAGACGGCCTGAGACATTATTCAACTCAACGTCCGTATATTTTCCACAAACCTTCCTGCAAACCAAATGCAGGCTCGCCGTCTTGCGGCTGGGTGCGTACATAGCTGCCGTCAGGCTGCATCAGCCAAGCCTGGGTATTGTCTTCCAAGGCCATTTCCAAACCTTCGCGGATCACGCGTTCTTTGAGTTCGGGCGTGGTAATCGGCGTGGCGACTTCAATGCGGCGGAAAAAGTTGCGACCCATCCAGTCGGCGCTGGAGATAAAGGTATCGTCTGCGCCGTTGTTATGGAAGCAATACACGCGCGAGTGTTCGAGTTGGCGGCCGATGATGGAGCGGACGCGGATGTTTTCGGACAAGCCTTTTACACCCGGGCGCAAAGTACACATACCGCGCACAATCAGGTCGATTTGCACGCCTGCCGCGCTGGCCTGATACAGCGCATCAATTACGCTCGGCTCGATGAGGGAATTCATCTTGGCGGTAATCCGCGCCGGTTTGCCTGCTTTGGCGTGTTCGGTTTCCTGCTTGATGCGGTCGATGACCATTTTGTGCAGGGTAAACGGGCTTTGATAGAGCTTGTTCAGACGGCCCGGCTTGCCCAAGCCTGTGATTTCCATAAACAAAGTGTTCACATCGGCAGTGATTTGTTCGTCGGCGGTAATGATGCCGAAGTCGGTGTAAATGCGCGATGTGCCTTGGTGGTAGTTACCGGTACCGAGGTGGGCATAATGCTTGAGCACGCCGTCTTCGCGGCGGATAACCAAAGCCATTTTGGCGTGAACTTTGTAGCCGAATACGCCGTACACGACGTGCGCGCCCGCCTCTTCGAGCTGTTTCGCCCAGTTGACGTTGTTGGCTTCGTCAAAACGTGCCATCAGCTCAACGACGACGGTTACTTGTTTGCCCGCCAGTGCGGCCTTCATCAATGCGCGCACAAGCTCGGAATTGCTGCCGGTACGGTAGATAGTCATTTTGACGGCCAACACATCCGGATCGGCCGCAGCCTCGCGTATCATTTGAACAACCGGATCGAAAGACTGATACGGATGGTGCAGCAAGATCGGCGACTGTTTGACCAGTTTGAATACGGAGCCGTTTTTGCGCAAGGCTTTCAGACGGCCTGCATTGCGTGGCGGAAACTTCAAATCCGGCCTGTCCACCAAATCGGGGACGGCATTGAGGCGCACCAAATTGACCGGCCCTTTGACCTGATACAGCTCGGCAGAAGTCAGCTTGAACTGGGCAAGCAAGAAGTCGTGAATATGCGCCGGACAAGTGTCCGCTACTTCCAAGCGCACGCCGTCGCCGTATTCGCGGTCGTGCAATTCGTTTTGAATCGCGGCACGCAGGTTTTTCAAATCTTCTTCATCAACCGTCAAATCGCTGTCGCGCGTGAGGCGGAACTGATGGCAGTCTTTAACCTTCATGCCGGGAAAGAGTTTGCCGACATGGGCGTGCAAAATCGAAGACAAGAACACAAAGCCTGCATCGCCGCCGCAAATTTCAGACGGCATGGGGACGACGCGCGGCAAAATGCGCGGAGCCTGCACAATCGCCATCCCGGACGGACGGCCGAACGCATCCGTGCCTTCTAGTTCAACGGCAAAGTTGAGCGATTTGTTTAACGGGCGCGGGAATGGGTGTGACGGATCAAGGCCGATGGGGGTGAGAATGGGCAAAAGCTCGTTGTCGAAATAGTTTTCGATCCATTTTTTCTGCGCAGCCGTCCATTTGTGGCGGCGATAGAAATGAATGCCGGCACGGCCGAGTGCAGGCTGTAATACTTTGTTAAACAGATCGTACTGCTCGCGGATCAAGGCCTGCGCCTCTTTCGCCACCGCTTCGATTGTTTCGGCCGCGGTTTTTCCGTTGTCGAGCAGTTGATGCGGACGCAGTTTGTTTTCGCGTTTCAACCACGCCATGCGCACTTCAAAAAATTCGTCCAAATTGGAAGAAACAATGCACAAAAAACGCAAACGCTCCAACAAAGGAACATTCGCATCCTGCGCCTGAGCCAGCACACGACGGTTAAACGCCAACAGGCTAAGTTCTCGGCAGAGAATGCGGTTTTGCTCGGGCATGGTTCACTCCTGAAACATCGGTCATTAAGACTATCAAGTATAACGTTTTGCCGCCGTTCCGTCAGGTTTCAGACGGCCTTAGCAGACAACCTTATCTCTATTTGAGGCAAGACAAAGGGTTATCCGTTTTTTTCTATGCCGAAACAGCGGTTTTTGCTATAATGCGCAGTTTAATGCAACCGCAATACCACTGCTAAAGGATAAGAAAATGGGCTTTTTGCAAGGCAAAAAAATTCTGATTACCGGCATGATCTCCGAGCGTTCCATCGCTTACGGCATCGCCAAAGCCTGCCGCGAACAAGGCGCGGAATTGGCATTTACTTATGTTGTCGACAAACTGGAAGAGCGCGTCCGTAAAATGGCGGCCGAACTCGGCTCCGAACTCGTGTTCCGCTGCGACGTTGCCAGCGACGACGAAATCAACCAAGTTTTCGTTGACTTGGGCAAACACTGGGACGGCTTGGACGGCCTCGTTCACTCCATCGGCTTCGCCCCTAAAGAAGCTTTGAGCGGCGACTTCCTCGACAGCATCAGCCGCGAAGCGTTCAACACCGCTCACGAAATCTCCGCATACAGCCTGCCTGCACTGGCAAAAGCCGCCCGTCCGATGATGCAGGGCCGCAACGCCGCAATCGTTGCCCTGAGCTACTTGGGCGCCGTTCGTGCCATTCCTAACTACAATGTTATGGGCATGGCCAAAGCCAGCCTCGAAGCCGGCATCCGCTTCACTGCCGCCTGCCTGGGCAAAGAAGGCATCCGCTGCAACGGCATCTCCGCAGGCCCGATCAAAACCCTGGCCGCTTCCGGCATCGCCGATTTAAGCAAACTCTTGGGTCACGTCGCTTCCCACAACCCATTGGGTCGTAACGTTACCACCGAAGAAGTTGGCAACACAGCCGCCTTCCTACTGTCCGACCTCGCTTCCGGCATTACCGGCGAGATTACCTACGTTGACGGCGGTTACAGCATCAACGCGCTGAACGACGAAGAGAACTAAACAGTTTTCACGCCAAACGCACTTTCATCATGAAAGTGCGTTTTTTATGGCCATTACATTATGGTTTTAATGACTGCATAACCGATAAGGCCGTCTGAAATTCAAATACACGTAGGAAACATGATTGTCGTATGCTTTGGTGCATTATGTTAATAACATTACAACATTATCATTTTATTTCATCTAAAAGGTAAGATAGAGCATTGATTCTAAATATAACATTCATATTATCTGATACTTAGCCGCTGATAAAAAGTGGTGTAAAAAAGTAACAGAAAAAATTCAGACGGCCTGTTTTTCATACAGAAGGCATAGAAGCTAGGCATTTTTAGCACAAAATACAAAATTTAACATTATTGAATTTTTCTTAACCGATAAAGCGTTAATATGCCTGCCGATTAACTGAATCACATCTGATTTTGACTCAAACACATACAGGAGATTAATTATGTCAATCGCTTCAGAATTTAAAGAATTTATTATGCGTGGCAACGTTGTCGACCTCGCAGTCGGTATGGTTGTCGGTACAGCATTCAGCGGCATCGTCAAATCATTGGTTGACGATGTAATCATGCCTCCTATCGGTCTGTTGATCGGCGGCGTTGATTTCTCCAACCTGTTCATTACCCTGAAAGACGGCGCACAAGCCGCTCCTGCAGAAGGTTACGCCAATCTAGCAGCCGCTCAAGCAGCCGGTGCCGTTACCCTGAACATCGGTCTGTTCATCAATACTGTGATCAGCTTCCTGATCGTTGCCGCTGCCATCTTCTGTGTGGTTAAAGCCATTAACTCTGTGAAAAAAACCGAAGCTCCTGCTGAAGAAGCACCGGCAGAGCCTAGCGAAGAAGTTCTGTTGTTGCGCGAAATCCGTGACTCTCTGAACAAAAAATAATCACAATACCCAAACATACACACACAAACCAAGGCCGTCTGAAACCATTTCAGACGGCTTTTCTCATACCAATTTTCATTAAGCCCTTCCTATTGAAAAAAACATGCCTTCCCTTTCTCAGCAATCTATCCTGCTTTTTCAACCATGAAGCAACGCTCATGGTAAACACAAAGAAAATAAGAGCAGCATAACTCCTTGCCAATAAAAAAGCCCGATGCGTTCAACATCGGGCTTTTAACTGGAAAACCAATCTTAATCTTTGCGTGTTTCCACCAAAATCATTTCGACTGCTACGTCTTCCACTTCTACTTTAGGCACATCCGAACGGCGTGTTTTAGCAACCGGTTCAGGTTGTGGCTGCGCGGCAAAAGCGGCAACTGCTTGCGGATCGGTTTCAACGAAGATTAAATCGCCCAAGCTCTCAGGCACAACGATTGCGACAGGCGCTGCTTCAGCTACGGCTTCAGTTTGTGTGGCAACAGTTTCGGCTGGTGCTTCAACTGGTGCAACAGTAGCCGTTGCATTCGGAGACAATACCGCAGCAATGGCTTCTTTGACGTTGCTGACTGCAGAAGCAAGCAGGGCTTGTTCGGCATCAGCGCCTTCAGTTTGCGCTACAGCAGGCTCGTCTTCGCTTTCAATCGCAAATACGAATGGCTCTGCGCTGGTCACTTCAGGCTCGGATACCACAATCACCAGCGGCTCGGCATGATCATCTTCCTGCGGCAAAGGCACATTTTCAGTTTCGGCGGTTTCGTTCAAACCCAAAACATGCGCCACGGCAAAGAGGACTTTGTCGGCGGTGTCGGTAATGTTCAGGTATTGCTCGATTTTTGCCGAAGACGGAATATTGCGTTTTTTGCTGTTTGAACGGCGGTCGTTGCGGTTGTTGCGCTGACGGTTGTTACGGTCGCGTCCTTGACGGCCGTTGTTTTTCACGCCTTCTTCACTGCGGGCGTTGTTGTCCGCTTCAACTTGCGCCTGTTCGCCATCGGCTTGAACGTTTGCGTCTTCAACATGGCTTTCCGCATATTGGTTACGGTTGCGCTCGTTACGGCCGTTGTTGCGGCGGCGTTTATTGCCGTTTTGTTCCGCTTGGTTTTCAGACGGCATCTCAGCCAGTGCGGCCACTTCTTGAACGTTTACGTCTTCAACCGTTTCCTCGACACGGTTACGCTCGTTATTGCGCTCATCGCGGCGGTTGTTGCGGTTGCGGCTGCGGCGGCTTTCTTTACGCTCGTCGTTGCGGCTTTCGCTTGATTTGTTTTCTTCAAACTTACTGTCGGCGGCTTCGGCATTCACTTCGCGCACTTCGACTTTGCTGCCGTCGTGTTTGTTGTTGCGGCGCGGATTTTGACGGCGGCTGCTCGAACGGCGGTTGCCGTTTTGGCCACGGTTGTTTGCCGTGCGTTTTTCAGCAGGCTCTTGAGCGACTGCGGCAGGCGCAGGTTCGCCGCCGAAAATGCGTTTCAACCAAGCTTTGAAGCTGTCCCACCAAGAGGCTTTTTTCTCAGGGGCGACAGTTGGCGCAGGCTGGGTATGGCGCACGCCTTTGACGGCAGGCTCAGGACGGGCTGCTTTGGCTTTTTCGCTACCGAAAGGTTTGGCAGATTCGTCTTCTTCCGGCTCGGCAACGCGTTTGTAGCTCGGTTCGCCGTCTTCTTCTACGTCATCAATGCGGATGCGGTTGATTTCGTAGTGCGGATTTTCCAAATGGATATTTGGAATCAGGACGACGTTTACATCCAAACGCTCTTCCATCGCAAACAGCTCGGCGCGTTTTTCGTTCAACAGGAAGGTGGCGACATCGACAGGCACCTGTGCGCGTACTTCACCGGTGTTGTCTTTCATTGCTTCTTCTTGAATGATGCGCAAAACGTGCAGGGCGGTGGATTCGATGCCGCGGATGACGCCGGTACCGGCGCAGCGCGGACACGCAACATGACTGCTTTCGCCCAAAGCCGGTTTCAAACGTTGGCGGCTCAATTCCAAAAGGCCGAAACGGGAGAGTTTGCCCATTTGCACGCGGGCGCGGTCTTTTTTGAGCGCGTCGCGCAGGACGTTTTCAACATCGCGCTGGTGTTTCGGGTTTTCCATGTCGATGAAGTCGATGACGACCAAACCGCCCAAGTCGCGCAGGCGCATTTGACGGGCGACCTCTTCGGCGGCTTCCATATTGGTTTTGAACGCGGTGTCTTCAATATCCGAGCCGCGTGTGGCACGCGCAGAGTTGACGTCGATGGAAACCAGGGCTTCGGTATGGTCGATCACAATCGCGCCGCCGGAAGGCAGGCTGACGCTGCGTGAGAACGCACTTTCGATTTGGTGTTCGATTTGGAAACGGGAGAACAGCGGCGTGTGGTCTTGATAGAGTTTCAGACGGCCTACATTGCTCGGCATGACGTAGCTCATGAATTCGGCAACTTGGTCGTAAACTTCTTGATTGTCCACCAAAATCTCGCCGATATCGGGACGGAAATAGTCGCGAATCGCACGAATCAGCAGCGAGCTTTCCATAAAGAGCAGGTAAGGGTCATGGTGTGCTTTGCCTGCTTCTTCAATGGCTTGCCAGAGCTGTTTGAGGTAGTTCAAGTCCCATTCCAACTCTTCCGCGCTGCGGCCGATGCCGGCGGTGCGGGCGATGATGCTCATACCGTTCGGAATGTCGAGTTCGGCCATGGCGGCTTTCAACTCTTGGCGCTCTTCGCCTTCAATACGGCGGGATACGCCGCCGCCGCGCGGGTTGTTCGGCATCAATACCAAATAGCGGCCGGCCAGGCTGATGAAGGTGGTCAGTGCCGCGCCTTTGTTGCCGCGCTCATCTTTTTCGACTTGGACGATAACTTCCATGCCCTCTTTGAGCACGTCCTGAATACGCGCCCTGCCGCCTTCGTAGTCGCGGAAATATGAACGCGATACTTCCTTAAACGGCAAAAAGCCGTGGCGGTCGGTTCCGTAATCGACGAAACACGCTTCCAGCGACGGCTCGATGCGGGTAATGATACCTTTGTAGATATTGCCTTTACGCTGTTCTTTGCCCAGCGTTTCGATGTCCAAGTCCAAAAGGTTTTGGCCATCGACAATGGCAACGCGCAGCTCTTCGGCCTGCGTTGCGTTGAATAACATTCTTTTCATAGTCACCTCGTGAACAGCGGCCGTTTGATTTGTGAATATCTTTTTCAGACGGCCTGTCTGTCCGGTTGGCACTCTTCAAAGGCAAGATGGGAAAATCCCCGTGTAACCAGTATTTGATTTGAAATCCGCAAGGTTGCATGCTTGAACTCAAGCCATGTGCGGACGGATTCGGATAAAGAAGGAAATAAAGAACAATGCGGCGGAAAGGTTGATGGTTCCGCTGCCGTCCGAATGCTGATGCTTCGGACAAAATTAAGGCAGCCTACATCTTCTTATTATCGTAGCGCCGGTAATTTCGGACGGTGCTGCGCGGACTGCGTCTTACGCCCGGCCGGACGGCAGGTTCAATTCAAACTTAATTACGGGATTGCGTTTGCCGGCTTTGAACAAACACAAGGAAATGCTTTGCGGAGTGCGTTTTTAATATAAAATCTCGTTTTAACAATAAATCCGTTTCAGACGGCCTGCGACGGCAGGTTCGAGTCCCGAAACGGACGTTTGGGATTATAGAGAAAATGCACGCAATACGCAAAGATTCAGTCAGCCTGATTGCCGTTGCCGAACACGAGGAAGGCCAACGCCTTGATAACTATCTGATAAAAATCCTCAAAGGCGTCCCGAAAAGCCATATCCACCGCATTATCCGCGCCGGCGAAGTGCGGCTGAACAAAAAACGCTGCAAACCCGACAACCGCATTCAGGCAGGCGATACTATTCGCATTCCGCCGATACGCATCGCAGAAAAACAAAGGCCGGCTGAAAACCAGGCCGCGCCAGCACGCGAGTTTGACATCGTTTACGAAGACGATGCGCTTTTGGTCATCAACAAACCGTCCGGCGTTGCCGTCCACGGCGGCAGCGGCGTGAGCTTCGGCGTCATCGAACAAATCCGCCGCGCCCGTCCCGAAGCGCGTTATCTCGAACTCGTCCACCGCCTCGACAAAGACACCAGCGGCCTTTTGATGATAGCCAAAAAACGCAGCGCCTTGGTGAAACTGCACGAAGCCATCCGCAACGACCATCCGAAAAAAATCTATCTCGCGCTGGGTGTCGGCAGGCTGCCGAACGACCGCTTCCACGTCAAGCTTCCCCTGTTCAAATACACCGGCGCACAAGGTGAAAAAATGGTGCGCGTCAGCGAAGACGGCCAATCCGCCCACACCATCTTCCGCGTGTTAAACCGTTTTTCAGACGGCCTTTTGCACCAAGTCGGCCTGTCCGACCTGACCTTTGTCGAAGCCACCCTGAAAACCGGCCGCACCCACCAAATCCGCGTCCACCTACAATCGCAAGACTGCCCCATTGCCGGCGACGAACGCTACGGCGACTATCAGGCCAACAAACGCCTGCAGAAACTCGGTTTGAAAAGAATGTTCCTGCACGCTTCCGAGCTGCACCTCGCCCATCCGCTGACCGGCGAAAAACTAATCCTGAAAGCCCACCTGCCGCAAGAATTAGCGCAATTTGTTTTAATGCTGGAAAATCAGGAAAAGGCCGTCTGAAAGGAAACCCATGAAACCCAAACTCATTATTTTCGACTGGGACGGCACGCTTGCCGACACCACCAACCCCATCATCCACACCTTTCAACAAAGCTTTGCCGATTGTGGCCTGCCCGTTCCCGAAGCCGACCAAATCCGTCCGCTCATCGGATACAGCCTGTCCGGCATCATCCGCCGCCTTGCCCACAACGTCAGCGAACACGTTCAGGAAACCCTGATTGAGACCTATGCCGCGCACTACCTCAATCCCAACAACCGCAACATGACCCTGTTCACCGAAGCCCTGCCCTGCCTGCAACGCTTGAAACAACAAGGCTATTGGCTTGCAGTAGCGACCGGCAAAGGCCGGAGCGGCTTGGACAAAGCCATTGCACAAACCGACACCCAAGCCTTTTGGCTGGAAACCGCCTGCGCCAGCGAATATCCGTCCAAACCCGCGCCCGACATGGTACTCGCCCTCTGCGACCGACTGGGTGTTGAACCGGAAGAGGCCATCGTCGTCGGCGACACCACCCACGACCTAGAAATGGCCGCCAACGCCAAAATCCGTGCCATCGCAGTCACCACCGGCGCACATACCGCCCAACAGCTTTCCGCCCTGCCCCATGCCGCCATGCTCAACAGCTTGGCCGAATTGCCTGATGTATTGGAAACCTTATAAATGATGGCGTGCATCAAACGACAAAGATTTAGATAACTAACCGATTGGACTTGAAATGAAAAAATTGCTTTTTGTGTTATTAGGGCTGGCAGGCCTTAATGTCTGCGTTGCCAACCCTACTTATGATGCAACCAGAGGTGCGTTGCAAAATGACCCTGGTCTATGCCAATACGGCTACAACTCCAATTGTGGTTCGCCTGGTCAACGTCAACAAAGACGGACTACGGAAATTATCAATATCAAGGTTCCATCAAAATACGGAGCCTGGGCATTTAATCCTAAAACTGGTATTACAGGTGGCGCACTTGATATGAATTCTCGTGAGGAAGCAGAAAGAGAAGCCATTAAAACCTGCGAACAAGGGGGTAGAAATAAACCATGTAAGATAGGTGTTTGGGTACGTAATAGTTGTATCGCCGTTGCACAAGGTAAATTGGGTAAGAAAGTAGAAACTTTCTATGGAATGGAACCTATCCCCGGCCACGCTGAACCATCTGCCTTGAGAAAATGTCAAGCATCTGGAAGCTCTCAATGTACTATTGTTGTTAACGAAGGTTGCTCACTACCTAAATTCTAAATAGACCAAAGGCCGTCTGAAACGTAGACAAACATTAAATAAGCATTTCCTAGGAACACCCATGGCACTCCAATTTGAAATCAACGCCGTTACCCCCTTCCGTCAAAACTGCACGCTGATTTGGGATGACGAAACAAAAGAAGCCGTTTTGACCGATGTCGGCGGCGACGTACCCTATTTATTGCAACAAGTCCAAAACAAAGGCCTCAAGCTGACCGCCATTTGGCTGACTCACGGCCATCTTGACCACGCAGGCGGCGTGGTTGAACTTTTGAAAACCTGCGACGTACCCGTTCTCGGCCCGCACAAAGACGACGAATTCCTGCTCCAAGCCCTTCCGCAAACAACGGCGCAATACGGCTTCCCTGTTTCTCCGTCATTCACGCCGACACGCTGGCTGGAAGAAGGGGAAACGCTCAAGGTCGGCAACCACAGTTTCCAAGTCCTCCACATTCCCGGCCACACCCCCGGCCAAGTCGTTTTTTACAACGCTGAAAACGGTCTTTTAGTCGCAGGTGATGTCTTATTTTATGAGACCGTTGGTCGCACAGATTTTCCGCGCGGCAATCATGATGACCTCATAAACAATATCTGCGCTAAACTATTAACCCTACCCGAAACCACGCAAGTTATAGCCGGACACGGCCGTATGACCAGCATCGGGCATGAGAAAAGGTACAATCCGTTTCTGGTTCGTTAATATGAATGTTGTATAAAGCCAACATTCTGGCATACGCAGATTATGCGTATAAAGGAAAACTGGCATACAATTTGCAGGGATAACACCCGAAAGATTAAGTACCTAATCTCCGGCAAATGCCAAAATGAACTAAAGCACAAAGATAACAAGGTATTACGCAATACAACCTGATTTATCGAAAACCGGACATCTCTAAACCCCAAGCCTTACTCGCAGTGAAATTGTTACAAAGTGACAATAAATGTCAGTCAGGCCTTCTGAACGGTTCTGCCGATTCAGGCGGATACAACGGAGATGAGGCGCAATGCCCTGCCGGAATGTGCCGATGTTCTGTTTGTCAAACCGTCGGGTACATCTTTAAGAAGCACAACATTATTTGGGTAAACCGGCAAACTCGCTGCCGGCACTAACAGGCCGTCTGAAAAGTTCGGCTGGTAAAATCAATAAAAGGATTATCAAATGAAAAAAATCGCAAAAGTGGGCTTCGTCCTGCTGGCTACCGGCCTGCTGGCCGCCTGTGCTACTAAGAGCAAAATCACTCCTGAAGGCACTACCGACGAGCCACGCTTCCCTAAACCTTACTCCCTGACCTTCAACAAAGACCGCGGTACATTCCCGACTTTTGACGAGTTGGATCAAATGCGTCCTGGTCTGACCAAAGACGACATCTATAAAATCCTCGGCCGTCCTCACTACGACGAAGGCATGGTTGGCGTTCGTGAATGGGACTACCTGTTCCACTTCTACACCCCGGGCGTAGGCGTTGACCCTGAAAACACTTCCGGCGTTGAAGGCATCACTACTTGCCAATACAAAGTGATCTTCGACAAAGACAAATTTGCACGCAGCTTCTTCTGGAATCCAGTATTCCCTAAAGATGCCGTATGTCCTCCTCCAGCACCTAAACAAGAGCCTCAAGTGATCATCCGCGAGATCATTAAAGAAGCTCCTAAACGCATCCGTCAATAAGGACAAATTTGAAACGGATCCTATTGGGTATAGCCTTGGCAGTAGGTCTGAATTCTTTGGCCGCTGCCGATGCTGTCAGCGACTATATCCAACGCAAAAAAGTCGTGGTCAATACAGCTAAGGCAGAGCTTTGCTTTGCCGATGACGGTCAGTGCCATCCGGTATTGATCGGTAAGACCACGCCGAAAGGCAAGTTCAATATGACGCCGATGATGACCAGCAAACCGGGTTACGGTGGCGAGGTTATCGGCTTCAAAGAAGAAAATGACTTTTTGTTTGCGTTACACCGGGTATGGACGCTCAAGCCGCAGGAAAGGCGCATGGAACGCATCGCTTCTCCCAATGTGGCCGACCGCATCATAACCAATGGTTGTATCAACGTACAAAATAATGTGTACGAAAAACTGCGTCAGTATTTCATTTTGGAAATCATCTGATGTAAGTCAGTCAAACAAAGGCCGTCTGAAACTTTTCAGACGGCCTTTCTTCTCAAACGAAAATCCAACGGCATTTGCTTGCTCCGTCAGTACCAAACGAAGAATATTTGACCGCTTCATCCTCAATTCATCCTCAAGCCATATCACTTTTTACCATATCCAAAGAACCAACGGTTATTTATACCGCTTTCCGCCCAATGCTAGAATCGCGCGTTTATATATCGGCCCGCCGAAAAATCAAATAAATAATATAGCGGCAGAAATAGCTTTTATTCCCTGCCCCTTACACACACAAATATCATGACTGATTCTTCTGCCAAATTACCCAATTTGTGGCTGCTGATTGCCGCTGCCGCCTCCATCCTGCTGATTACCATCGGCATGAGGATGACTTTAGGACTTTTTGTCCTGCCCGTCGTCAACTCGACCGAATTGAGCATGACCCAGTTCAGCCTGATTATTGCCGTTTTCCAATTGATGTGGGGCATATCGCAACCCTTGTCCGGCGCGTTGGCCGACCGTTTCGGCGCGTTTAAGGTTTTAGCTGGCGGTACGGTTCTGTTGATTGCTGCCTGTCTGATGGTGCCGCAAATGCCGACTTATTGGGGGCTGATGCTGGGTATCGGTTTATTGTTGGCATTCGGTACGGGTTCGGGCGGATTTTCCATCATTATGGGACAGGTCGCCGCCAAAACGCCGCCTCATCGGCGCGGCTTGGCTTCCGGCCTGGTCAATGCAGGCGGGTCCGCAGGGCAATTTTTGTTCGCGCCGCTGGTTCAAGGTTTGATTGCCCTGCCCCATGTCGGCTGGACGGGGACATTTTATGTTTGGGCAGTCATTGCCATCTTGATTTTGCCGATTTCTTGGTGGCTGGCCGGCGGCAAACATGCTGCTCATACCGTCCATACCGACGACGGCGGCCAAACCCTGAAGCAGGCCGTCTGCAAGGCTTTCGCCAACCGCAGCTATATCTTGCTGCATTTGGGTTTCTTTACCTGCGGTTTCCACATCGCCTTTTTGGTTACTCATCTGCCGACCGAAATTTCACTTTGCGGCCTCCCTGCTACGGTCGCTTCGACCTCTATTGCCATTATTGGTTTGGCAAACATCGCCGGCTGTATTTTTTCAGGCTGGTGTACCGGCAGATTTTTGGGCAAATACGTCCTCTTCGGTTTATATGCTTCGCGTGTCGCCATGATATTGATTTATCTGGCCGCACCTAAAACCGATTTGAACTTCTATCTTTTCGCCGCCGGACTCGGTTTCACTTGGTTGGCAACCGTCGCCCCCACCGCCGCCATCACCGGCAAACTTTTCGGCACGCGCTACTTGGCCACCCTCTTCGGGTTGACCATGTTGAGCCACCAAATCGGCGGCTTTTTGGGTTCGTACATCGGCGGCATCGTCATCACGCGCTTCAACGATTACGGCTGGATGTGGTACGCCGACGCAGTCTTGGCAGGTGCGGCCGCCCTGTTGAATTTACTGATTCATGAACGGAAAGCGGCTGCCGCCTGACGCGGAAACCTTGGCATTTCAAGGCCGTCTGAAACGTTTCAGACGGCCTTTGCCTTATTCCATTTTTTGTGTTTTATCCACAATCGATATTCCTATCCATTATTTAACACTCCCTTACAAACCCGTTAAAATACTGCCTTTATCATGCTGATTGTCTGACTCTGATGAACTGGTCTTATCTGATCGATGCCATCCCCAAATTCGTCGATGCGGCAAAGCTGACGCTGGAATTGTCGGTATATGGCGTCGTTTTGTCGTTGCTGTTCGGCCTGCCCGTTGCCGTGGTTACGGCATACCGCATCCGCCCCTTCTACGCATTGGCACGCGCCTATATCGAGCTGTCGCGCAATACGCCCCTGCTGATCCAATTGTTTTTCCTGTATTACGGCCTGCCGAAAATGGGCATTAAATGGGACGGTTTCACCTGCGGCGTGATCGCACTGGTTTTCTTGGGCGCAAGCTACATGGCGGAAGCCATCCGCGCCGGTATTCTGACCGTCCCCAAAGGACAGATCGAAGCGGGCAAGGCCATCGGTTTGAGCCGCTTTCAAGTGTTCCGCTATGTCGAATTGCCTCAGGCATGGGCGGTCGCCGTTCCCGCCATCGGCGCAAACGTATTGTTTTTGATGAAAGAAACATCTATCGTCAGCGCGGTCGGCATTGCGGAATTGCTGTTCGTTACCAAAGACATCATCGGCATGGACTACAAAACCAACGAAGCCTTGTTCCTGCTGTTTGCCAGCTACCTGATCATCCTTCTGCCCGTTTCGCTTCTGGCGCGCTGGGCAGAAAACCGCGTACGGAGTGCAAAATATGGTGTTTGACTGGCTGTTTGAAGGACAAAACGCAGCACGCTTGGGCGAAGGCCTGTTGCTGACGGCGCAGATTTCCCTGGCCTCCGTTGCCGCCTCCTGCGTATTGGGTACGCTGTTCGGCTTGGTTTTACGTTCGCGCAACCGGCTCATCCGCTTTATCGGACGGTTTTATCTCGAAACCATCCGAATCGTACCGATTTTGGTGTGGCTGTTCGGCCTGTATTTCGGCCTATCCGTCTGGACAGGCATCCACATCGACGGATTTTGGGTCTGCGTCTGGGTATTCACCATGTGGGGCATCGCCGAAATGGGCGATTTGGTCCGCGGCGCATTGGAATCGATTGAAAAACACCAGGTCGAATCAGGCCTGGCACTCGGCTTGAGCCGCGGGCAGGTATTCCGCTACATCGAGCTGCCGCAAAGCATCCGCCGCGTATTGCCCGGCGCCGTCAATCTGTTTACGCGCATGATCAAAACCAGCTCGCTCGCCTCCCTTATCGGCGTCATCGAAGTCGTCAAAGTCGGCCAGCAAATCATCGAAAACTCGCTGCTGACGCAACCCAATGCTTCATTTTGGGTTTACGGCCTGATTTTTATGCTGTATTTCTTCTGTTGCTGGCCGCTGTCGCTGCTGGCGGCAAAACTTGAACAAAAATGGGAACACTGACATGGCTTTACTGAGCATCCGCAACCTGCACAAACAATACGGCAACGTAACCGCCATTCAATCCTTAGACTTGGACTTGGAAAAAGGCGAAGTCATCGTACTGCTGGGCCCGTCCGGCTGCGGCAAATCCACCCTCCTGCGCTGCGTCAACGGTTTGGAGCCGCACCAAGGCGGCAGCATCGTGATGGACGGGGTCGGCGAATTCGGCAAAGACGTTTCCTGGCAAACCGCCCGGCAAAAAGTCGGCATGGTCTTTCAAAGCTATGAACTGTTTGCCCACATGACCGTCATCGAAAACATCCTCTTAGGCCCGGTGAAAGTACAAAACCGCAACCGTGCCGAAGCAGAGGCACAAGCCGACAAACTGTTGGAACGCGTCGGCCTGCTCGACCGCAAAAACGCCTATCCGTGCGAACTCTCCGGCGGCCAGAAACAACGCATCGCCATTGTCCGCGCCCTGTGCCTGAACCCGGAAGTCATCCTGCTGGACGAAATCACCGCCGCACTCGACCCCGAAATGGTGCGCGAGGTCTTGGAAGTGGTTTTAGAACTCGCCCGCGAAGGCATGAGCATGCTCATCGTAACCCATGAAATGGGGTTTGCCCGCAAAGTTGCCGACCGCATCGTCCTCATGGACAAAGGCGGCATCGTCGAATCGACCGACCCCGAGACCTTCTTCTCCGCCCCCAAAAGCGAACGCGCCCGCCAATTCTTGGCAGGTATGGACTACTGATTTTATTTTCAGGCCGTCTGAACCCTTTTTCAGACAGCCTCCACTTTCAACCAAACATTTGAAAAGGAAACACTCATGCAATTGAATGCCAAATTCAAAGCCCTCCTCGCCTCCGCCGCCATCGCCGTCGGCCTGACTGCTTGCGGAGGCGGCTCCGGCGATGCCCAATCTTCACAAAGCAGCGGCGCGGCAACCGTTGCCGCCATCAAAGAAAAAGGCGTCATCCGTATCGGCGTATTCGGCGACAAACCTCCGTTCGGCTATGTTGACGCCAACGGCAAAAACCAAGGCTTTGACGTTGAAATCGCCAAAGACCTGGCCAAAGACCTGCTCGGCAGCCCCGACAAAGTCGAATTCGTCCTGACCGAGGCCGCAAACCGCGTCGAGTACGTCCGTTCCGGCAAAGTCGACCTCATCCTCGCCAACTTCACCAAAACACCCGAACGCGCCGAAGCCGTCGATTTCGCCGATCCTTACATGAAAGTGGCCTTGGGCGTGGTTTCCCCCAAAGACAAACCGATTACCGACGTTGCACAATTGAAAGACCAAACCCTGCTGGTCAACAAAGGCACCACCGCCGACGCCTTCTTCACCAAAAGCCATCCTGAAGTCAAACTGCTGAAATTCGACCAAAATACCGAAACCTTCGACGCACTGAAAGACGGCCGCGGCGTAGCACTCGCCCACGACAACGCCCTGCTGTGGGCATGGGCAAAAGAAAACCCGAATTTTGAAGTCGCCATCGGCAACCTCGGCCCTGCCGAATTCATCGCCCCGGCTGTTCAAAAAGGCAACACTGACCTCCTGAACTGGGTCAACGGCGAAATCGCCGCCATGAAAAAAGACGGCCGTCTGAAAGCCGCCTATGAAAAAACCCTCTTGCCCGTATATGGCGAGAAAGTCAAACCGGAAGAATTGTTGGCGGAATAAACCGACTATTTTCTCGGCAAAAAGTCACTTTCCCGTATTTCAGCCATTCGATTTGTGATTCATTTAAACAAATATCATATCCGACGACAGGCCGTCTGAACGTGTTATCGATACCTTCAGACGGCCCGTTGTTTAAAAACGAATAACATGATAACCTTTTAATAACGGATGAAATAATTCGTCCGATATTTCTACAAAGCAAAAAGGAAACTATGATGAACCGTCGTCAATTTATCGGCAGCGCAGCCGCCGTCTCCCTCACCGCAGCCGCCTCATTCGCCCGTGCGCACGACCACGCAGGCCATGCACACCATGCCGGCCACGGTGAACACGCACATTCCGCACCCCGTGCCTACGAAGCCGCGCGTAAAGCCGCCGCACATTGCGTTGAAGCCGGCCAAATCTGCCTGGCGCACTGCATCGCCCTGTTGAGCGCAGGCGATACCTCCATGAAAGACTGCGCAACCGGCGTCAATCAAATGCTGGCACTGTGCGGCACCTTGCAAAATCTCGCCGCCCAAAATTCACGCCTGACCCCGTCTTTGGCGAAAGTGTGCATCGAAGCCTGCAAACAATGTTCCGCCGCCTGCAAAGAACACGCCGGCCACCACGCAGAATGCAAAGCCTGCTACGAATCTTGCTTGGCCTGCATTAAAGAATGCGAAAAAATTGCCGCTTAATCAATATTAAAAAAAAGGCCGTCTGAAATCTTTCAGACGGCCTTTTGTTTATGGTTTCGTTCACGCTATTCAGCTGCAAGCTCTTGCTCATCCAGCAGTTTTTTCTTCACAACCGCAGGATTACCAGCGGCCACGCAATAAGGCGGCACGTCTTTGGTAACCACCGAACCTGCGCCGATTACCGCGCCCTTGCCGATG
Organism: Neisseria sp. P0017.S009; assembly: GCF_051957375.1. Taxonomy (NCBI): domain Bacteria; kingdom Pseudomonadati; phylum Pseudomonadota; class Betaproteobacteria; order Neisseriales; family Neisseriaceae; genus Neisseria; species Neisseria sp. P0017.S009. Next base: position 115,146 of record NZ_JBQCWL010000003.1, read on the forward strand.
GTAACGCCGCCCATGATAATCGCACGCCGGCCGATCCAAACATCGTCTTCAATCACAATCGGGCGGATGTCCGTATAGCCTTCAAAGCGGCGGGTTTCAGGGTTGAATTTGTGGTTGGTCGAATAAAACAGGCATTCCGGCCCCATCATCACGTTCTTGCCGAGGGTCAGGCCGTGACAGATTTCGCAATTGACGCCGATACCCGAATTGTCGCCGATTACCGTATCCGGAAAAACATATCCGCCTTTTTCGATATTGACATTTTTGCCGATGTTTGGGGAAATGCACGCAGCCAAAGCGGCGCGGAATTTTTGCGCAATCCGGCCGAAGGGTTTGCAATAAGACGGAGGCAACATTCCTCCCCAGACACGCAAAATACGCGTCAATATCCTTTTTTGCATGGATTCCGTCTCCTGTTCGTAAAAGCGTAAATATTAATCAGACTATTATTTTTCTTAAAGTTTCACATCTAGAAGAGGCTTTACATCCTCTTTTCAGTTGAATTACAGCCCGATTACACAATATTTAGTTTGAAACTCTATTCTAAACTGTTCTCGCCTGTTGCGAAACTGCCCGCTACGCAAAATATCCGCTTGACGAAACAGCCAAAAATAGCGAAAATCCCACGCTTAACTGAAGTACAGGCAAAACCCCTGTGCCCGCTTAATCGAAAGGAAATCAAATGAAACAAGGTATTCACCCGAACTACCACGAAATCAACGTTACCTGCTCTTGCGGCAACAAATTCGTGACCAAATCCGCAATGGAAAAAGACAGCTTCAACGTTGAGGTTTGCTCTCTGTGCCACCCTTTCTACACCGGTACTCAAAAAATCGTCGACACTACCGGTCGCGTGGACAAATTCAACAACAAATTCGGCAACCTGTTCAAACGCTAATTGTCGCTTTGTCAAAAAGACTGCTTCGTGCAGTCTTTTTTGCATTCAGGCCGTCTGAAACCTTTCTTTCAGACGGCCTCGCCATATCGGATAAACATCCTTTCAAATACCCGAAAAAACCAGCGGTAAACATGATTTTTACAAAGCTCTCCGTTCCGGCATATCGCGCAAACCCGTCAAACCCTGTACCATTGCCATTCAAACCAACCGTTTTTTGACCTTCCATGCTGACTTACACACCGCCCGATCCGCGCCGCCCCCAAAAAACCCATGAAAAACCGTGGCTCCTGCTGCTGATGGCCTTTGCCTGGCTGTGGCCGGGTGTGTTCTCGCATGACTTGTGGAACCCTGCCGAACCCTCCCTCTTTACCGCCTCCGAATCCATGAAAAACGGCGGCAGCCTGCTGGTTGCACAAATCTTCGGCCAACCCGACTTTACCATCTCCCCAGCTTTTTTGTGGGTAGCAACCGCATTCCAAACCCTGTTTTCGCCTTGGGCGGCTGATGCCTATGATGCCGCACGTTTTACCGGCGTGGTATTCACCGCCGTCGGACTGACTGCCTGCGGTTTTGCCGGTTTCAACTTCCTCGGCAGACACCACGGCCGCAGCGTTGTCTTAATCCTCATCGGCAGTATCGGTTTGCTGCCCATTGCCCACTTTCTCAACCCCATGTCGACTGCTTTTGCCGCATTTGGATTGATTCTGTGCGGCTTTTCACTGGCACGCCGCCGCGTCATTATTGCCATTTTGCTGTTGTGCGGCGGCTGGGTTTTACTCTCCCTTTCCTCAGGCTATCTGCTGACCGCGGCCATGATGTTTTTGGCACTTGCCCTATCGTTCCATTCCACTTGGCAGAGCAAACGCTATCTGCTGACCCTGATTGGCGCCATCGTCGTTTCCCTGCCCCTGCTGATTCTGTATCCGCTGGTTTTATCCAGAACCCATCCCGAATGGTTTGATATATGGTTCAACCATTATTCTTTAGGCGTATTCGGCGGCTTCCATCAAATTCAGACGGCCTTCAATCTGCCCTATTATCTGAAAAACCTGCTGTGGTTTGCCCTACCTGCTTGGCCGCTGGCGGCATGGACGCTCAGCCGCACGCGTATCCACGATAAAAATTGGGGCATTCTGAGCCTGTCGTGGCTGGTTATCATGACAGCCCTGCTCGCCATCAATCCGCAACGCCTGCAAGACAACCTCGTTTGGCTGCTGCCGCCGCTTGCCCTGCTCGGCGCGGCACAACTGGACGGCCTGCGTCGCGGCGCGGCGGCATTTATCAACTGGTTCGGCATCATGGCATTCGGTTTGATTGCCGTGTTCCTGTGGCTGGGCTTCTTCGCCATGAACTACGGCTGGCCTGCCAAACTGGCCGAACGCGCCGCCTATTTCAGCCCGTATTACATCCCCGACATCGACCCGATTCCGATGGCCGTCGCCCTGCTGTTTACCCCGTTGTGGCTCTGGGCGATTACGCGTAAAAACATCCGCGGCCGCCAAGCCGTCACCAACTGGGCGGCCGGCGTTACCTTGGCCTGGGCCTTGCTGATGACCCTGTTTTTACCGTGGCTCAACGCCGCCAAAAGCCATGCGCCGGTCGTACACCAAATGGAAGCCGCACTTTCTTCCGAATTGAAACAGAAACTTTCAGACGGCCTCGAATGTATCAGCATCGACAGCCAAGACCAGCGCACACGCATCGCGTGGACACAATACAGCCGTATTAAAACCACGACCGACAACCCTTCCTGCCGCTACCGCCTCATCCGCCAAGCCGCCAACATCGGTGCACCTTCGGGCTGGCAAACCTTGTGGCAAGGCGCAAGACCGCGCAACAAAGCCGAGACTTTCCTATTGCTGGAAAAAACTGCGGCGCAGTAAACCGCACCAGCCTCAAAACTGAATAACCTCAGTCCAACAAAGGCCGTCTGAAAGAACTTTTATCCTTTCAGACGGCCTTTGACTCACTTTAACACCGCTTCCCGTACAATGGCCCTTTTCCCTTATCTGCCTAAAAATATGAAACCCAACCGCCTTTTGCCCCTCGTCCTCTTATTGACCGCCCTCTCCGCCCATGCCAAAGATTTCATTATCTACGACCGCATGGACTACGTCGGCAAACCCGACCTGACCGCCGACAAACTCTCCAAAGTGTTTTTGGTTTACGAAAGCGAGCTGGTCAAACCCGATCCGACGGGCAAACGCAAACACGGCGTACTCAATGAAGCGCGTATCCGCGAATTGGCCAAACAATCGCGCCGCGAAGGCTACCGCACCATTTCCACCGACATCGAAAGCTGGTTTGCCGAAAAAGACGGCCAACTACTGACACCCGACGAATTGAGAACCGACTTCGCGCGGATGTACCAAATCTTCAGAGAAGAAAACCCGCGCGCCTTCATCAGCAACTACGGCATGCCTTCCGAACACCTGCACGGCATCCGCCACTACCGCCCCAATGTTGACAACGAAGCCATCTTGGCCAAATGGCGGCAAGTCAGCAAACGCCGTGCGCCCACCGCCGCCATCAGCGACTATGCCAATCCTGTGTTCTACATCACTTCCCCCGATTTGGTGCAATGGGAAAAAGACGTGAAAACCGCCGTTGACGACATCCATCAACGCTTTCCCAACAAAAAAATCATCGGCTACATCTGGCCGCAATATTATTCGGCCACCAACAGCCCTTATTTCAAACAGTTCATCGACCCCGTCCGCTGGCGCAAAATGCTTGAAATCAGCAAAAAATACACCGACGGCGTGATTATTTGGTCGGACAAGCGCGATGAAAACAACCAAATCGTGCGCTGGAACGATCCGCGCATTCAAGCCACAATGAAAGCGACTCAAGCCTTCATCCATGCCAATGCCAAAGAAATCAAGGTGGAAGGTTTGCAGAAATATTAAAAACAAGGCGGGCATATTTACCCGCCTTTTTACTTACCTACACAACTGTCTGTATGTTTGACACAACACGCTGCAAAACAACCGTAGCACCAACGCTTCTGCGTTCTTTCACACGTTTTTACCCGTTATTCCTAAACGCAGGCCGTCTGAAAATTGCCCGAATATCCAATACCCTTTACAATACCCGTAATTAAAATACATTTTTCGACACCCCCCTCCTGCATGAGTTCCACACCCTTCATCGAAATGAAAGACGTTGCCTTCGCATATGGCGACCGTCCTATTCTGAACAACATCAACTTCAGCATTCCACAAGGCAATTTCGCCGCCGTAATGGGTGGTTCGGGTAGCGGTAAAACCACGCTGATGCGCCTGATTACGGGTCAAATCCACCCGCAATCGGGTAAAGTGCTGATTGAAGGGCGTGATTTGGCCGCATTTTCAGCGCAGGAGCTGTACGAACACCGCCGCCGCATGGGCGTTTTGTTCCAACACGGCGCATTGTTCACCGACTTATCCGTCTTCGACAACATCGCCTTCCCCATGCGCGAACTGACGGATTTGCCCGAAGCGGTCATCCGCGATTTGGTGGTGTTGAAACTGAATGCAGTCGGTTTGCGCGGTGTTGAAAACCTGATGCCTTCCGAGCTTTCCGGCGGTATGTCGCGCCGCGTTGCCCTCGCGCGTACGATTGCGCTCGACCCTGAAATCATGTTGTACGACGAGCCTTTCACCGGCCTCGACCCGATTTCACTGGGCGTCATCGCCCACCTCATCAGCCGCGCCAACAAAGCCCTGCGCTCCACCAGCGTAATGGTAACGCACGACATCGAAAAATCACTGGAAATCGTCGATCAAGTCATTTTCCTGGCACACGGCGAAATCATGTTCTCCGGATCGCCCGAAGAAATGCGCGAACTCGACTCGCCTTGGGTACGCCAGTTTGTCGGCGGTTTGGCAGACGGCCCCGTCGCCTACCGCTATCCGGCGCAAACGACTTTAAAACAAGACTTGCTGGGCTGATGTTCAGACGGCCTGAAACTTAAACAAGGCCGTCTGAAAACCATTTAACCAATCAACTGAAACCTATGAATTTTATCCGTTCCGTCGGGGCAAAAACCCTCGGCTTCATCCAATCGCTGGGCAGCATTACGCTGTTTTTCCTGCAGATCCTGGCCAAATCAGGTACGGCGTTTGCCCGCCCGCGCCTGAGCATCCGCCAGGTTTACTTTGCAGGCGTGTTGTCTGTCCTGATTGTTGCCGTCTCCGGCCTGTTTGTCGGCATGGTATTGGGCTTGCAGGGCTATACGCAGCTGGCAAAATTCAAATCCGCCGATATTTTGGGCTATATGGTTGCCGCTTCCCTGTTGCGCGAATTGGGTCCCGTATTGGCGGCTATTCTGTTTGCCAGCAGCGCGGGCGGTGCCATGACCAGTGAAATCGGTTTGATGAAAACCACCGAGCAGCTTGAAGCAATGAACGTGATGGCGGTCGACCCCGTGGCACGCGTGGTTGCGCCGCGCTTTTGGGCGGGTGTGTTTTCCATGCCTTTGTTGGCATCAATTTTCAATGTTGCCGGCATTTACGGCGCGTATTTGGTCGGCGTCGAATGGCTGGGTTTGGACGGCGGTATTTTCTGGTCGCAAATGCAAAACAACATTACCTTCCATTACGACGTACTCAACGGCTTAATCAAATCCGCCGCCTTCGGCGTAGCCGTTACGCTGATCGCCGTACATCAGGGCTTCCACTGCGTACCGACTTCCGAAGGTATTTTGCGCGCCAGTACACGCACCGTAGTGTCTTCCGCCCTGACTATCCTCGCCGTCGACTTCATGTTGACCGCATGGATGTTTACCGACTAAAGGCCGTCTGAAACGACACTTAAAAAGAATGAAACAAGGAAATAGCACATGAAAAAAAATGCTTTGGAATTTTGGGTAGGACTGTTTGTCTTACTGGGCGCAGCCGCTATCGGCTTTCTCGCCTTCCGAGCCGCCGGCGGGCAATCGTTCGGCAAATCCTCTCAAACCTACACCGTCTATGCCGATTTCAGCGACATCGGCGGCTTGAAAACCAACGCTCCGGTCAAATCCGCAGGCGTACTGGTGGGCCGCGTTGCATCCATTCAGCTCGACCCTAAATCCTATCAGGCAAAAGTTGCCCTCAATCTGGACAGTCAATATCAGTTCAGCAGCGACGTTTCCGCACAAATCCTGACTTCAGGCTTGTTGGGCGAACAATACATCGGCCTGCAACAAGGCGGCGATACTGATTCTTTGGCGGCAGGCGACACCATTACCGTCACCAGCTCCGCCATGGTTTTGGAAAACCTTATCGGCAAATTCATGACCAGCTTTGCCGAAAAAAACGCAGACAGTGAATCTGCCGGTCAAAACAAACAATAAACACATATCAACCCAATATTCAGGACACTCCCATGAAAAAAACTTCCTTCATCAGCGCATTGAGCATCGGCGTATTGAGCATCAGCATGGCATTTGCCTCTCCTGCCGACGCAGTCAACCAAGTCCGTGAAAACTCCGTTCAAGTGCTGAAAATCCTCAACAGCGGCGATGCCAACACTGCACGCCAAAAAGCTGAAGCCTACGCCATCCCTTACTTCGACTTCCAACGCATGACAGCTTTGGCCGTCGGCAACCCATGGCGTACTGCAACTGACGCACAAAAACAAGCGTTGACTAAAGAGTTCCAAACCCTGCTGATCCGCACCTACTCCGGCACCATGCTGAAATTCAAAAACGCCAAGGTCAACATCAAAGACAACCCGGTCGTAAACAAAGGCGGTAAAGAAATCGTTGTCCGCGCCGAAATCAACGTTTCCGGCCAAAAACCGGTCAACATGGACTTCACCACCTATCAAAGCGGCAGCAGATACCGCGCATACAATGTCGCAGTCGAAGGCGCAAGCTTGGTTACCGTATACCGCAACCAATTCGGCGAAACCATCAAAGCCAAAGGTATTGATGGTCTGATTGCCGACTTGAAAGCCAAAAACGGCGGTAAATAATCCACCCCCGCACCATGCCGCCTGATGTTCAGACGGCATGGTGCCTTACATCATAAAGACACCATGCAAACAGAAATCCGCAACGGCACGCTCTACATCAGCGGCGACGTTACCGTCAAAACCCTGACTGCCTCCGCCTTTGCGCGCTACGAACAACAATGCCGTCTGAAAGAAACAGACAGCATAGACTTCAGCCAAGTAGGCAAAGCAGATTCCGCCTGCGTTTCCCTGCTGCTCAACGCTCTGCGCCGGACAGACAAAAAACCGACCATTCAAAACATTCCCGATTCCGTCCGCGCACTGGCCGAACTTTACGAAATCAAAGACTGGTTGCAATCATGAAAAAAACCACCGCTTCCCTCTGCCTCATCATCAGCCTTGCCTCCGCTCCCGCACTTGCCGAACGCAATCCGGCCGACCCTTACGAAGGCTACAATCGCACCGTTTCCAAGTTCAACGACAAAGCAGACAAATACGTCCTTTCCCCTGTAGCACGCGGCTATCGCAAAGTAACGCCCAAACCGGTGCGTACCGGCGTGAGCAACTTCTTCAACAACCTACGCGATGTTGTCAGCTTCGGCAGCAACGTGCTGCGCCTTGACATCAAACGCGCTAGCGAAGACCTCGTCCGCGTCGGCATCAACACCACCTTCGGCCTTGGCGGTTTAATCGACGTAGCCGGTGCAGGCGGCGTACCCAGCAATAAAAACACCCTCGGCGACACCTTCGCCTCATGGGGCTGGAAAAACAGCAACTACTTCGTCGTCCCCCTGCTCGGCCCGTCTACCGTACGCGATACCGTCGGCAACGCCATTACCACCGTCTATCCGGTTAAAAATGCCGTCTTCCACACCAGCGCAGGACGCTGGGGTACAACCGGCATGCAAGCCATCAACACCCGCAAAGAGCTCCTCGACCTGACCGACAGCCTCGAAGGTGCAGCCATCGACAAATACAGCTACACACGCGACCTTTACATGAAAGTCCGCACCCAACAAACCGGCGGCACGCTCCCTCAAAGCGAAGACGACAATATCGACATCGATGACTTGGTGGACAGCAACACCACTTCCGAACCGGTAGCAGCCCCCCAATCCACTCCGGAAGAAATCCCCGATACAGCCAATCCCCAAACCCTGTATCAAACACCATCAGAAAACCCCTGATTATTCCCAAAAATAAAGGCCGTCTGAAATTCAGACGGCCTTTATCCTCCAAAGGATAGCCAGTCCACCACCTTTGCTATATCATTCAACTATACAGAAACCAAGGAAAACACCATGTACGAAGTCAACCGCAGCGTCTTCCTGCTTATCCCCCTCGATCCTTTTTGGAACTGGCTGAAATCCCTGCCCGGCAATCACCTTGACGGCCTGACACTTGAAGATATCCAAGCCGATGCCAACTCCTACCTCGTTCGCCCGTGCGAAACTGCCGACGAAGTATGGGACGAGATCGAAGCGCGTTTCGAAGATATTTTTGCTGCCGAATTGGCCGACTGGTGCGAAGACGAAAGCGAATGGCCTGATTTGGACGCCGACATTTTCAACGAATGGTTCGACATCCAACTTTCCACCGTGATTACCGACCTCGAACACGAACCAATCGCACGCGAAGAGTTCCAACCCATCAATCTCAACTGATGAAACTGACCGTCCGCAACTACCATCTCGACGGCTACGGCCACGTCAACAATGCGCGCTATCTCGAATTTCTCGAAGAAGCGCGCTGGACGTTTTTTCAAGAGCATGACCTTCTGTCCGAACTCGAAGGCATCATGCTCGTTGTTGCACGCGTCGATATCCGCTATCGCCGTCCGTCGCTCGAAGGCGATGTTTTAACCTTTACAGGCCGTCTGAAAGACATCGGCACACGCCACATCATCCTCAGCCAAACCGCGACCCTGCCCAACGGCAAAGCCGCCATCGAAGCCGAAGTGACCCTTATGCCCGTCAGCAGCGAAAGCGGCCGCAGCATCAGCGTTCCCCAAACCTTAGCACACGCCATTCAAAACCTCGAATCATGAAAAAAATACTCACACTCCTTGTCATTGCCACAATTGGCGCGCTTCTTGCCTTCGTCCTTATCCCCAGCAACAAAGCCGCCCCTGAGTTCGCCCTGCCCGACCTGCAAGGCAAAACCATTACCAATGCCGATTTGAAAGACAAAGTTACCCTCATTAACTTCTGGTTTCCCTCCTGCCCCGGCTGCGTGAGCGAAATGCCTAAAATCATCAAAACCGCCCAAGACTATCAAGGCAAAAACTTCCAAGTCCTCGGCATTGCCCAGCCCATCGACCCTATTGAGAGCGTCCATCAGTACGTCAAAGAATACGGCCTTCCCTTCACCGTCATGTACGATGCCAACAAAACTGCTGCAAAAGCCTTTGGTACACAGGTTTACCCGACTTCTGTCCTGATCGACAAAAACGGCAACATCCTTAAAACCTACGTTGGCGAACCCAATTTCACCCAACTCTATCAAGAAATCGACCAGGCCCTCGCCCAATAAATCCAAGGCCGTCTGAAACCATATTTCAGACGGCCTAAAACCGAAATATCCTTTATAATAAGCAACATTTTATCCGTTCAGACACCAAGCTCCTCTATTAACAAAGGCCGTCTGAAACAACCGAATACCCATAAGAGAACATCATGAAATTTATCGACGAAGCAAAAATCGAAGTCGCCGCAGGCAAAGGCGGTAATGGCGCAACCAGTTTCCGCCGCGAAAAATTCGTACCCCGCGGCGGCCCTGACGGCGGCGACGGCGGCAAAGGCGGCAGCGTTTGGGCAGAAGCCGACGAAAACACCAACACCCTCGTCGAATACCGCTTCGTCAAACGCTACCAGGCCAAAAACGGCGAAAAAGGTCACGGTTCCGACCGCTACGGCGCAGGGGCGGACGACATCGTCCTCAAAATGCCCGTCGGCACCCTCATCCGCGACCTCGACACCGACGAAATCGTCGCCGACCTCACCCACCACGGCCAGCGCGTCTGCCTCGCCAAGGGCGGCAAAGGCGGCTTGGGCAATATCCACTTCAAATCCTCCGTCAACCGCGCCCCGAAACAATCCACGCCCGGCGAAGAAGGCGAAACCCGTTCCCTGCAACTCGAACTCAAAGTCCTCGCCGACGTCGGCTTGTTAGGCATGCCCAACGCCGGTAAATCCACCCTGATTACCGCCGTATCCGCCGCACGTCCAAAAATCGCCAACTACCCCTTCACCACCCTGCATCCGAATTTAGGCGTCGTGCGCATCGACGAAAACCACAGCTTCGTCATGGCCGACATCCCCGGCCTGATTGAAGGCGCGGCAGAAGGCGCAGGCTTGGGACACCGCTTCCTCAAACACTTATCACGTACCGGCCTGCTGCTGCACGTCGTCGATTTGGCACCCTTCGACGAAACCGTCAACCCCGCCGAAGAAGCCCTTGCCATCATCAACGAATTGCGCAAATACGACGAAGAACTCTACGGCAAACCGCGCTGGCTGGTGCTGAACAAACTCGACATGCTCGACGAAGAAGAAGCCCAAGCACGCACCGCCTCCTTCCTCGAAGCCATCGGCTGGGACTACCCGAAACCAGACGACCGCTTCCAATTCGACATGAAAACCCCGCGCCTCTTCCAAATCAGCGCTCTGACCCACCAAGGTACGCAGGAATTGGTGCACCAAATCAACCAATACCTGACCGAGAAAAAACGCATCGAAGCCGAGAAAGCAGAAGCGGAGCAGGCAGCCGCAAATGTCGAAATTATCGAACAGCAGCCTAAAACAGATACTGGCGTGTTTAAGCCAGAGTAAGAAGGATGGTTTCAGACAGACCTTTGACATTAATCAGAATGTCCGAAATTTCACCTATTAGATTTCAACAAAAGGAAGCGTTATTATGGAACTCGAGCTAGTTTCTTCTAAAGAAGAAATTCTCGCTAATTTAATCCGGTTTTCAAATTATCAATTCAGCAAAAATAACTCCCATCGTAATTATTATAAAGACACTCTAAAGAGAGGGAAGATTTTTGTCTTCGCTGATTATGGAGGCAGATACATTTTCTGTCCTAGTAGATTTGTTGGATATAAAAACTGTACCATTCAAAAACACCAAAAAGCCACCAATAAAAACGGTTCTAAAACCACACCCAAAATTAATAGTTTATTGAAAAAGCAACACGATAAAAATGAAAATGCGGAAAATGAATACCAAAAACTTTGCAGAGAACTCAATATTGCTCCTAACGATAAAAAGAGAACATTCTGGGAAATAGATCTCTTGGAGAACATCAATTCCTCTTATACTGGGTTCCCTGATGAAGTAAATCATCAATCAGAATACCAAGAAGGCAGCGTACAACAAGTAATGGTTAATCGATATGAAAGAGATCCTAAAGCAAGGGAAGCATGCTTAAAAAAATATGGTTATAACTGCTCTGTATGTAACTTTAATTTTGAAGATTTCTATGGAGAAATAGGGAAAAATTTCATTCATGTACATCATTTGACACCTGTTTCCAATAATGGTGAACGTTACACAAACCCTGAAAAAGATTTACGCCCTGTATGTCCAAATTGCCATGCTATGTTACATAAAACCAATCGGCCACAACGTATAGAAGATCTCAAACTTCTTATTAAAATGCAGAAAATCATTGATTCATAAACTTTAAGCAAAACACCATGACCACCATCTACAACACCCTTACCCGCCAAAAAGAACCCTTTACCCCCATCGACCCTAAAAACGTGCGCATGTACGTTTGCGGTATGACCGTTTACGACTATTGCCACTTAGGCCATGCCCGTGTGATGGTCGTGTTCGACATGATTGCCCGTTGGTTGCGCGAGTGCGGTTATCCGCTCACTTATGTGCGTAATATCACCGACATCGACGACAAAATCATCGCCCGTGCGGCTGAAAACGGCGAAACCATCGGCGAGCTAACCGCGCGTTTCATTCAGGCCATGCATGAAGATGCCGATGCTTTGGGTGTGTTGCGTCCCGACATCGAGCCAAAGGCAACGGAAAATATCCCGCAAATGATTGCCATGATTGAAACCTTGATTCAAAACGGCAAGGCATACCCTGCCGCAAACGGCGACGTTTACTACGCCGTGCGCGAGTTTTCCGCTTACGGCCAATTGTCGGGCAAATCGTTGGATGACCTGCGCGCAGGCGAGCGCGTGGAAGTGGACGGTTTCAAACGCGATCCGCTTGATTTTGTGTTGTGGAAAGCGGCCAAAGTAGGCGAACCGGCATGGGAAAGCCCTTGGGGCAACGGCCGTCCGGGTTGGCATATTGAATGCTCTGCCATGAGTGAAAACCTGTTCGGCGATACTTTCGATATTCACGGCGGCGGCGCGGACTTGCAGTTCCCGCACCATGAAAATGAAATCGCCCAAAGCGTCGGTGCCAGCGGCCATACCTGCGGCCACGACCACGCGCAAACCCATCATGGTCAAAGCATTGCCAGTCACGTCAAATACTGGCTGCACAATGGTTTCATCCGTGTAGACGGCGAAAAAATGTCCAAATCGCTGGGCAACTTCTTCACCATCCGCGAAGTATTGAAACAATACGACCCGGAAGTCGTGCGCTTCTTCATCCTGCGCGCCCACTACCGCAGCCCGCTGAACTACTCCGACGCGCATTTGGACGACGCAAAAGGTGCGCTGACTCGTCTGTATACCACGTTGAAAAACACTCCTGCGGCTGAGTTTGATTTATCCGAAAACGCCAATGACTACACCCGCCGCTTCTACGCCGCCATGAACGACGATTTCGGCACGGTCGAAGCGGTTGCCGTGTTGTTTGAGCTGGCAGGCGAAGTGAACAAAACCAATGATGCGCACCTCGCCGGCTGCCTGAAAGCCTTGGGCGGCATCATCGGTCTGTTGCAACGCGATCCGATTGAGTTCCTGCAAGGCGGTGCTGTTTCAGACGGCCTCTCCAACGAAGAAATCGAAGACTTAATCGCCCGCCGCAAACAGGCACGCGCGGATAAAAACTGGGCGGAATCCGACCGTATCCGCGACCTTCTGAACGAACACAAAATCATTCTGGAAGACAATGCCGGCGGTACGACTTGGCGCCGCGGTTGATTTCATGACATAGATAAAAGGCCGTCTGAAACTGTTTTCAGACGGCCTTTTTAATTTTGCTATTTCCAAAAGGGCGCAAACATCGCGTCCTTGGTTTAAAACATCATTTCATTTATGCGCCGAATACTTTCAGACGGCCTTCGATTGGTTGGAAGGTTTTTTCGCCGGCTGGAGCTGCAATACCGCCAATCACCATTTGCGCACGCAACAACCAGCTTTCCGGCAAGTTCCATTCTTTGGCAATGGCCGCATCAGGCAGCGGATTGTAGTGTTGCAGATTGGCGCCGATACCGGCAGCCGCCAATGTTGTCCAAACAGCATATTGAATCATGCCATTTGCCTGATCTGCCCAGATCGGGAAGTTGGCCGCATAAGATGGGAACTGCTCTTGTAAGCCTTTGACAACATCTTGATCTTCAAAGAATAAAACTGTCGCCGCGCCTGCTTTAAACAAGTTCAGTTTTTGTGCAGTGGCTTCAAACTGCTCGGCAGGAACAACCGCACGCAACGCTTCTTCGACAAAATGCCACACTTTGGCATGTTCTTCGCCAAACAATACGACCACTCGGGCAGATTGCGAATTGAAAGAAGACGGCGTATGCAAAACGGCGTGTTCGATGATTTTGGTTACTTCCTCATTGGACAGAGGCAGGGTGTTGTTCAATGCATAGATAGAACGACGGGTTTCAGCAGCTTGTTGCAAAACAGAATAAGTCATGATCTTTTCCTTAAATTAATCTTTATCTTTACCAAAAACGTTATCCAGAGCCCACGCTCCGCCACCGGCTACTGCCAGATACAAAAACACGAAGCAGAACAAAACGGCAGATTCGCCATGGTTGGCCAATGGGAACAAAACATCACCAGAAGACGCGTGGGCTATAAAGTAGGCGGCTGCCATCTGACCGGACAAAACAAACGCGGCCGGACGCGTAAACAGGCCCAATATCAATAAGATACCACCGACAATTTCCAAAACACCGGCCACCAGCATCAAGCCTTCGGGCGCACCGCCCATAGACATCGGAAAACTGAAAAACTTGGCCGTACCATGCAACAAAAACAAATACGCCGCAACAATACGCAAGACAGACAATACAACAGGTTGGAATGATTTGAGGGCTGACATCTTAATAATCCTTATTTTAATGGCTACCTGAAGAGGTATGGAGCAATTTCAATAAGTGCAGTATAGATAATTCCCAGTAAGAGATATATACTCGAATTATTGATACAACGTTTCCTAATAAGAAATAATGGATACCCTATTTAGCCTAAAAGTTTTCCGCCAAGTTGTTCAAAGCGGCAGCTTTACCCGTGCCGCCGATCAGCTCGGCATTTCCACCGCCATGGCCAGCAAACACGTCAGCCATCTGGAAAACACCATTCAAGCCAAGCTCTTACACCGCAACAGCCGCAACCTCCATCTGACCGAAGCAGGCGAAGAATACTACCGCCAATGCAGCTACGCGCTGGATACCTTGGACACCGCCGCCCAAAAAGCGGCAGGCGGTACCGACACGCCGCAAGGTATGTTGCGCGTTACCATGCCCCTATGGTTTGCAGGCGGCAATATGAGCGCATGGCTAGCAGAATACCGCCAGCGTTATCCCAAAGTAACGCTCGACCTCGTCCTCGACAACCGCCATATCGACCTCATTGCCGAAGGTTTCGACCTCGCCTTACGCGTTTCCAAAACCCCCTCCCCTTCGCTGATCGTCAAACCGCTGGCCAAAATCGAGTTCGTCCTGCTTGCCGCTCCCGACTATCTGGCCCGACACGGCACACCCGATACGCCCGAATCCGTCATGCAGCATCAAGCCATCCTGCCTTCCTATACCAGTCAACAAAACTGGGAGATTACCCACCGCATTACCGGAGAAAAAGCCATTCTCCACCTCTCCCCGGTTATCCGCAGCGACAACACGCTGATGATCCGCGAACTGATTAAAGCAGGCGCAGGCATAGGCTATCAGCCCCTTTGGGCGGTTCAGCAGGAATTGAAGGAGGGCACATTAATCCAACTCCTGCCCGATTACACCATCTGGACAGATCAACTGAACGCCACCTATGTCGACAGGGCATTTCTCAGTGCGAAAGTGCGCAGCTTTATTGACTTTCTCAATGAAAAAATATCGGAAGGATAAACATCAAGGCCGTCTGAAACACTTTTCAGACGGCCTTTAATCAAAGCAACAATTCAATCAATAATTGGTCGAGCAGAACTGTTCGCGTTTGTCCGCATCAGCGGCATAGCATGTCAAACCCATGCCTGACGCATTGCTGTTGTTCGCTTTCGCACCCGGTTTCTTGTTCACCAAAACCTTACCGTTTTTTCCGATTTCCACGGTGACGTCTTTGCCGTTTTTCAGCTTCCATTTCAACACTTGCGCATCGGCACTTTGACACTTGCTGACCGTACAGCCGCCTTCTGTCGCAACATTGCCGTTTTTATAAATCACGCACTGCTGTTGGCTGTCGGTACAGGCCGCATACGCAGCAACGGAGAAACAGGAAATCAGCGCAGCAAACAAAACAGGTTTCATGGTTTGAACTCCTAAGGTTGTGATGATGGGTTTGTGATATTTGGAACTATACGCTTATTTGAAGATACCTACTACTCTTCAAATATGCATAAGTTGCAGCCATAGAAGCTGAAGCAACTGCCCCATTCAATTGATATGCAGCTCCCGTCAACATAGCACCAGCTGCATTTGCATTACCAGAGAGACCTGCATTGGCTACAGAAGCTCCCATAGCAGCACTTGTAGCGGCGAAAGATAAGGCTGCGATTGCAGCATCAAGGCCATCCAATGAATTTCTATCTGCTTCAGGCGTGGCTAAATATTTCTGAATATTATTAGCATTTTGAATCGCATCAGCAGTACTTAATCCATTTTCGCGTGCAATATTTAAAAAACTAAATCCAGCGTTTGGCATTCTCATACTCCAAATTTTAAACTAAAAACCACAACCCAAAAAACGGAAATACAAATTGCAAAAAATATAAATAAATTAATATACTGAACAATATAAAAAATCATATTAATTTGTTTAAAAAATTTACTTGACTCTGTAATATTACCAATAATAAACTTTACACTAGAGGAAAGAAAAAAAAGAGTGATCCCCCACCATAGAATATATAATTATTAATTCTTACAAAAATAATAAAAATATCATAATATTCTATCCTGTATACATATAAAATTCCACCTAATAAAAAATAACATATCATAAAGATAAAATAAAAAATACATATAAAAATCTTTACCATATTTTAAAATTTCAACCGAAATATCTTTTATTAATTTAATAAATATAGAATGGGTTACAAACCCAATATTCAAAAGTAGTCTAAAACAATATCTGTTTTCCAATAATCTTTCATAACAATAACAAAATACTAAACAGATACTCAACTTATAATTTTGAGTAAAATACCATTACATCTAAAATCTACAATCCATTTCAGATAAACGGAATTTAACTAAAACAAACGTATCATTACAACTGTAAATGCCGGCAAAAGTTGTCTGAAAAGTTTTCAGACGACCTTTAATTGGTTTTCTACCTCACCGCTTCAACTTCGCAAACGCATCCGCCATCGCCGAATTGGTCGGGGCGCGGTCGTTGCGTTGGGGTTTTCGGTCGCGGCGTTCTTGATGTCGGGTTTCAGACGGCCTGTTGCCTTTGGCTGTGCCACCAGCCTCGTCATCCAGCCGCATGGTCAGCGCGATGCGTTTTCTGGCGGCATCGACTTCCAGCACTTTCACTTTCACCACGTCGCCGGCTTTCACCACTTCGCGCGGGTCTTGGACGAATTTATTGGATAAGGCAGAGATGTGCACCAAGCCGTCCTGATGGACGCCGATGTCCACGAACGCGCCGAAGTTGGCGACGTTGGAGACCACGCCTTCAAGTATCATGCCGACTTGCAAGTCGCTGATTTCGTGGATGCCTTCGGCGAATGAGGCCGTCTGAAACTCGCCGCGCGGGTCGCGACCGGGTTTTTCAAGCTCGGACAGGATGTCCAGAATGGTCGGCAGGCCGAAGCGTTCGTCGGTGAAGTCGGAGGCTTTGATTTGCTTCACGCGCTCGCGGTTGCCGATGAGTTCGGCGGCGGTAATGCCTTGTTGCGCCAGCATTTTGGCGACAACAGGATAGGCTTCGGGGTGGACGGCGCTCGCGTCCAACGGCTCTTTGCCACCGTTAATCCGCAAAAAGCCTGCCGCCTGCTCGAAGGTTTTTTCGCCCAAACGCGGTACTTTCAGCAATTTTTTGCGGCTGTCGAACGCGCCGTTTTCATCGCGGTAGGCGACGATGTTTTGGGCAAGGGTTTGATTTAAGCCGGAAATTCGCGCCAAGAGCGGGGCGGAGGCGGTGTTCACGTCCACGCCGACGGCGTTCACGCAGTCTTCGACCACCGCGTCCAGCGATTTGGCGAGCTGGCTTTGGTTCACGTCGTGCTGATACTGCCCCACGCCGATGGATTTGGGGTCGATTTTGACCAACTCGGCGAGCGGGTCTTGCAGCCTGCGGGCGATGGACACCGCGCCGCGCAGGGAAACGTCCAAGTCGGGGAACTCGCGCGCCGCCAGTTCGGACGCGGAATAAATCGACGCGCCGGCTTCGGAAACGACGATTTTGTGCAGCCCCATTTCCGGCATTCCGCCCACCAGTTCGCCCGCGATTTTGTCGGTTTCGCGGCTGGCGGTGCCGTTGCCGATGGCGATAAGTTTCACGCCGTGTTGTTTAATCAGGCGCGACAACGTTGCCAACATATTGTTTTCTTGATGCAAATAGACGATGACGGTATCCAACAGCTTGCCCGTGTCGTCCACTACGGCGCATTTCACGCCGTTGCGGTAGCCGGGGTCGAGACCCAGCGTGGTCAGCCGTCCGGCGGGCGCGGCGAGCAGCAAGTCTTTGAGATTGCGGGCGAACACGGTAATCGCGTCGGTGTCGGCGGCTTCTTTCAGACGGCCTAGGGCTTCAAGTTCCAACGACAAAAAGATTTTTGCGCGCCAAGTCAGGCGCACGGTATCACGCAGCCATTTGTGGCCGTCTGAAACCTTGAAACGGCGGGCGATGATTTGCTCGTATTCGCTTCGCTGCGTAATCGGCGTGTCGTCGGGCTGGTATTTGAGCGCGATGTTCAAAATGCCTTCGTTGCGGCCGCGCAAAACCGCCAGCGCGCGGTGGCTGGGCATGGTGCGGACGGGTTCGCGGTGGTTGAAATAATCACTGAATTTTTCGCCTTCGGTTTCTTTGCCTTCAACGACTTGCGCGTGGATTTCGGCTTCGTTCCACAACTTATCGCGCAGCGTGCCGATGAGTTCTGCGTCTTCGGCAAACTGCTCCATCAGAATCGCGCGCGCGCCGTCCAACGCGGCTTTTACGTCAGGGACGTTTTCGTTCAGGTAGTCCTGTGCGGCGGCTTCAACATCCTGCGGCTGCTCAGCAAGCAACACGTCCGCCAGCGGCTGCAAACCGTGTTCGCGTGCGATTTGCGCTTTGGTGCGGCGTTTGGGTTTGTAGGGCAGATACAGGTCTTCCAGCGCGGTTTTGTTGTCGACGGCTTCAATTTGCGCCCTGAGGTCGTCTGAAAGCTTGCCTTGCTCTTCAATGCTTTTTAAAACAACGGTTTTGCGCTCTTCCAATTCGCGCAGATATTGCAACCGCTCGGCAAGCTGGCGCAGCTGCGTATCATCTAGCCCGCCTGTAGCTTCTTTACGGTAACGCGCGATAAAAGGTACGGTTGCGCCATCATCTAAAAGCTCAATCGCAGCATTGATTTGCGCGGCAGTGGCGGAGAGTTCTTGGGAGAGGATTTGAGTAATGTTCATCAATAGAATTCCAACGGACAGGCCGTCTGAAATTTCAGACGGCCTGATTTAAAAAACAATCGCTTTAAGGCAGCGAATTATAATATTCGTAGGCTTTGTCCATATCTTCAAACTGGTACATATGCCCTTTTTCCAGCACCATCGCATTATCGCAATATTGCTTCATGGCGCTGTGGCTGTGTGACACCAAGATGATAGAACGGTCTTTGCGCTTTTCAAACAACTCGTACTTACATTTATCGGCAAAGCGCGAGTCACCCACTGCAATCACTTCGTCAATCAAATAGCAGTCAAACTCTACCGCCAACGACAAAGCAAATGCCAAACGCGCCTTCATACCTGAAGAATAACGCTTAACCGGCTCATAAAGATATTGCCCCAGCTCGGAAAACTCTTCGGTAAAGTTCTTCACATAATCGATATCGACATTGTAAATCCGGCAGATGAAACGCAAATTGTCCATACCGGTCAGGCTGCCTTGAAACGCACCGGAGAATGCCAAAGGCCAAGAAATACTCATCGTCCGCTTGATTTCGCCCGTGGTTGGCGGCTCAACGCCACTGATCAAACGGATGAGCGTCGATTTACCTGCACCGTTGCGGCCGAGAATACCGATTTTCTCGCCCTTCTCCATTTTGAAGTTGATATCGTGCAAGACTGTCCGCCAACCTTGGCGGGTCAGATAGCGTTTGGAAACGTGTTCAACTGAAATCATTGCGGCTCAACCCCTTTGCTGAATCTCGCCACCATCGCCAAACCAAGCAGCAGCAAAACTAAATTACACAACAAAATATACCAAGGATTTTCGTAAGTCGTAACGCTGTTACCAAAATATCCGGCACGGAACATTTCTGTACCATGCACCATCGGAAGCATCAGCACATAGTGTTGCAACTGCTGAGGCAGGTTGTGTACGAAGAAAAACACGCCGGACAAAGGCATCATCACAAAACTGATGGTACTCCAAACTTTGCCAAACGGCTCAAAGTGAAACGCCACCGAACAGATGACCAGCCCCAATCCAACGGCAAACATTGCCATCAAAAGCCAAGCCAACAACATATAGAAAATATCTGCCGGTACATCAATCCAGCCGATGACGACCAATGCAGCCATAATCACAACCTGCGCAATGGTGGCACCGGCAATCTCCAACAACATACGCGCAAAAATGGTATCTAAAACACGTACATTTCGGTGATACAGCAGGCTTGTGTTGGCCGCAATCGAACCGATGGCGCGATTAGAGGCATTACGCCACATCATCATCATCGGATAGCCTGTCAGCGTGAAAGCCACGATATTCAAAGCCGACACGTTGTGCATGCGGAAAAACTTCCACATCAACACCATAACCAAAGTCAGCAGCAAAGGTTCGACAAATAACCACAAAAAACCAATGTTATTACGACCGTAGCGAGTAATAATTTCACGCATTAAGAGCGCGCCGATTACCCTTTTTTGGATAAGCAGCGACTCCAAAAACGATGTTTTATGTAGCTCTTTCATCAGTTTTTATGCTCACGGATACTTGCAGACAGCAACACGGCAATGCCATAGACAATCAAACCGATGACAAACGTTGCCACAATGTTGTACAGACGGTTTGGTTCATGCGCCAAGTCAGGTTTGTTCGGCTGGGAAATCACTTCCAAATACAATTGCTGACGATCTGCTTCCGCTTTCGCACTTTCCAAAGAAGTCATCGCTGCAGCCAATTGTTTCTCAGCCAATTCGTTTTCCAAATACACGCGCTGATATTCCGCCGCCTGATTGGACAACGAACCCTCGCCACCGCCGGAAATCGCTTTCATTTGTTGCGAGATTTCTTTACGCAAGCTCTTTTCACGCGCAATCAAACCTGGAATTTGCGGGTTTTCAGGCGTAACGGCTTTTACCTGGTCAAGCTGGGTTTGAATGACAATCAACTCGTCCTGCAATTTGGATACCAAACCCATTTGCACATCGGATTGCGCCTTCAAGTCGAAAATACCGTTGGATACACGAAATTTCGTCAATTGGGCAGAAGCCTCTTTAACTTGTTCTTCAGCCGAATTGACCACTTCTTGAGCATAACGAATCGTATCCTGACGCGCACGTTCGTTCAGCTGGTTGATCAATACCTCACCCTGTTTGAGCAAAGCATCATTAATCTTTTGAGATTCACCGGCATTGAACGATGTAACGCTCAAATTGGAAATGCCTGAGACAGAGTCAAAATGGATGGATACCTTATCGCGGTAGTATTGATAAAAGGCCTCATCCTCGCCACGCAGGCCAAAACCATTAAAACGGCTGAAAATATCGCCTTCTTTTTCATAAAAATCACGAACGGGCATTTTCTTACGCAACGCGTCCAAAGCCGATCGCGACTGCATATATTCCTGTACGGTATAAATATCGTCTTGAGCACGAGAGAAACCCGAACCCTGCAAAATGGCACCTAAGCCGTTCAAAGACGATTGGCTCTTAGGAGAACGCACCACAAAGCTGGACTGAGATGTGAACTGATCAGAAGCAAATAGTCCGTAATACACACCGGAACACAAAGTCGGCACGATAACCGTTGCCCAAAGCAGCGGATTAATCTTACGCGACCAAGACTTCTTGGCCTTTTTCTTTTCAGGAGCCGGTTGTTCCGGTTTCACATCCACATTTGCAGAAACTTGCTCAGACATTATTTTCCCCATCAGTTCACTAAATTATTAATACTGTTCGCACCGCTAACCACAGGCGAGAACACAAATGACAAGAACTTGCGTACTTCGGCCATCGGCGCATTCGATACGTACACCACGTCCTTATCTTTCACAGGGAAACGCTGCATCCAAAACATAGAATTCGCATCTGCCAGGTTCAAACGGTAGACCACAGGAATCTCCGCACGATCGCCATAACCCTTTTCAACCCATTTAGATTGTTTCTCGGGAGGCAGCTCGGATAAAGGCGCATAACGGAATACAAATACACCGCGCGCATCTGCACGATAATCCTGCAAACCGCCCATACGTCCCACAGCCTCAGCCAAAGACAAGCCCTTCACAGAGAAACCAATCTGCTGCGTATGACCGACCGCACCCATAGACGTAAACGTGCTTGGATTAGTAATCATTGTGACTACATCACCGCGGCGCAACAAAATATTTTGACGCGGATGCGCTACCAAATCTTCCAAAGCAATCGTTCTGACAACATTGCCGCGTGTTAGCTGTACGTTCGTATCCTGAACATTCGCAGTCGAACCGCCCACCGCAGCCACCGCATCCAACACACGCTCGCCTGCAGCCGTCAAAGGCATACGCACACTATTACCCGCGCGGATAACAGATACATTCGCCGCATTGTTTTGCACCATGCGCACCATTACCTGCGGCTGGTTCGCCATTTTTTTCAGACGGCCTTTAATAATGTTTTGCACCTGAACCGGTGTTTTACCAAGGACAGACACATCGCCGATAAACGGCACAGAAATCGTACCTGAAGAGCTGACCATCTGTTCGGGCAGCTTAGTTTGCTGCGCATTACCCGAACCGGTAGACGACAAAGCTCCGCCGAACAACACAGCCGGAGGAGCTTCCCAAATCGTAATGTCCAGCACATCACCTATATTGATAGCCCCTATTGATGATGTACCATCGCCCAACTGAGCAAATGACTGATTAACTTGCGCTTGATATAGTGACTGAGCCACCGCACCATTCACATCAATCAATTCCACCTCCGGCACTTCGGCCGTAGCCGGCTGTTGCCCCAAAGCAACAACATTTCGCGTACTCGGACCAGAATTAGGAAGAGAAGAGCATGCGGCCAACAGGCTGACACACAACAATAACATGCCCCTGCGGGTAAGACATTCTGCTTTCAACATTGATTAAATCTCACTATACTTTTAATTAAGCACGACCATTATAACACCTGATGAAATATTAGGCCGTCTGAAAACCTGACATAAGTATCAAAAACATCACATTACAGTGAATACCGTCATGAGAAAACTTAAAAAACTGATTCGACAACCAGGTGTATTCTTCCGCGACTATCTCAACAAAAGATACCCTGTCCGCAACGCCGAACAGCGTACAACAGAGTCTGACGAACCGGTCATTATCGACAACACCCTGTATTTAGCCGAACTTGAAAATAGTATCAACCTTCCCCCTATTAAAGTTGATGTCGTTTTCACATGGGTAAATAACCAAGATCCCAAATGGCAGCAACGCCGCCGCCAACATAGCCCTACTGCCGAACAAAACGCACTTCACAATAATGACGAGGCCCGTTTCAGCAACCACAACGAACTTTACTATTCACTTCACAGCGTGCGTACCTTCCTGCCGTGGGTTAACCATATCTACATCATTACCGACAACCAACGCCCCGACTGGCTCAATCCTGCCGACTATCCCAACGTCAGCATAATAGATCACAGTCAAATCATTGACCCGCAATACCTGCCCACCTTCAATTCGCATGTAATCGAAGCACACCTGCACAACATTCCCAATCTAAATGAACACTTCATCTATTTTAACGATGATGTATTTGTTGCCCGACCATTACCGAAGGAACACTTCTTTCACGCCAACGGCATTGCTTCACTATTTATTGCAGACAAAAGCTTAAAACAAATGTCCGAAAGAGGAACCGATACACCCACTCTTTCCGCCTCAAAAAACTGTATCGCACTATTACAACAGCACTACGACTGCCGCATCGACCGTCCGTTAGTACACACCTATATCCCACTACATAAAAGCAGCTTTCAATTTGCTTGGCAGCACTACCGTACTGAGATTGAAGCCTTTTTATCCAACCGTTTCCGTTCTAACCACGATCTCAACCTTGCCACCTTCCTCGTACCTTGGCTGATGTTTTTAAACAGGAAATCTACAGTAGGTAATGAAATATGTTATTATTTTAATATCCGTTCCAACAAAGCGCCTGCCCAATATATCAAGCTCTTGGAAAATAAAAAAAATGGGCGGCAGCCACACTCTTTTTGTGCCAACGATTTTCACAGCCAGCAACAGATCGAAAACTACCAGGACAAACTGATTCAAATGCTGGAAAATTACTTCAAAACCAAATAAAAATAAAAGGTCAAAAAAATGAATAACAAAAAATTTCGGAAGCTCTTACGAGACCCTAAACTCTTTTTCCGCGACATGTACGCCAAACGCGTAATGAAACTCAAAAAATACCTTCCCTTAAAATACGAAGGTAATAATCAATTTACAATCGTTTCAGCTGTTTATAACGTCGAAAAATACCTTGATGAATACTTTGACAGTATCGTCAAACAAAGCTTGAATTTCAAAAAACACATTCAAATCATTCTAGTAGATGATGGGTCAACCGACCATTCGGCAGAAATCATCAAACGATGGCAAGCCAAGTTTCCCCAAAATATCCATTATTTTTACAAAGAAAATGGCGGCCAGGCCTCGGCACGCAATCTGGGTTTGCAACATACACAAACTGAATGGGTAGTATTTACTGACCCTGACGATTATCTTCACCCTGACTACTTCAAATCAGTAGATACGCAAATTAGCCAACATCCGTCGGCAGTAACTGTAGCTACTAATATGAAGTTTTTCTTTGAAAATCAAAATATCATTAAAGATAGTCATCCTCTAAGATTCCGTTTTAACAAAACCCACGTTGTTGATGTTGCTAAGCTCGATAAATTCATCAATATGTCTGCTGCCTCCACCTTTTTCAGAGTCAGCCATATTAAAAAACAGAATTTGGTGTTTGACCACAATGTTAAGCCAAACTTTGAAGATGGCAAATTTATTGCAGACTATTTATTAGATTTGCAGGACGCAAAAGCTGTGTTTGACAGAGATGCCGTCTATTTCTATCGCAAACGTGAAAGTGGCACATCCACTCTAGATACTTCTTGGCAAAAAGTAGAAAAGTTTTCTAATGTTTTTGAGTATGGCTTCTTGCCTATGCTTAAAAACTATAAAAACCGCTTAGGGCATGTACCCTCCTCAATACAAAAAACCGCATTATATGATATGGCTTGGTATATCCAACAATTGCTTAATAGACCTGAACGTCTAGATTTGTTGGATACTAAACAAAAATCACATTTTTATGATCTAATGCAGCAGGTTTTTAATTATATTGATCAAAAAAATATTATGGAATTTGGCTTAGCGGGAGTATGGCTATTCCATAAAGTTGGTATGCTTGGAATGTTCAAACAGAGCGAGCCACCATTCCAAATCGCCTATGTTGAAAATATCGATCGTGAACGCAAACAGTTCCTTATCAGCTATTTTACCTATTTCGACCAGCCATATTCTGTGCAAGCCGATGGGCGTGATCTTATTCCTGTCTATGCAAAAAGCGTGGTCAATAAGCTAAATGAACAATTATTTGTTTACGAAAAACGTTTGTGGATTCCCTATGGTGACGTTGCAGACAACGCCAAAATTAATATCCTACTCAACAAAAAAGCAATGCGAATTTCGATTAAAGGTAAAACCTTTATGCACGGCATTGCATTAAATGAACTTATCGGTTTATTTACGCCGTCTGAAAAATACCTTTCAGACGGCAGCTGGCTCTTAATGGATAGGGAAACTAAAGCTGACGACAACGCCGAGCATTTTTATCGTTATATGATGCAGAACCACCCAGAGCAAACTTGCTATTTCGTACTTAACAGAACTGCCCCAGACTGGAACCGTCTCGAACAGGAGGGCTTCAAACTTGTAGAATTCGGCGGTAGTGAATATGAACAACGTTTGCGTAAAGCTGAAAAAATCATTTCCAGTCATTTGGAAAAACACATCAACAATTATTTTGGGGATTTATACGAACACAGCAAAAAATTTGTCTTTCTCCAGCACGGAGTAACTAAAGACAATCTTTCTGCATGGACAAATAGCAAACAAAACCTACACTGTTTCATTACCACTACTGAGCCAGAAAGCCGCTCGATTAAGGCTGATTTCAATACCTACAAACTGACCGAAAAAGAAGTAGCACTAACTGGATTTCCACGCTACGACTCCTTACTATCAAAAAATAAGCCCGACAGTCGCAAGATCCTGATTATGCCAACTTGGCGCAATAACATTGTCGGTCAAAATATCGGTACAGGTAGCAATACTCGTACGCTCAACAGTGCTTTTATGGAAACTGACTATGCCCGTTACTGGCAGGCTCTGCTTCACGACCAGCGCCTGAAGGAAATGGCAGAAACCTACGGCTACGAAGTAATTTTTGCACCACACCCAAATATCGAGCCCTATTTGGAAGTAATGAATGTCCCTACCTATATAAAAATCTGGAGTGGACTGCGTGAAACTGAAAGTATTCAAAATCTTTTCGGACGTTGCGCCGTATTGATTACCGACTACTCATCAGTAGCATTTGACATGGCCTATCTGAATAAGGCAATTATTTACTATCAATTTGATAAAGAAGCCTTTTTCTCTGGTACACACACCTATCAAAAAGGCTATTTCTCTTACGAAACTGACGGATTTGGCCCTATTACCATCAATCAGCATGAAACGCTGACTGAATTAGAAAACATTTTAAAATCAGGACATGCCAAACCCGAATATCTTGCTCGCATCCGCGATACTTTCCCCTTCCAGGAAGGTGGCAACTGCGAACGTGTGTATCAAGCTATTACTGCTCTTGACCATGCCGAAACCGCTGACAATCTGCCGATTTTAATCAATATGATTGAGCAAGCAGAAAATCATCAGGTATGGGACTTGGCTGCAAACCGTATCCAAACTCTGCTTGATACAGGCCGTCTGAATGCGGAAGAAACAGCTGATTATCGCCATCGTTATCTGAACGCTTTATTTGAGAGCAAACAGTTTGATACTTTGCAAAACCTGTTACCTGATTATCCCGATACCGCAGGTTACTGGCATGCGAAAATGGACTTATATATCGGTAATGCCGTTAAAGGGGCGGAATTTTTTGCTGAAAATGAGCATATAGGAACGCAAAATGATTTACTTGTCGCATTACTTGCAGCCTCGTTTCACCAAGCAAAAAGGCCGTCTGAAAAACTGTTTGCCCGGATAGGTACAGACTTATCCGACTCATATCAACCTTTGTTGACCGTAGCACAAAAGCTATCGGAGCAGAATTATTTTGTAGCATTGGCTTTACTGAAAACGTATATTGATGGCTTGGATGATCGCACAAAAGGCTATCTCAAACCCGAGCTATTGGCTTCTTACCTCTGCATGAAACTTGGTAACTTACAAGGCGCGCATCAGTTTTTGGTTGCTTTTGAAAACCATACTCAGAATGATCCAAGTTGCCGTATCGCTATTGCAAGACTGGCAAAATTACGCGGTGATTCTGAAAAACTATTTACCCAGCTTAACCGTGCCTTTGAAGAAAATCTGCTCTTCATTCCTGAAGATTTAACGGTCGATTATCTGAAAAAAATGTACGCTACCGGCAACACTGACGGCGAAGTATATCTATTGGCTCAACTGCGCCAAAAATATCCTGAGAATCCGTCTTTGGCCTTGTATGAAGCTGAAAAACTTGCCCAAAACCAAGATTGGGAGTCTGTCACCAAAATATTGGCTGATTTTGCACAAACCACACCGGAAACGATGTATCTTTATACAACTGCTTTATGCCGTCTGAAAAACCATCAGGCAGCACAACGTTATTTTGACAGTCTCTCTCTACAAGACACAGCAGCATATTGGAAACTGGCAGCTGAAATAGCCGAAGCGAAAGGTGACAAGGCATTACAGGCTGAGTGTCTGAAAAAACAATTGGCTTGTTTAGAGTAATCTCTGTCTTATCTTAAAAAAGGCCGTCTGAAAACTTTTATGTTTTCAGACGGCCTTTACTATTAGATGCACTAATCGAGTTCTACTGTTGAATTGATATAGGTAACATGGTTCATTTCTGCCAAATCCTTACCTTCATCTATATCTGTGTATAAAACATTATTGCGTTCCCAAAATACATCTTTGCGTATGACTTTAGCCGGCACGCCTGCAATAACACAGTTATTAGGAAAATGTTTTTTCACTACCGAAAATGCACCAACAATACTACCGCTACCAATCTTTGTACCACCCCAAATTGTTGCGCCATAGGCTACCCACACTCTGTCTCCAATGGTAACGTCTTTAGAAATATTTAAACGTTTTCCAGTATGAACATCATAAATCGGGTGTGCATCATCAGTACGGATTTGATTATTAGTGGCAAACATACAATCTTCACCAATGGACAAGGTTGTATGTTCGGCAACAGTAATATAAACCGGATTGGTACTGGTAGTTTTACTGCCGATATTAATCGTACAGCCTACTCCCAAACACCATTGGCCTTGCATAGAAACATTTTCTCCAATATAGACTTTGCTGTCCTTGCCTAAAAATTCCAAAAATACATTACGCAAGTTTGCATTAGGGTGGATAACAACTTCATTCCCACCTCCTCCTAGAAATTGGAAATGACAGTTTCGCAGATTATCAGGTGCAGTAATTTTATTTCCGGAGGTGTCGATATAATTACCTGACATCACCTCTTTTTTGCGGCTGTTAACTACTGGCCGTTCAGAAAAATATTGTTCCGCACGCTCGGCCAATTTGATAAAGACCGCACAGGTTTGGGCAAAATCCAAAGTACTGACATCATAAATGTATACATTATCCCCATCCTGCTTAGATAAGCTGAAGTTTGGAAACATTTCTCCGATATTATCTATCTCACTTTTATTACGATAAAACAGGAAAATCTTCTGCCAATCTAAATTTAAGCTGACAGAAAATGGTGTTTCACGGTCAGATTTGAAATTGCAGTACACATTCTGCTGATAATAAATATCAACAGACGTATTTTTTAATTTGATATTTTTAAGAATTTCTTGCTGAAATTCTTCAGCCGTTTTATCTACCATTACATTCCCCAAACATGATAAATATGGTTCAAATATTAAAAAAATAGACAGTAAATTTTAAACTTACTGTCTATTTACTTCGCATTTAGTTCAGATTAATGTCCGAATCAGTAATATGGATGTCCAACAGCAAATTATTGATAATGGTATTGGACAAGAATACTGTGTTGCCTGAAAAATCTATGTGCTTTTGAATTTTTTCAAAGTCAAACTCACATAATACAACTGTAGGCAATGCTTCTTTCAGCTCTTTAATATCCGGATAAAACTCTGATACTTTAGCCGATGAAATGACCACTTGATTTTCAAGGTTATGATCAATTACATCTGGTAGCTTTTTGAAAGTCTCCAAAATCGGCGTACGGATAGAATGCAGATACAATGGATCTTTGCCACCATAGTATTTATGATTGCCCAAAAATGGGTCGATTGCAAAGGTTTTGTACCCACCAATTAAGCCGTGATATACCGCTCCTGTACCGCCTGATGATGCACCGCAAATGACTACGTTTTTCTTATCTACGCCATAAATATTCATCAGGCTCTTAATGAAACGCTGGATATTGTCTTCGATATTTTCATCAAACTTTGTATTCAACCCGTGACTGCCAAACGCGTCTGATACATCAGCCATACGGATGATGTAAGTATTTGGCATAATGCTGTTGCTGATAAATGGAAATGGGTGGCTATAATAACGGTCAACCATATTCTCATTACTCTTATTGGTATAAGAGAACAACACCAATAGGTTTTTCTTGTTGGCACTCAATACTTTCGGTGCTTCAACAGTATAAATGACATTTTCCAACTCATGGAAAGAGTCTGGGAAATAAGCCAAAAGATCTTTATAACTGTGCTTGTTCACGCGACGGAACACACTTACACCCATTTTGTGTTCAACAGCTAAAAAGCCTCTATTATTTAGCTCATAAACATAATCACTTAGACCATGATTCCGAGCATAGCTTAGGAAAAACTCATTACTGTCGCCTTTAACACCAATGTATTCAACTTCCGGCTTATCCAAGTACTCGGCTAAATTAATGCCCTTATTTTTTTCAACATTCAGGATGTAGCATAATTCGCTGCCAAGATAAATGGAAGTGACTTCTAAAATCTCACTAAATTTATCCTCGATTTTTGCCCAATCGGTTTCAGCAAATTTAAAAGACAATACTGTCTTTTCTTGATTAACCGATTGTGGGTAACTTCCATAAATTTCTGAAATATATTTCAGAAATTTATGGAAGCCGGAAATCTTAGAAATTTTGCTCTTATTACGCTCAATAAAGTTAAAGGTTTGTCCTACTGCCGTATAACTGACGCTGACAAAATAGTCGTTCAACAGAAAATCAAACACTATACTTTGATTGTTATAAATCCAAGCGTTAACCTTTTGAGGATCAATCTTGGCTTTTCGTAAGATGTTTTGCTGAATTTGATATAAATCCATTTTATAAACCCTGCTGATATTTTTCCAACAATGCTTTTTTGTCGGTTTTGTGGTTGGTGCTGACTGGAATTTCATCAATGTGAATAAATTCAGACGGCATCATGTAAGACGGTAAATTTTGTACTAATGCGTCTTTGATCGCCTGAGTATCTGCACTTTGCTTGGCTGTATAGAAACACACCAAACGCAATACTGCGCCTGTGTTGCGTTTCAAAGCCACTACTGCCACATTATCAAAGGCAAATTCCTTAAGGTTAAGGATTTTTTCTTCAATTTCTGAAAGTTCGATACGGTAGCCATTGAGCTTAATCTGCTCGTCTTTACGGCCTTGTACATAGAACAATCCATTTTTTTCAAAACCGTAGTCACCTGTTTTATAAGTACGGTTATCTGCACTGTGTACTACCAAGCGTTTAGCATTTTCAGTTTCGTTGTTCAGATAGCCACGCATCACATGGTTACCGCTAATCCAAATCTCTTCGTCAACAATCTCTAATTTGGAATTAAGCACGGCAACGCCTACAGGCAACTCTTCTTCTGCCGCCAGCATATCAGGTGTAATATCAACGTAAGTTGTTGCTACAGTAGCTTCAGTCGGACCATAGGTATTGATAACACGGACACCGGGAAATTTTTGAAAAATCATATTTACTACTGGTTTGCCAAGTTTTTCGCCGCAGAACAAAAATTCTTTCAAACTCGGTAAAGTAGCTTGACTACATTTAGGGTTAAGCAGCTGCTGCATGGCAAAAGAAGGCGTGGAAACCCAGGTAGTAATTTGTTGTTTGGCCAAAAAATCAATCCAGGTGGCAGGATTAGAAATAGCATCACGACTGTTCATGACAATGCAACCGCCGTAAGCCAAGTTGCCAAAGATTTCGTACATTGACAAATCAAACGCAAACGGAGCCTGATTCATGAATACATTAGGTGCGGCTAAATTAAGCTGCTCTTTCATCCATTTCATCAGGTTAAACACGGCTTCACGACCGATTTGCACACCCTTAGGTGCGCCGGTTGTTCCTGAAGTAAACATGATGTAAGCCAAATCTTTTTCAGCCAGCTCTACTTCTTCGTCAGTCTGCTTTTCAAAAGTTTGCGTTGCCGAACGGTATACAAAGCGTGCTTTCGACAGTTGGCAGATATTGTTCAGACGGCTTTCAGGATAAATACTATCCACCGGAATAAAAGGGATTTTGTTTAATAAGCAGGCATAAATTGCCACTGCAAAATCAATTTCTTTATGGCCGTGCAACACCAGAGGAATGTTTTTGGTAATATCTGCTATGCTTTTGTAAGCCTCGATAAATGCGGCTATTTTTACGCGCAACTCTTCCCAAGAACATTCTTGAGTATCATTAACTAACGCTTTTCCCGAAGTTTGGCTGAAACGGTATTCCAAAAAATCATCAAGATTTTGGAATTCATTTAATTGTTTCATGATTTAGCCTTTGTAATTATTTTCAACATATTGAATGATATTGGCTGAGTTTGCCAAAATATCAACCAGTTGCTCAAACGGCAAATCAACATCAAATTTTTGTTTGATGGCCATAACCAAATCCATTGCGCTCACAGAATCAATAAGTCCTGTAGACAACAATTCTTCATTTGCTGACACTTGTTTTTGTGCAACTTGTGAAATCAACGCCAAAACTTCGTTAGATACTGACATGGTAAGATCCTTTTATTAAAATTGAAATGATAACGCTTTGCACTCTGTGCATAACACTGTGATTATCCCATATTTTTTTACTTTTCAGGTAACTAAATATACAATATCCAAATAAAGCAATCCCTCTTTGACAACACTTACACCAGGCCATCTGAAAGCGTGTTTGTATTTTCAGCCAACCGATTTCACGACTTCCAAACACAATTTTAATTAAGGAAAACCAATGACTATTCTTATCACCGGCGGTACCGGTTTTATCGGTTCTCATACCGTTGTTTCCCTGTTGAAATCAGGCTTTAATGCCGTGATTTTGGACAATTTGTGCAATTCGTCTGCCAACATCCTCCCGCGCTTGGAAAAGATTACCGGCAAGTCTGTGCCTTTTTACCAAGGGGATATCCGTAATCGTGAAGTGTTGCGTCAAATCTTTGCGGAACACGATATTGATGCTGTCATCCATTTTGCCGGCTTGAAGGCAGTCGGTGAAAGCGTGGCCAAACCAATGAAATACTATGACAACAATGTGTCGGGCAGTTTGGTTTTGGCTGAAGAAATGGCGCGTGCCGGCGTATTTAAGATTGCGTTCAGCTCATCTGCTACGGTTTACGGCGATCCGGGTAAAGTACCTTATACGGAAGATATGCAACCGGGGGATACGACCAGCCCTTACGGCACGTCTAAGTCTATGGTGGAGCGCATTTTGACGGATATCCAAAAGGCCGATCCGCGTTGGAGCGTGATTTTGTTGCGCTATTTCAACCCTATCGG
This sequence comes from Neisseria sp. P0017.S009, assembly GCF_051957375.1. NCBI lineage: Bacteria > Pseudomonadati > Pseudomonadota > Betaproteobacteria > Neisseriales > Neisseriaceae > Neisseria > Neisseria sp. P0017.S009. Next base: position 147,752 of record NZ_JBQCWL010000003.1, read on the forward strand.
TGCGCATGAAAGCGGTTTGATCGGCGAGCAGCCAAACGGTATCCCAAACAATCTGCTGCCTTATATCTGCCAAGTGGCTTCAGGCAAGCTGCCGCAATTGTCGGTTTTCGGCGATGACTATCCTACCCCAGACGGTACGGGTATGCGCGACTATATCCATGTGATGGATTTGGCGGAAGGCCATGTGGCGGCAATGCAGGCGAAAAGCGATGTTTCGGGTGTACACCTGTTTAATTTGGGTTCGGGACGTGCTTATTCGGTATTGGAAATCATCCGTGCCTTTGAGGCAGCCTCCGGTTTGACCATTCCGTTCCAAATCAAACCGCGTCGTGATGGCGATTTGGCCTGTTTCTACGCCGATCCCGCCTACACCAAAGCGCAGACCGGTTGGGAAACCAAACGCGATTTGGCGCAGATGATGGAAGACTCATGGCGTTGGGTCAGCAACAATCCAAATGGCTACGACGATTAAGTTGACCTGATACAGGCCGTCTGAAAGAGATGTTTTCAGACGGCCTCTTTATCTGAAAAACACACTTTCTGTCTGCTATAATCCGTTTATATTATTTTGACTATCCTCTGAAACTTATGAAAAAAATCCTTGTTACCGGCGGCGCGGGCTTTATCGGTTCTGCCGTTGTCCGTCATATTATCCAAAACACCCAAGACTCTGTCGTCAATGTCGATAAGCTGACTTATGCCGGCAATTTGGAATCTTTGACTGAGGTAGCCAATAATCCTCGCTATGCTTTTGAACAAGTGGATATTTGCGACCGCGCCGAACTCGACCGCGTATTCGCACAACACCAGCCTGATGCCGTGATGCACTTGGCTGCGGAAAGCCATGTCGACCGCTCTATCGATTCGGCAGGCGAATTTATCCAAACCAATATCGTCGGTACATTCAATCTGCTTGAAGCAGCCCGCGCCTACTGGCAACAAATGCCGTCTGAAAAGCGCGAAGCCTTCCGTTTTCACCATATTTCTACCGATGAAGTCTATGGCGATTTGCACGGCACAGACGATTTGTTTACCGAGACCACGCCATACGCGCCGTCCAGCCCCTACTCTGCTTCTAAAGCGTCCAGCGACCACCTCGTCCGTGCATGGCTGCGTACTTACGGTTTGCCGACCATCGTAACCAACTGTTCCAACAACTACGGCCCTTACCATTTTCCGGAAAAACTCATTCCTTTGATGATTCTGAACGCGCTTGACGGCAAACCGCTGCCCGTTTACGGCGACGGTATGCAAATCCGCGACTGGCTGTTTGTCGAAGACCACGCGCGCGCGCTGTATCAGGTTGTTACCGAAGGTGTTGTCGGCGAGACCTACAATATCGGCGGCCACAATGAAAAAGCCAATATTGAAGTCGTCAAAACCATCTGTACCCTGCTGGAAGAGCTTGTTCCTGAAAAACCGGCCGGCGTGGCACGTTATGAAGATTTGATTACTTTCGTACAAGACCGTCCCGGCCATGACGTACGCTATGCCATCGACGCTGCCAAAATCGGCAGGGAGCTGGGCTGGAAACCTCAAGAAACATTCGAATCCGGCATCCGCAAAACAGTGCAATGGTATTTGGACAACAAAACCTGGTGGCAAAACGTATTGAACGGCAGCTACCGTTTAGAGCGTTTAGGCACCGGAAAATAAGTTTTCAGACGGCCTGTTCCCATATTAGGCCGTCTGAAAATCACGCAAACACACACTACTCAGGAGAAAACCCATGAAAGGCATTATCCTTGCCGGCGGCAGCGGCACTCGCCTCTACCCCATCACGCGCGGGGTATCCAAACAGCTGCTGCCCGTGTACGACAAGCCCATGATTTACTATCCCCTGTCCGTATTGATGCTGACAGGAATCCGCGATATTTTGGTCATTACCACGCCTGAAGACAACGCCTCTTTCAAACGCCTGCTCGGCGACGGCAGCGATTTCGGCATTTCCATCAGTTATGCCGTGCAACCCAGTCCGGACGGCTTGGCACAGGCATTTATCATCGGCGAAGAATTTATCGGCAACGACAATGTTTGCTTGGTTTTGGGCGATAATATTTTCTACGGCCAATCATTTACGCAAACATTGAAACAGGCCGCCGCCAAGACCCACGGCGCAACCGTATTCGGCTATCAAGTCAAAGACCCCGAGCGTTTCGGCGTGGTTGAATTTGACGAAAACTTCAACGCCCTGTCTATCGAAGAGAAACCGCAACAGCCCAAATCCGATTGGGCGGTAACCGGCTTGTACTTCTACGACCAACGCGTCGTCGAGTTCGCCAAACAAATCAAACCGTCCGCCCGCGGCGAATTGGAAATTTCCGACCTCAACCAAATGTATTTGGAAGACGGTTCATTGTCGGTTCAACTTTTAGGACGCGGTTTCGCATGGTTGGACACCGGCACCCACGAGAGCCTGCACGAAGCCGCTTCATTCGTCCAAACCGTACAAAACATCCAAGACCTGCAAATCGCCTGCCTGGAAGAAATTGCTTGGCGCAACGGTTGGCTTTCCGATGAAAAACTGGAAGAGCTGGCGCGCCCGATGGCGAAAAACCAATACGGCCAATATTTGCTGCGCCTGTTGAAAAAATAATGTTTGAGGCCGTCTGAAACTTTTCAGACGGCCTTTAGATGAAAGATAAAACAATGAACATCATTGATACCGCCATTCCTGACGTAAAACTGCTTGAGCCGCAAGTCTTCGGCGATGCGCGCGGCTTTTTTATGGAAACTTTCCGCGACGAGTGGTTCAAGACCCAAGTCTGCGACCGCACCTTCGTGCAGGAAAACCACTCCAAATCCAGCAAAGGCGTATTGCGCGGCCTGCACTATCAAACTGAAAACACACAAGGCAAACTCGTGCGCGTGGTTGTCGGCGAAGTATTCGACGTGGCCGTCGATATGCGTAAAGACTCCCCTACTTTCGGCAAATGGGTAGGCGAGATCTTGTCTGCAGAAAACAAACGCCAACTGTGGGTACCCGAAGGTTTCGCTCACGGCTTCTATGTACTGAGCGATGAAGCCGAGTTCGTCTATAAATGCACAGACTATTACAACCCCAAAGCCGAACACTCGCTGATTTGGAATGATCCGACCGTCGGTATCGACTGGCCGTTGCAAGGTGAGCCGAACCTGTCGCCTAAAGACTTGGCAGGCAAAGTATTGACCGAAGCAGTCACGTTTTAAAAAGTTTTAAAAATAATTCAGGCCGTCTGAAAGAATGTTCCTCTTTTCAGACGGCCTACAATCCATTAATAACAATAATCGACGAAAACGCATTGTGAAAAACGCCTACATTCCCTCTCGCGGCATCCGCAAAATCCCCCATCTCTCCACCCTATTGCCTGAGTTTCATATCTGCAAAGACGGAAAAGGTGCAGAGACTGTTGTCGGCTGGGGTTTGCGCCCGACGACACACAAAGCACGTGCTTTTGCCGCCGAACACCAGCTTCCCTTTATTGCGTTGGAAGACGGTTTTTTACGCTCGCTCGGACTGGGTGTCGCCGGTTATCCGCCCTATTCCATCGTCTATGACGACATCGGCATCTACTACGACACCACACGTCCTTCGCGTTTGGAACAACTGATTCTCGCCGCCGATACCATGCCGTCTGAAACCTTGGCTCAGGCGCAACAGGCGATGGATTTCATCCTGCAACACCACCTGTCCAAATACAATCACGCGCCCGAGCTTTCAGACGATCATCCTTTACACTCCCCATCCAAACCCGAAACCATCCTCATCATCGACCAAACCTTCGGCGATATGGCCATCCAATATGGCGGCGCAGACGCCTCTACGTTTGAACTGATGTTTCAGACGGCCTTGAATGAAAACCCGCAAGCCGATATCTGGGTAAAAACCCATCCCGATGTTTTGTGCGGCAAAAAACAAGGCTATCTGACCCAACTGGCGCAGCAACACCGCGCCCATCTTTTGGCAGAAGACATCAATCCGATTTCTTTGTTGCAAAACGTCGATAAAGTTTATTGCGTTACCTCGCAAATGGGTTTTGAGGCGCTTTTGTGCGGCAAACCACTGACCACCTTCGGCCTGCCGTGGTATGCCGGCTGGGGCGTAAGCGACGACCGCCACCCACAAATCGGCAGCCTTGTTCAAACCCAACGCCGCGCCCGCCGCAACTTGCTGCAACTCTTCGCAGCAGCCTATCTGCAATACAGCCGCTACCTCAACCCCAATACCGGCGAAGCAGGCAGCCTCTTTGATGTTATCGACTATCTGGCAACGGTCAAACGCAAAAACGACAAATTGCGTGGAGAGTTGTATTGCGTCGGCATGTCTTTGTGGAAACGCGCGGTTGCCAAACCGTTCTTTAACGTACCCTCATGCCGTCTGAAATTTATCTCCTCCACCCAAAAACTGGCAGGGGTCAAACTGTCCGACGATGCACGCATCCTAGCTTGGGGCAACGGCAAAGAGGCCATCGTCCGTTTTGCCGAACAACATAATATCCCCCTGCTGCGCATGGAAGACGGCTTTATCCGCTCGGTCGGACTCGGTTCTAATTTAGTGCCACCGCTGTCGCTCGTTACCGACGATATGGGCATTTATTTCAATGCCGAAACCCCGTCACGTCTTGAACACATCCTCCAAAACCAAAACTTCGACGACCAGGACTTTCAGACGGCCTTGAAGCTGCAAAAAATGCTGACCGAAAACCACATCAGTAAATACAACGTCGGCAGCTCAGACTTCACGGTCCCGTCAACCAACAAAACCGTAATCCTCGTTCCCGGCCAGGTTGAAGATGATGCGTCTATCCGCTACGGTTCGCCCCAAATCTATCGCAATCTGGATCTGCTCCGTACCGTACGCGAACGCAATCCCGATGCCTATATCATCTACAAACCGCATCCAGATGTAGTCAGCGGTAACCGCATCGGCCATATTTCCCCTGAAGATACGGCACGATATGCCGACCAAACCGTCGAACAAGCCGATATCCTGACCTGTCTCCAATACGCAGACGAAATACATACCATGACTTCGCTGACTGGTTTTGAATCCTTGTTGCGCGGCAAAAAAGTCAGCTGCTACGGTCTGCCTTTTTACGCAGGTTGGGGACTTACCCAAGATCTGCTCCCCATTCCGCGCCGCAGCCGCAGGCTTGAGCTTTGGCAGCTGATTGCCGGCACGCTCATCCACTACCCCGACTATATCCATCCCGAAACCCATCAGGCCATTAATGCGGAAACCGCTGCCCAAATCCTGATACGACAAAAAAATATGCAAAAAAACAACAACGGATTACATCGCGGGTACTTTGCTAAAAAATTAGGTAAAATCAAACAACTATATCGATCTTTCAAATAAACACCATCAAAGTTAACAATGCGTCATAAACCAGCTTCAATTGCGGCATCATTGCCTTTGCATCGTTAATACGCTTGGCGTATGCTTGAAAGTTCAACTCAAAACTATTACATAAAAAACAAAACCACATTGCGACATGAAACAGACCGTCCTCAAAAACAACCTGCAAAACCTGCTTGAAAGCGCAGAAAATATCCTGCTGCTTCAAAGTCCTGTCGGCGATTTTTTTCTGCGCCTTGCCAATTGGCTGACTGAAAACGGCAAAACCGTACATAAATTCAACTTTAATGCAGGCGACGACTATTTTTATCCGCCCACTCAAGCTCATACCGTTGTTTTTAACGACAACTACGATGCCTTTCCTGAATTTTTGCAAGAATACATCGTTCAACATCACATCCAGGCGGTTGTCTGCTTTGGCGACACACGCCCTTATCACGTCATTGCAAAACGCATTGCAAACGAAAACCAAGTCGGTTTCTGGGCGTTTGAAGAAGGTTATTTCCGCCCCTACTACATCACCTTAGAAAAAGACGGCGTCAACGCATTTTCCCCGTTACCGCGCCGTGCCGACTTTTTTTTGGAACAATTCCCCAAGCTGGCACAGCAAGAATACAAAGCGCCGACGCCGGTACGCGGCGGGTTTATGCCCATGGCCAAAAACGCCGTCCGTTACTATATCGAATTGTTCCGCAACCCGAACAAGTACCCGAACTACATCCACCACCGCGCATCCAATGCCGGCCATTACCTCAAACTGTGGTCGATCTCCATCCTCAAGCGTTTGAACTACTATATTGAAGACATCCAAATCGCCAAACGCGTGGAGGCGGGCAAATACGGCAAATTTTTTATTGTTCCCTTGCAGGTATTCAACGACAGCCAAGTCCGCATCCATTGTGACTTTTCCAGCGTCCGCAGCTTCCTGCTCCATATTTTGGCCTCCTTTGCCGCGCACGCGCCTGCCGATACCAACCTCATCATCAAGCATCATCCGATGGACCGCGGCTTTATCGACTACTCGCGCGACATCAAACGCTTTATCAAAAAACACCCCAAACTCAAAGGCCGTATCACTTACGTCCATGATGTCCCCCTGCCCGTTTTCCTGCGCCACGGCCTCGGCATGGTTACCATCAACAGCACCAGCGGCCTGTCCGGCCTGATTCACAATATGCCAGTTAAGGTTCTCGGCCGTGCCTATTATGATATTCCCGGCATAACCGACCAAAATACCTTGGCAGAATTTTGGAATCATCCGACACCGCCTGACAGCGACCTGTTCCATGCCTACCGTATGTACCACCTCAACGTGACCCAAATTAACGGCAACTTCTACAGTCAGGTGTTTTTCCCCAACAAAGACACATCCGACTCTTCCATACCGACAACCTGACTTAGCGAAGGAAAGTTCAGGCCGTCTGAAAATATTTCAGACGGCCTGAAGCAATCAATACCTTGGCTACTTCCATGTAAATCAAACACAAAAACCTGCATTTATCATTAACAATAAATTACAAAGACAGTATAATGACCGAGCTGTCATGAGCGCATACCGACTCAAGCTGAGCCTTTTGTAACACACAAAATATGGATGCCCCTAGGCAAAACAATATAACAAGCTAAGCATCCTAAAGATAAGCCAGCAAAACTATGCCGAGCAATATTTTTACAAAGCCCTCAACCGGTATCGCCGCCCATATGCCACAGCATCCGTCTTCCACTTTATATCCGCCCGCAAACCATGACCGCCGCTCCTGATATCCTCTACCGGCAAGCCGCCGCCCTTTTGGAACAATCCCATACCGCCCAAGCCCTGCCCCTGTTGCAACAGGCGGCAGAGCAGGGTTATGCGGAAGCTGCTTTCGCATTGGGCAACCATCTGCTGCAAAACGGCCAATTGGAGCAGGCACTTTCATGGTTGGAAGCCGCCGCTGCCCAACGCCACCCCATGGCACTCTTCACCCTGCTGCAACAACGCGAATACAACGGCACCCCGACCGGACAGCTTCTTAACGAATACGCCTGGCTGGGTGAGCAAGGTCACCTCGAAGCCCAATTAATCCTCATGCGTTACCACGCACAGCGCAATGATCCACAATCCCTCTACTGGGCGGAGCTTGCCGCTGCCCGATATGCTGCGCCTGCGTATTACCATCTGGCACGCCATCATCAACGCCAAGGCGACGTTGAAACAGCCATCGAACAATACGAAAAAGCGGCCACGCTCGGTGTGACTGCTGCCTGCTGGCAACTCGGTCAAATCTACTTCTACGGCACAGGCGTCAGCCACAACCACGCACAAGCCGAACAATATCTCGAACAAGCCGCGCAAGCCGGCCACATCGCCGCACAAACCCTGCTGGCCGACCTTCTTGCCGCCCAACGCAAACCCGAAGCCTTAGAATGGTATCGTCGTGCCGCCGATAAGGAACAAGCGGAAGCACAGGCCAAGCTGGCCCAATACGCCCTGACCGGCGAACTTTCCGAACGAGACCCGTTCCAAGCGGCACGCTACGCCAAAGCCGCTGCCGAAAAAAACCATCCCGAAGCCCTGAAAATCATGGGCGACCTCTACCGCTACGGCCTCGGCATCAAAGCCGACAACCATATCGCGCACGATTACTACCACCGTGCCGCCACGTTAGGTTCTGCCTCCGCGGCACAAAAACTCATCAGCGACGCCGCACTGTACCATCCGCAACAATACGAACAAATCAAAACAGCCGCCCTGCAACAGCAACAAATCGGAACCATCTACCGTTTGGCGGAAGCACAAGCCCACGCCATCGGTCGCTACGCAGACTACAATGCCGCGCGCAAGAATTACATGGAAGCAGCCGAATTCCACCATAAAAACGCGGCGGCAGCCTTAGGCCGCATCTACCATTACGGCCTCGGTACGGCGCAAGACCCTCGGGCGGCCGCCCACTGGTACGCAATCGCAGCCGAACAAAACCACCCTTCCGCCCAATACCACCTCGCCTGTTTTTACTATCACGGGCAAGGTGTCGGCTGTCATGTTCCGACCGCCTGCTACTGGCTGCAGGCCGCCATCAGCAACGGCCACACTTCGGCCGAATCATTAACATCCCTATTAGAACAATGGCGCCGCGAAGTGCACCATGCCATCGGTCAAAAGGCCGTCTGAAAATATTTACACTCGCATTTTTTGACAATCTTTAACTATTCCCCTAATATTTGCCAGTTATTTTTCACGGACACGTCATTGTTTTCATTTCTTTCTGAAAACACCTTGCCCGCGCATCAATACCATGACACTCGGCGGATAACGCCAAGCGTTGAAACACACTACATCCGGAACAAAAACGGATGCTCGGAAAAACATTTCTAGGAGGTGAAACAACATGGAATGGGAATTCAACAGTTATTACACACTGATTGCCGCCACACTCGTGTTGCTGGTTGGTAAATTTCTGGTTCAAAAAATCAAATTCTTACGAGACTTCAATATTCCCGAGCCGGTCGCCGGCGGTTTGGTTGCCGCTATCGTCCTGTTCGCCCTGCACGAAGCCTACGGCGTCAGCTTCAAATTTGAAAAACCGCTGCAAGATGCGTTCATGCTCATCTTCTTTACATCCATCGGTTTGAGCGCCGACTTCTCCCGTTTGAAAGCGGGCGGTTTGCCTTTGGTTATCTTTACCGCCGTGGTGGGCGCATTTATCATCGTCCAAAACTTTGTCGGTGTCGGCTTGGCGAGCGCATTGGGCTTGGATCCGCTGATTGGCCTGATTACCGGTTCGATTACCCTGACCGGTGGTCACGGTACCGCCGGTGCATGGGGTCCTGACTTTGAAAGCAAATTCGGCCTGACCGGCGCAACCGGCTTAGGTATGGCTTCTGCAACATTCGGCCTGGTATTCGGCGGTTTGATCGGTGGTCCTGTTGCACGCCGTCTGATCAACAAAATGGGCCGTAAACCTATCGTCAAAACTGCCAAATCCGACGACAACGATGCTACTGATGACATCTTCGAACAAGCACAGCGCACTCGCCTGATTACGGCTGACTCCGCTGTCGAAACGCTCGCGATGTTTGCCGCATGTTTGGCTTTTGCCGAAATCGTGGACAGCTACGACAAAGCCTTCTTCGACTTGCCTAAATTCGTATGGTGTCTGTTTGCAGGCGTGGTCATCCGCAACGTCCTGACTGCCGCCTTCAAAGTCAATATGTTTGACCGTGCCATCGACGTATTCGGTAACGCCTCCCTGTCACTCTTCCTGTCTATGGCTCTTCTGAACCTGAAACTGTGGGAATTGACCGGTCTGGCAGGCCCTGTAACCATCATCTTGGCCGTACAAACCGTCGTGATGATTCTGTACGCCACTTTCGTTACCTACGTCTTCATGGGTCGCGATTACGACTCTGCCGTATTGGCAGCCGGTCACTGCGGCTTCGGTTTGGGTGCCACCCCGACTGCCGTTGCCAATATGCAGTCCATTACCCAAACTTTTGGCCCGTCTCACAAAGCCTTCTTGATTGTACCTATGGTGGGTGCGTTCTTCGTTGACTTGCTCAACGCCGCCATCCTCTCCGGCTTCATCAGCGTCATCAAAGGCTGATACGTCTGACATAGAAAAGCACTTGCCGCATTTACTTGCTGCAAGTGCTTTTGTTATGATAAGCACGTCAGGCCGTCTGAAAGGCCGTCATCTTCAGGAGTACCCATGTACAAAAAAACCGCTTCCGTATTGATTTTAAGCACGATTCTTCTTGCCGCATGCAGCAAAGAAGAGCCCAAAGCCGCACTTGATTGCGCCCAACCGGCCACACTGCAAAACATCCGTACCACCATCGAAGACACCCTCAAACAACAAGCGCGCTCCTTTGCCCGCAATGACAACCGCCAATTTGTCGATGCCGACAAAATCATCGCCGCCGGCCTCGAATTAGAAACCCTGCTTGAAGACCCCAAAGAAACCGAAGACGATGGCAAAGCCATCTGCCGCGCCAACCTCAAAATCCGCATTCCCGACACCATCCTCAAGACGGCCATAGACAACAGCCCGCTGATTTACGGCAACACCCCGTTGTCCGACATGCTCGAACAAAAACTGATGGGCAGCAACCTGACCTTTGAAAACAACACGTTCAGCACCACCCTGCTCTACACCCCCGACAAAGACGGCAAACCGGTTTTCGAAGACAACACCCTGAGCACCACCGCCCAAACCCTTTCCGCCACCCTGCTGCCCTACGGCGTGAAAAGCATTGTTATGATAGACGGCAAGCCTGTATCCAAAGAGCAGGCCATCAAGCTGCTGCAAAACCAAAACACGGAAGAGCCGCCGACTGTCAATCCGCAAGACATCCTTGAAAACAACGCCGCCAGCCAAGCTGCCGGCCTGACCGATGACGGCGACGATTCAGATTACGAAGTCCTGCGCCCCGACCATGAAACCCAACGCAACGAGCCGCCCGGCCTCAGCCAAAGCGAACTCGACAACGCGCGCGCGCAAAACCGTCAGGCGGACGGCGAAATCAACGACCTCTGGGGCGGCTTAGACAGCGATGTCAAACAACAAATCCTCGGCGAACAACGCGCCTGGATTCAAAGCAAAAAACTCAACTGCCAACAAGCAGCCGCGTCCGCAGACAACTCCGCACAAGCAGAATACCTGCGCCTGCAGTGTGAGACCCGCATGACCCGCGAACGTACGCAATACCTGCGCGGCTATTCCATCAACTAAAACCGATAAGGCCGTCTGAACATTCAGACGGCCTACAAGAAAGCACATCACATCATGCAATACCGAATCCACCGTGAAGGCAATGCCCAAAACACACCCTCTTCAGCCTCCACACCCGTCGACAACTGGGAGCGCAACACCCTGCGTGAAGTCCTCCTCGCCGCCTACCAAGAACAGCGCCGCGCCCGCATTTGGCGCAATATCTGGCGCGGTGTCGCCGTCCTCATCTTCCTCAGCCTGATCTTCGGCTTCGCAGAAGAAGAAGGAAAAACCACGAGCATCCAAGCCCGCAGCGAACACACCGCCGTTATCGACCTGACCGGCGAAATCGGCAACGACATCGACGACCAAGTCCAAATCCTGCGCGACAGCATGGAAGCCGCCTACAACAACGGCAACGCCAAAGCCATCATCATCCGTGCCAACAGCCCCGGCGGTTCGCCTGTCGTGTCCAACACGGCCTTTAACGAAGTCCGCCGCCTCAAAGCCGAACACAAAGACATCCCTGTCTACCTCGTTGCCGAAGACATGTGCGCTTCCGGCTGCTACTACATTGCCGCCGCAGCCGACAAAATTTACGCCGACCCTTCCAGCATTGTCGGCAGCATCGGCGTGATCGGCGGCGGTTTCGACTTTACCGGCCTGATGGACAAAGCCGGTGTCAAACGCCGTCTGAAAACCGCCGGCAGCAACAAAGGTATGGGCGACCCTTTCACGCCTGAAACCCCGGCACAAACCCAAATTTGGGAAACCATGTTGGGCGATATTCACCAAGAATTTATCAAAGCCGTCAAACTCGGCCGCGGCGCAAGGTTGAAAGACAAACAGTATCCCGATATTTTCAGCGGCCGCATCTATACCGGCAAAGAAGCCAAACAGGTCGGCCTGATCGACGACTTCGGCAGCATTTACAGCGTTGCCCGCGATGTCGTCAAAGCTCCTGAACTGGTCAACTACACGCCGCAAGACGATTTCAGCAAAATGCTCAGCCGCCGCTTCGGTGCGGAAGTGAAGGCTAAAGTCAAAGAAACTTTGTCTGAAATTTGGTAAACCAAAAGGCCGTCTGAAACCCAAATCATTGGGCTTCAGACGGCCTTTTTTATATGGTTTTTAAAATAAAACGCTGATTATTGTCCAAACATTTATCGGCTTCATAAACCGACAGGCAAATATCCCCTGATGATGCTGTTACAGGAACAGATTACGCCTGCAAACGATTAAACCTCCACGCTTCAGACGGCCTGTTTCTGCATATTATGCGCCATATCGAGCGCGGCGCGGACGGCAGTCATCAGGCTGCCGGAATCGGCTTTGCCCGTACCGGCCAAGCTCAAGGCCGTGCCATGATCGACGGAGGTGCGGATAAAGGGCAGGCCGAGGGTAATATTTACGCCTTCGCCAAAACCGGCGTATTTGAGTACCGGCAGCCCTTGGTCGTGATACATGGCAAGGACGGCATCGGCATCTTTGAGCAGAAAAGGTTGGAACACGGTATCGGCCGGATAAGGGCCGCGTGCGTCTATGCCTTCGGCCTGCAAGGCATGAAGCGCCGGAATAATGGTGTCGATTTCTTCGTGTCCCAAATGGCCGCCTTCGCCGGAGTGAGGATTGAGACCAGTAACGAGGATGACCGGATTGGCTATGCCGAACTTATGGCGCAGGTCGTGTTCAAGAATGCGGACAACCGACTCGATTAAAGGCTTCGTGATGGCGGCGGAAATGTCTTTCAGCGGCAGATGGGTGGTCACCAATGCCACGCGCAGGCCGCCGCCGGTCAGCATCATGACAACTTGTTCGGTATGGCTTTTTTCGGCTAGGTATTCGGTGTGGCCGCTGAAAAAGCCGTTGCCTGCGTGGGCATCGTTGATGATGCCTTTATGCAGCGGCGCGGTCACCATACCGGCAAACAGGTCGTCTGAAATGCCTTGATACGCCGTATCCAGCAGCCGGAGGACATACGCGGCATTGGCAGGATTGAGTTCGCCCGCCCGACACTCGGCATCTAAAGCAATATGCAGGACTTCGAGTTCGCCCTTGGGCAACGGATCGGCCGCTTGGGCTTGAAAGTCACGCAAGATGACGGATTTGCCGAGCTGTTCGGACCTTTGCGCCAACAGGTTTTTGTCACACAAAACAACGGGGCGGCAAGGAAGGTCGGAGAAAGCCAAATCGAGGCAGATGTCGGGGCCGATGCCGGCCGGTTCGCCGGAAGTGATGGCGAGAATGGGAGCAGTCATGGTGTTTCTCGGTATGGTTTACAGTATTTAGACAACGTCAGGCAAAATGCCTGCCCTACTTTTGCAGATTAACACAAATACAAAAAGGCCGTCTGAAAACAGTTTTTGCTTGGTCAAACTGTTTTCAGACGGCCTTAGCTGTTTACCGTTTTACACTTAAGAACGACGGCCGATCATGCGGTACAAAACGTCGTGGCCTTGAATGCGGTGGACGACAACCATGGCGATGTGGCCAGCGACAAGCGCAAAAAGCAGCCAGCCGAGTTTGTCGTGCGCCATATTGCCGAGGTTGGACATCCATTCGATTTTTTCAGGCGAACCCTGCATCACTTGGACGCCGAATACTTTCAACGGGCCGCGGCCGCCGCCGTATTGGCGGATCATGCCGATAACGGGGACGGCGAGCATGAAGACGTAAAGGGCAAGGTGGCCTGCTTTGGCGGCAAAGCTGTCGGCGGCAGGACGTTTGGACGCATTGAGCAAAGCCCAAACAATGCGCACGGCAATCACCAGTAGCGTGATGAAACCGATGGATTTATGCACGCCGAAGAGCGATTTGACCCATTCTTCGCCATCGTAGATGGTCCAAACGGTAATGGTGGAGAGGATGCCGATGAAACCGAGTACGGTCAGCCAGTGCAACGCGCGCGCGACGGCATCGTAGGTTTGTGGACGTGTAGTGGTCATAATGTTTCCTTGTTTTTGATTTGTTTGGTTTTTTGAATCGGCGGCATTGTAACAAAAATGTCCAACCAATTATGTTGCCTTTTTGAAGAGACTTCGTAACTGTTTGGAAAATTTGAAGAAACGGCGGTTTTATCCGTCAGGCTGCACAGGCCGTCTGAAAACAAGGGCAGGAATACCACCTTCTATGCCGAACTCGGGCTAAAATAGGCGTTTTTATTCTCGGGTACGCATCGATGCAGGTTTGGATTCGGCGGTTTGCGCTGTTGCTTCTGCCTTTGGGTTTCTTGGCGGTCATGGTGACCGCGCCTTTGCTGTCGCTGGCGTTTTACGACGGCGAAGGCGCTTGGGCGGAAGTGGTGGCTGATGACTATATGCGCCTGCGCTTGGGCTGGACGGTGGCGCAGGCGGTTTTGACTTGCGTCTTGGTCACGGCTTTGGGCATACCTGCGGCGTGGGTGCTGGCGCGGATGGACTTTGCCGGACGGCGCACGGTTTTGCGCCTGCTGATGCTGCCTTTTGTGATGCCGACCTTGGTGGCGGGCATGGGCGTACTGGCTTTATTTGGCGCACACGGTATGCTGGCGGCAGGTTGGCAGGACACGCCGTGGCTGCTGATTTACGGCAACGTGTTTTTCAACCTGCCGGTTTTGGTGCGCTCGGCGTATCAGGGATTTATGCGTGTGCCGCAGGCGCGGTTGCTGTCGGCACAATCTTTGGGCGCGGACGCGTGGCGGCGGTTTGTCTGGGTCGAATGGCCGGTGGTGCGCGCGTGGGTTGCCGGTGGCGCGTGTCTGGTGTTTTTATATTGTTTTTCAGGCTTCGGACTGGCCTTACTGCTCGGCGGCGAACGTTTTGCAACGGTGGAAGTGGAAATCTACCGGCTGGTGGCGTACGAGTTGGATATGGCGCGTGCGTCGGTGCTGGTGTGGCTGGTGCTGGCGGTTACGGCGGCGGCAGGAGGTTTGTATGCGTATTGGAGCAAGCGCGTGGCGGTGGATAAGTCGGTCTCGCCTTTGCCTCCGCGTGCGCCGATATGGGCTTGGGAAAAATGGCTGACAGCAACGGTATTGGCCATGTTGGCAGTATGCTGCCTGCTGCCTTTGGCGGCGGTGTGGCTCAAGGCGGCAGCGGCAGGCTCTTCGTGGGCGGTTTTGCTGGAAGCGCAAACGTGGGCAGCGGTGTGGAACACCATCCGTTTCTCTGTGGCAGCGGTGGCGGCGGCGATGGTTTTGGGCGTGCTGTATGCGGCGGCAGCACGGCAAATGGCGTGGTTGCGCGCGCTGATGTTTTTGCCGTTTATGGTGTCGCCCGTGTGCATCGCCTTCGGCGTTTTGCTGCTCTATCCGCAGTGGACGGCTTCGCTGTGGCTGCTGACGGCGACTTACGCGCTGTTGGCGTATCCGTTTGTGGCCAAAGACGTACTGGCCGCGTGGGACGGTTTGCCCAAAGATTACGCGGCGGCGGCGCGCACCATGGGCGCAAACTGTTTTCAGACGGCCTGTTATGTAACCGCGCCTTTATTGAAACCGGCCTTGCGGCGCGGTCTGACTTTGGCTTCAGCAACGTGTATCGGCGAATTTGCGGCCACATTATTCCTGTCGCGTCCCGAATGGCAGACGCTGACCACTTTGATTTACGATTATCTCGGACGCGCCGGTGCGGACAATTACGGACGGGCGATGGTGTTGACGGCGGTATTGACCGCTTTGGCTTTGACGGCATTTTTGCTGGTGGACGAAGCGGAAGGGCAAAAGGCCGTCTGAACGTAGTCTGCTCAAATTCCCTTCGCTTTCACTACACTATTGCCGCGCCTTGTATCGAAAATTGATTGAATCCGCTATATAATTTGTTTTTAACCGCACTCAACACGACCTATCATGACCGACTTAGAAACCAAACGCCTTGAAACCCAAGCCATGCTGGACAATGCCGACTTGCTGTTTGGCCAAGAACAATGCCGCGCGGCCTTGCAAAAAGTTGCCGACGACATTACCCGCGACTTGGGCGACAAATACCCCCTGCTCCTGCCTGTAATGGGTGGCGCGGTGGTGTTTACAGGACAGTTATTGCCGCTGTTGCGCTTTCCTTTGGACTTTGACTACGTCCACGTTTCCCGCTACGGCGACAAACTCGCAGGCGGCGCGTTCAACTGGAAACGCATGCCCGACCCCGAGCAAATCAAAGGCCGTCATGTCGTCGTTTTGGACGATATTTTAGACGAAGGCCACACCATGGCCGCCATTCAGGAAAAACTGTTGGAAATGGGTGCGGCAAGCTGCCGTGCGGCCGTATTTGCCAACAAACTGATCGACAAAGAAAAACCAACCAAAGCCGATTATGTCGGTTTGGACGTGCCCAACCGCTACGTCTTCGGCTACGGCATGGATGCCGCCGGCTGTTGGCGCAACCTCGGCGAAATCTACGCCTTAAACAATAAATAAAACAAAGGCCGTCTGAAAAATCTTCAGACGGCCTCAACCCCAATGCTAGGAACACATCATGATAGGTTTGTTAATCATTACACATGAAACCATAGGTGAAGCCTATCGCGGTTTGGCCGACCATTTCTTTCCCAACGGCTTCCCCGAAAATCTCCACATCCTCGGCGTACAGCCCGACGAGGATCAAAACGACATCATCAACAACGCCATCGCCGCATTGCAGGAATTTCCCAACAACCGCGGCGTGCTGATCATGACCGACATCTTCGGCGCAACCCCATGCAACGCCGCACGTCGGCTGGTGCGCGAAAACAAATCCGCCATCCTGACCGGCCTCAACGCCCCGATGATGATTAAAGCCATCCAATACTCATCACAAGCCGAAAACCTCTCCGACTTCACCGAAACCGTCAAAGAAGCCGCCATCCGGGGCATTTTCGCCATTACATCCGCACCTGAAGACCTGATGTGCAAAGAACACGGCTAAGGCCGTCTGAAAACATTCACTTTACGAACATTACATTTAGGGGACATCCATGCTCAAACAAGAAATTGAAATCATCAACAAACTCGGCCTGCACGCGCGCGCTTCCAGCAAATTCACCCAAACCGCCTCCCAATTCCAAAGCGAAGTCTGGGTCACCAAAAACGGTAACCGCGTCAACGGCAAAAGTATCATGGGCCTGATGATGCTGGCCGCCGCCAAAGGCACCGTGATTGAGCTGGAAGCAGAAGGCGCAGACGAAGCCGCCGCCATGCAGGCGTTGACCGACCTCATCAACGACTACTTCGGCGAGGGCGAATAATGAGCATCGTCCTACACGGTGTAGCCGCGGGCAAAGGCATTGCCATCGGCCACGCCCACCTCATCACGCGCGGCACGGCGGAAGTCCCTCAATACGACATTGATCCCGACAAACTCGATGCCGAAGTTGCCCGTTTCGACAACGCCATCAAAGCCACGCGCAAAGAATTGGAACAGCTGCGCGGCGCAATTCCCGAAAACGCCCCGACCGAATTGGGCGCATTCATCTCCCTGCACCTGATGCTGCTGACCGACGTTACCCTCTCGCGCGAACCCATCGACATTTTGCGCGAGCAGAAAATCAACTCCGAATGGGCATTGAAACTGCAAAGCGACAAGCTTGCCGCCCAGTTCGACAGCATCGACGACGACTACCTGCGCGAACGCAAACAGGACATGCTTCAAGTCGTCCACCGCATCCACAACAACCTTGTCGGCCAAAGCAACGAAATCAACCTCGCCGGTAACCTGCTTGACGACACCGTCCTCATTGCGCACGACCTCTCGCCTGCCGATACCGTACTATTCAAAGAGCAGCACATTACCGCCTTCGTAACCGATGCCGGCGGTCCGACCAGCCACACCGCCATCTTGGGCCGCAGCCTCGACATCCCGTCCGTCATCGGCCTGCACAACGCCCGCAAACTCATTACCGAAAACGAAATCGTCATCGTCGACGGCATCAACGGCGTCCTCATCATCGATCCCGACGAAGTCGTCCTCAACGAATACCGCCGCCTCGCCCGCGAATACCGCAGCCACAAGCGCGAACTCAACAAAATCAAAAAAACCGCCGCCACCACGGCCGACGGCATCAACATTGAGTTGCTCGCCAACATCGAATCCGCAGAAGACATCAAAGCCCTGCACAACTTCGGCGCAGACGGCGTCGGCCTGTTCCGCAGCGAATTTCTTTATCTCAACCGCGACAGCATGCCGACCGAAGACGAACAATACGAAGTCTATGCCGGCATCGTCAAAAAACTCAAAGGCAAAAACATCACCATCCGCACCGTTGACTTGGGTGTAGATAAAAATCCGCGCTGGTTCGGCCAAAACAGCACGCCCAACGGCAGCCTCAACCCCGCGCTCGGCCTGACCGGCATCCGTTTGTGCCTCGCCGAGCCGGTCATGTTTCGCACCCAAATGCGCGCCATCCTCCGCGCCGCCGCCCACGGCCCCGTGCGCATGATGTGGCCGATGATTACGTCCATTTCCGAAGTGCGCCAATGCCTTATCCATCTGGACACGGCCCAACGCCAGCTGACCGAACGCGGTGAAACCTTCGGCCCGGTCAGCATCGGCTGCATGATCGAAATCCCGTCCGCCGCCATGACCGTCGGCAGCATCCTCAAGCTCGTCGACTTCGTTTCCATCGGCACCAACGACCTGATTCAATACCTCCTGTCGGTCGACCGCGGCGACGACAGCGTCAGCCACCTCTACCAACCCGGCCACCCTGCCGTCCTCAAAACGCTGCAACACATCATCCGCACCGCAAACCGCATGGAAAAAGGCGTGTCCATCTGCGGCGAAATGGCCGGCGATACCGTCTTCACCCGACTGTTGCTCGGCATGGGCCTGCGCCGCTTCTCCATGAACCCCAACAACCTGCTTTCGGTTAAAAACATCATCCTGCACAGCAACACCGGCCATCTCGAAAACGATGCCGCCAAAATCCTGCGCTGCGAAGACCCGGAAAAAGCCGAAAAACTGATTAAAATCCTTAACCAAAGCGAACAGGCGGAATCACAGGCCGTCTGAATCTCTAAAAAGGGCGTGTTTCGATACACGCCCTTTTATTCGTCCCCATTTTGGGTTTACGCCCAACTCTCCCTCAAGCCCTCTTCTTCCCTATTTCGCCATTTCAAAAACCAACCTTTTTCACTTTTCCCAAACACTGCTTACAGGCCGTCTGAAAAATATAGGGCGCAAGTGAAATAAAACTTTTATGCCGACACCAAAGGCCGTCTGAACCCTGATTGCAAGGTTTCAGACGGCCTTGTTTTCAACCGAATACCTTTTATTTTTTTGCAATAAAAAACCCTTTACCGATCCATTCCAGCTACTGCCCACTATGGCTTTAGGTACCCCATATCATTCCTTTTTACTAGGTCTTCAGTACACCAAAGCCCTATATAAACACTATCCCTTCGTTTTAATGATGAAACTTTTTATTTCGAAATATGTCTATCCCTACATTCACTTGAAAAAAGATTCAATACCTTATAAATTTATAAAAAGATAGTAATTATCATCATATTTTAAAGGAATGATTCATGAGATTTACGCAACTTTCTGCTTTGATTGCCGCCGCAGCTTTATCAGTCGGCTCCGTATCCGCTTTTGCCAAACCCGTTCAGCTGACCGATACCGTTGGCCGTAAGGTAACTGTCGACCTGCCTGCCAAACGTGTGGTGTTGGGCTTCTATTACCAAGACTACATGGCCATCGGCGGTAAAACCGCGCTGGACAACGTCGTTGGTTTTTCCAAAGCAGTTTGGGCCGACTGGGCGCCGCCGAGCTGGGCGGCATTCAGCAAAGCCGTGCCTAAACTGAATCAGCTGACCGACGTGGGCGAAGTGGAAGTCGGCACTTTCTCGATTGAGAAAGTATTGGCGCTGAAACCCGATTTGCTGGTTTTGGCCGAATGGCAATACAAGGCTTTGGGTTCCGATCTCGACCGCATCAACAAGGCCGGCATCCCCATCGTCGTGTTGGACTACAACGCGCAAACGGTGGCCAAACACGTCCAATCGACCAAGCTTATCGGCACGCTGACCGGCCAGCAGCAAAAAGCCGACAAACTGGCGGCAGACTACAAACGCGTTGCCGACACCATCCAAGCGCGCGTGCAAAAAGCCAACCTGCCCAAGCCTAAAGTCTATATCGAGTTCGGCAACAAAGGCCCTGCCGAACACAGCGTTACCTTCGGCAAAAGCATGTGGGGTTCGATGGCGACACTGGTCGGCGGCAACAATATCGCCGCTTCTTCGGTCGAATTCTACGGCCCGATCAATCCTGAAAAAGTCCTCGCCGCCAAACCCGACGTGATCGTGATTACCGGCCGCGAAACCGAATTGAAGAAAAACCCTGCCGCCATGGTGATGGGCTGGGGCATTCCAAAAGCCGAAGCGGAAAAACGCTTGGCAGGCTTTGCCAAACGCGCCGGCTGGGCCAACCTGCCTGCGATTAAAAACAACCGCCTCTACGCCGCCTACCACGCCAACTCGCGCACGCTGTCCGACAGCGCGTCGATTCAGTTTATGGCCAAAGCGATTTATCCGCAGTTGTTTAAGGATTTCAACCCTGAGAAGACCTATCTGGACTTCTACCGCCAAAACCTGCCCGTCGTACCGAACGGCACGTTCTACCTCTATCCGAAAGGACAATAAGGTAATTTAGATTTTCAGACGGCCTTTTAAATCGGAAGGCCGTCTGAAATTTTTGCGGAAGAAAAAGGCAAACCTGTTTCTCCCCTTTCACAACACTCTTTTTTAAAGGTTTGAAACATGAATGATTCGGTTGTCGCCGAGATTGTGAAAAACCAGCGCAAGTTGGAAGGCAAGCGTTGGTTGATTGTGTTGATGTTTTTAGTCATCGCGGCGGTCAGTTTCCTATTCGACATCGCCACCGGCCCTGCGATGACGGACACGCTGCCCGTCGGCGAAGTGGTCAATGTTTTGCTGGGCAAACCCGAAGTCGATGAAATGAACCGCCTGATTGTGATGGATTTGCGCCTGCCGATTGCGGTGATGGCCTTGGTGGTCGGCGCGGCTTTAGGTGTCGGCGGTGCGGAAATTCAAACGCTCCTGAACAACCCGATGGCCAGCCCTTATACGCTGGGCTTGGCGGCGGCGGCGGGTTTGGGCGCGTCGGCGGTGATTGCGTTCGGCGGTTTCGGGCTGCCTGAAACGGTCGCCGTTCCCATCGGTGCGTTTGTGATGACCATGCTGGCTTCGGGCATCTTGTTTCTGTTTGCCTCGGCACGCCGCTTCAACTCGGCGATGTTGGTGCTGGTGGGGATTGCGCTGTTGTTTCTGTTTCAGTCGATTTTGTCGCTGATTCAGTTTATCGCCGCGCCTGAGATTTCGCAGCAGATTCTGTTTTGGCTGTTCGGCAGTTTGAACAAGGCAACTTGGGAAACAGTCATCGTTACGGCGGCAGTTACGGCGGTATGCGTGTTTCTGCTTTCGCGCGATGTGTGGAAGCTGACTGCGCTGCGCTTGGGCGAAGAACGCGCCGTCGGGCTGGGCATCAATCTGCAATTTTTACGCCTGAAAACGCTGGTGTTGGTGGCGGTAATGACGGCGACGGCCATCAGTTTTGTCGGCGTGATCGGCTTTATCGGCTTGGTTGCGCCGCATGTGGCGCGGATTCTTTTGGGCGAAGACCAACGTTTCTTCCTGCCCGGCGCGATGCTGGCAGGGGCGGCGTTTTTGTCGGTCGCCAGCGTGTTGTCCAAGGTGATTATCCCGGGCGCGCTGTTTCCGGTGGGGATTGTTACGTCGTTTGTCGGCGTGCCGTTCTTCTTCTGGATTGTATTAACGAAACGATAGGCCGTCTGAAATGTTGAAACTTGAAAACGTACACATCCGGCGCGGCGATTATGTAGTCGCCGACAATATCGATTTGACGCTGGAACAAGGCAAAGTCTATTCCGTGCTCGGCCCCAACGGCACGGGAAAATCCTCGCTGATGAAAACGATTTTCGGAGAAGTAGCACACAAAGGTACCATCCGCTACGGCGACGAAGTGTTGAGCAAAATCCACCTGCAAAGCTGGCGCAAACGCATAGGTTATATGCCGCAGGACACCGCCGCCGAAGCCTCGCTGACCGCGCTGGAAGTCGTGTTGCTCGGCCGCATGGACGCGCTGCACATGCACGTCGGCGACGAACTACTGCACGAAGCCGCAAGTATCATGGCGGAGCTGGGCATCGGCCATCTGGCGCACCGCGACGTCATGCGGCTTTCCGGCGGACAGCGGCAGCTCGTCATGTTTGCCCAAGTCATGCTGCGCCGTCCCGAAATCCTGATGCTGGACGAACCGGTCAGCGCGCTGGATATGCACCATCAGCTCAATCTTTTGGAGCGCGTGGTGCAATACACGCACGAACACAATCTGGTTACGCTGATGGTCTTGCACGATTTGAGCCTCGCCGCGCAGTTTTCAGACGGCGTGATTCTGCTCGGCGAAGGCAAAGTACAGGCGCAGGGCGCGCCGCAGGACGTGTTGCAGGCGGACATGATCGGCAGGCTGTATAAAGTGGACATCGAGCTCTTATACGACAGCAAAGGCCTGCCCGTTATCCGCCCAATGCGGCAATCCTAGCTGGGAAATCTGCCATCAAGAAACCAGCCCCAGCAATCATTTTATACTCTTCACAAAAAAGGACTTTCCCATGAAAAAATCACTCTTCCTCCTGATGCTGACCGCTTCCCTGAGCGCATACGCCACCAACCACGAAATCAAAATGCTCGACAACGGCAAAGACGGCAGCATGGTGTTCGAGCCCGGCTACGTCAACGCCAAAGTCGGCGACACTGTTACCTTCAAAGCCGCCAACAGTGGCCACTGGGTACAAAGCAAAGCCCTGCCCGAGGGCGTTGCCGACTTCCTCTCCGAAGACGGTAAAGACTTCACCCTCAAGCTCGACAAAGAAGGCGTGTACGTCTACACCTGCCCGCCGCACCGCATGATGAACATGAGCGGCGTGATTCAGGTCGGCAAACCGGTGAACAAAGCCAAAGCACAAGCCGTTGTCGATGAAATGGAAAACCGCGCCATGCAAAGCAAAGGCCGTCTGAAAAAATACATGGCGCAAGTGAAGTAAACGCGTTTATGCCCGCATTAAAGGCCGTCTGAAACCTTTCAGACGGCCTGTTTCCTTTGCGTAAAACACGCATCAAAGCTATATCTTCCGTTTCAGTTTCCGATAAAATAGGCCTATTCCGACACAAGACCCGTAAGCATGATACGCCGCCTTTACGCCACGCTGTGGCACCTCGCCCCCTTCCTGATCCGCCGCCACCTGCGCCGCCGCGCCCTCAAATCCCCAGCCTATCTCGAGCATTGGGGCGAGCGTTTCGGGCAGGCGTATCCCAATCCCATACAACGCCCGATTTGGATACACGCCGTATCCGTCGGCGAAACGCGTGCGGCCGAACCTTTGGTGCAGGCATTGCGCCGCCATTTTCCCGACTCGCCGTTTCTGATTACCCAAATGACGCCGACCGGCCGCGCCACCGCGCAATCCCTGTTCCCCGAGGCGCAATGCCGTTACCTGCCCTACGACAAATCCGAATGGGTAGCCCGATTTTTAGCCGAACACCGCCCCATCTGCGGCATTTTGATGGAAACCGAAATCTGGCCCAACTTGATGCACAGCTGCCAAGAAGCAGGCATTCCCCTCTTTTTGGCCAACGCGCGCCTCTCCGAAAAATCCCAACGCGGCTACCTCAAAATCCGCAAGCTGGTCGAGCCTGCCATGCAGAGCCTCTCCGGCTGCTTTGCCCAAACCGCCGCCGATGCCGAACGCCTTCACCTTATCGGCGCGTCCAACGTCCACGTCTGCGGCAACACCAAATACGACATCGCGCCCCCCGACGACTTGCGTCCGCTTGCCGTCGCCTTTAAAGAACGCATCGGCGCACGCCCCGTCGTCGTCTGCGCCAGCACGCGCGTGTACAAAGGCACGGATGAAGCCGAGCTGCTCCTCAAAGCATGGCAGGGCTACCGCGGCAATGCCTTGCTGGTCATCGTACCGCGCCACCCTGAAAACTTTCAGACGGCCTATGATACCGCCAAATCGCTTGGTTATACCGTCCAAAAACGCAGCGACGGACAACCCGTTTCCCCAGATACACAAGTTTGGATAGGCGACAGCATGGGCGAACTGGCCGCCTACTACCTCAGCGCAGATATTGCCTTCGTCGGCGGCAGCCTCGTTGATGCCGGCTGCCAAAACATCATCGAACCCATCTCCTGCCGCGTCCCCACCCTCTTCGGCTACTCCAACTACAACTTCGCCCAAGCCTGCAAAGGCGCAGTCGAAGCCAAAGCCGCCGTCCGTGTCGAAACCGCCGAAGCCTGGTACAGAACCACGCGCCAATACCTCGACGATGAAACCCTGCGCCAACAACTGATCAGCCACACCGAGCAATTCATTTCGCAACACCAAGGCGCCAGTGCCAAAATTGCCAAAGCGATTGCAGATTGTTTGAATCAGCGTTAAACAATAAAAAACCGCCCGTTCATGACAAACAGGCGGAAACTGAAAAACAGTTTTTTGTTTTCAGCCGTTTAATTGACTAAGAGCAGGAACAGGGTTAAGATAATCCTAACGACTGTCCGCAGTCTCAGCCATGAACGACCCGTGCGAGTGGTATGTTTCATGATTGAAACCATCCTTTCTAGGGCGGTTTCAGCACAAAGCCCCACTGCAATGGGGCTTTTTTGCTACCAGCCCCGCGATAATTATACCCAAACTTCCTAAAATCATTCCAAACAAATTTCCACTAAAAAGGCCGTCTGAAACCCCAATTTTTTGGGTTTCAGACGGCCTTTTCTCAACCTACAAACTTAACGTCCTGCTTTCAACACGCGACGTGCAAACACGAACATACCGAAGACAAAAAACGCCAAGCCCAGCCATTTGGCGGCCGTATCCCAGTTTTCCAGGTTCAGGGCCAAAGGCGCATCCGAACCGCCGTTGGTTACGGAGAAGGCAATGATAAACGCCATAATCACACCGATCAGGCTCTCGCCGACAATCAAACCGGCAGAGAACAGCGTACCGATACGTTCCGCATTTTTCAGACGGCCTTCACGGTTTTCTTGACGACGGGCGATGACGGATTTCAACACAGCCGCCAATACCGCGCCGATCACAATCGGCATATTCACAGACGGCGGCAGGTAAATGCCCATGCCCACGGCCAATACCGGCAAGGCGCGCTTGCCGCCGGAGGATTTGCGCAATGTGAAATCGACCGCAATCAACGCCACGCCAATGGCCACGCCGGTGAAAATATAATCCCATTGCAGATTGTGCGAGAAAATACCTTGGGCGATGGTGGTCATCAAAGTTGCCTGAGGCGCGGCAAGGGCTTGTGCCGCATCCATGCCTTCACGCGGCATCGCGCCGGTAAAGCCGTAGGCTTCATACAAAAGCTCCAACACAGGTGAAATCACCAATGCACCGACAACGCAACCGACAATCAACGCAACCTGCTGTTTCCAAGGCGTTGCCTTTACCAGATAACCCGTTTTTAAATCCTGCAGGTTGTCATTGGAAATCGAAGCCACACAAATCACAGACGCGCCGCAAAACAGCGTCAACGCCAGCAGGAATTTGCGGTTTGCCTCGTCCGTCATCAAGCCGCCGGATTCGCCAACCAGCAGCAACACCAGCGAAATGATAACGATAGAGACGATGCCCACACCCGAAATCGGGCTGGAAGACGAACCGACCAAACCGGCCATATAACCGCAAGCCGCGGCCACCAAAAAGCCGATAATCGAAGCCAGCAGCGTACACACGACCACCAACAGCCAAGCCAAACCGCCGGAAATATGCGAGTCGCCGATAAAGTGGAAGAAAGACACGCCCAACACCAGCATCATCGCCAACACCCAGGCAATCATCGCCTTAGGCGACAAATCCTGTTCCGTACGCTCAGTCATCTGCACGCCGCCGAAATTGCGGAAAGACAGGCGCATACCCTCGACCATCGGTTTCATCAAAGTCAACAGCGTCCAAATAGCGGCAATACCGATCGTACCCGCGCCGATAAAACGGACTTTTTCCTTCCACAAAGACATTGCAAAAGGAATCATCTCCATATCGGCAGGTTGCGGAATATGCGCCGACAGATAAGGCACGGCCACACCCCAGGCAATCGAAATACCCAGCAAAATCGCGATACCGCCGGTCAGGCCGACCAAATAGCCCGCGCCCAGCAAAGCCAAAGAAAAGCCCATCGGCACTTGGAACACCGACGCGCCGCCTTTAAACCAAAAGCTCGCGCTGTCCGCCACCACGCGCAAACCGCTTGCGCAGAAGCTCATCAAACCGGCCAGAGCGCCGCCCGACACCAATTCCTTGATACCGCTGCCGCCTTCCTGTTGGTCCGCATCATGGTCGCCAACCTTCAAAATCTCAGCCGCCGCCACGCCTTCCGGATAAGGCAAATCGCTCTTCACCACCATCGCATAACGCAAAGGCACAGTGAAAATCACGCCCAAAATACCACCGGACATACACAGCAGCGTAGTCTGCCAAAACGGAAAGCCCGCCCAATAACCGGCCATCAGCAAACCCGGCAAGATAAAAATAATACTGGAGAGCGTACCCGCGGCTGAAGCCTGAGTCTGCACCATATTATTTTCCAGAATATTGCTGCCTTTAAAAAACTTCAAAACCGCCATCGAAATTACCGCAGCCGGAATCGAAGACGCAAAAGTCAAGCCCACCTTCAAGCCCAAATACACATTGGATGCCGTAAAAATCACCGTAATCAACGCGCCGAGTATCATCCCCCGCAGCGTCAGTTCACGGAAACTCGCATAAGGATCAACCGCCTGTTTCATAAAAATCTTCCTGTATCAGGTAAACAATCAAATCAAAACTTTTCAGACGGCCTTTTGATACATCCATCAGGCCGTCTGAAAAGCCTCTCTCTTACCATTTTAATGAACTATCCGACTACACGCAAAAGCCCTATTTATTTTCATTTGACGCCAAACAATAAAATCATATCGATACAGACGTTTGGGGCAGTTTGACGGTTTCAGGTAAAATAACGCCAAATTCATCAACCGTTCAGAAAGCCGCCGCCATGTATTCACTCGTCCGCCCTATCCTGTTCCGTTTCGATGCAGAAAAGGCCCATCATTTCACGCTCAACAGTTTGCGTTCTATCGAAAAACTCGGCCTGCTGCCCAAGGTGGACAGCCACACCCGGCCAACCGAGCTGATGGGTTTGCAGCTGCCCAATCCGGTCGGCTTGGCGGCAGGTTTAGACAAAAACGGCGAGTGTATCGATGCGTTTGCCGCTTTAGGTTTCGGCTTTGTCGAAATCGGCACGGTAACGCCCAAGCCGCAGCCGGGCAATCCGCAGCCGCGCCTTTTCCGTGTTCCCGAACACCAAGGCATCATCAACCGCATGGGTTTCAACAACCACGGCATCGACGCGATGATCCGCAACATTGAAAACAGCCGCTTTAAAGGCATTTTGGGCATCAACATCGGTAAAAATGCCGTTACGCCGATTGAAAACGCGGCCGACGATTATCTGATTTGCTTGGAAAAAGCCTACGCCCATGCGAGCTACATCACGGTCAATATTTCCTCCCCCAATACAAAAAACCTGCGTGCCTTGCAGGGCGGCGACGAGTTGAGCGCATTGTTGGAAGCCTTGAAAAACAAACAGGCGCAACTGGCGGCTGCGCATGGCAAATATGTGCCACTGGCGGTTAAAATCGCGCCGGATTTGGACGAAGCACAAATCGACGACATCGCCCATGTGGTCAAATCCGTGGAAATGGACGGCATCATCGCCACCAACACGACCATCGACAAATCCAGCTTGGGCAGCCATCCGCTCGCAGGCGAACAAGGCGGCTTGAGCGGCTTGCCCGTACGCGAGAAAAGCAATCAAGTGTTGAAACTTTTGGCGGAACGCATTGACGGCAAGCTGCCGATTATCGGCGTCGGCGGCATCATGAACGGCACGGACGCGGCAGAAAAAATCCGCTTGGGCGCCAGTGCGGTTCAAGTGTACAGCGGTTTGATTTATCGCGGCCCTGAGTTGATTAAAGAGTGTTTGGCTGCGTTGAAATAATACTTTTCCAAAAATAAGGCCGTCTGAAATCTTTCAGACGGCCTTTTGATATGCTTTCATTCTTCAAACAGATTGCCTTGTGCCAATAAGGTTTTGACCGGTGCGAAATTGCGGCGGTGTTCCGGCAAGACGCCGTATTGTTTCAACGCGGCCAAATGTTGCGCCGTACCGTAGCCTTTGTGGCGGTCAAACCCGTATTGCGGATAGCGTTTCGCCAATTCATACATTTCCGCATCACGCGCGGTTTTGGCCAAAACCGAAGCGGCGGAGATTTCAATAATTTTGCTGTCGCCTTTGACCACGGCTTCGGCAGGAACATTCAAATCTTTCGGCACGCGGTTGCCGTCTATCCACACTTTGTCGGGAGTGACCGACAGCCCCTCGACTGCGCGCTTCATCGCGGCCATGGTTGCGTGCAGGATGTTCAGTTGCAGGATTTCGTCAGGATCGGCAAAGGCAATGCTCCACGCAACCGCCTGTTCCTTAATCATCTGCGCCAACATATCGCGCTTTTTTTCGCTCAGTTTTTTTGAGTCGGTCAAACCCGGCAAGTCAAAATGTTCCGGCAAAATCACTGCCGCCGCAAATACGCTGCCGACCAAAGGGCCGCGTCCCGCTTCGTCCACGCCTGCGCTTAAAACCGTCGCCATTTCTTCACCACCTGTCTGATTCAAAGCCGCCATTATATCCGCTTGCGGCAGATAAAATCCGCAATAGGACAAGCCGTTGGGGAGCAGTTAAAATTTCATCTGCTTTACCAATCAGTTATAATTTACATCCCCACATACTGATACGTCTTACAACATGCCTGCCCAATCCGAACGCCTCCATTTTTCCGAACGCTGGCTCAACGCCTACGAACGCTACCGCTATCGCCGCCATATCCACGCCTTCCGCCTCGGCTTGGCAATCGTGTTCTCCACCCTGTTGGCGAAAGTCTTCCACCTGCAACACGGCGAGTGGATCGGCATGACCGTCTTTGTCGTCCTCGGCATGCTGCAATTCCAAGGCGCGATTTACTCCAAAGCGGTCGAACGCATGCTCGGCACGGCCATCGGTTTGGGTGTTGGGTTGACCGTTTTATGGTTGAACCAACATTATTTGCAAGACGACGTTTTCTTCTATCTGATTATCGGTGCCGCCAGCGCAGTGGCCGGTTGGTCTGCGGTCGGCAAAAACGGCTATGTCGCCATGCTTGCCGGTTTGACCATGTGCATGCTCATCGGCGACAGCAGCCACCACTGGCTCGACAGCGGCCTGATGCGCGCCATGAACGTTTTGATTGGTGCCGCCATCGCCATTGCCGCCGCCAAACTCCTGCCCCTGCGCTCCACCCTGATGTGGCGCTTCATGCTTGCCGACAACCTCACCGACTGCGCCAAAATGATTGCCGAAATCAGCAACGGCAAGCGCATGACGCGCGAGCGCTTGGAGCAAAACATGATTAAAATGCGCAAAATCAACGCCCGCATGGTCAAAAGCCGCAGCCATCTGGCCGCAACATCCGGCGAAAGCCACATCAGCAACAATATGATGGAAGCCATGCAACATGCCCACCGCAAAATCGTCACCACCACCGAGCTGCTCCTGACCACCGCCGCCAAACTGCGCGCGCCCACGCTCAACGAAAGCGAAATCCGCCTGCTCGACCGCCATTTCAACCAACTCCAACGCGAACTGCGCCTGACCGTACGTCTCATCAAAGGCCACTACGCCCGCCGCATCCGCATCGATACTTCGCTCAATACCGAACTAAGCAAACCGGCCGCCCGCCTGCATTACGACTGGCAAGGCTTCCTCTGGCTCAGTACCAATATGCGTAACGAAATCGCCGCATTGGTGATCCTGTTGCAACGTTCGCGCAATAAATGGTTGGACAAAAAAGAATTGCAACGCCTGAAAGAATACCTGCGTAACGATACCGATCCGGAGTAACAATAGGCCGTCTGAAAAACGCAAACCCAAAATAAAAGACAAAAACGAATTAGCCGCCGATAACATCGGCCAATAAAAAAGGCCGTCTGAAACCCAATGGTTCAGACGGCCTTTCAATCAATCCAAGCAACAATAAATACCGCATAAAGCAAAATCCCCTGCGATTGCAGGGGATTTTTATATTTGGTTGCGGGAGCAGGATTCGAACCTACGACCTTCGGGTTATGAGCCCGACGAGCTACCATGCTGCTCCATCCCGCGTCAGAAGTTGTAACTATACGGAAAGACGGAATCGCTGTCAAGCGTTTTTGACAGAAAATGCGAAAAACGCCGCTTTACAAAAAACCGTCCGCATGGTTTAATTTTTCGTTAATAAAGAAACAGGGGTGCTGCTTTCAAACCGAGCGGCTGAGAAATACCCTTTACACCCGAACAGGATAATACCTGCGTGGGGAGTTTCGGCAAATGTGTTTTTAGACGGTTGATTGAAGATATCCACAAGGCCGTCTGAAAAAAAGCAATGCTCCTGTTTCCATTTCATAACCGAAAAACAGGAGCAATTTTTTATGACTACCGCTAAAAAAACCGGCGATGAGGCGCGCCGTCTTTCCGACTTGAGCGAAGACATCGGCATCCGCTTCCAATATCCCAATTCCAACCGCGTCTATATCCCGGGCAGCCGCGCCGACATCCGCGTGCCTTTACGCGAAATCCGTCAAGACGACACCTACACAGCACAAGGTACGGAAACCAATCCACCGATTCCGGTGTACGACACCAGCGGCGCATACGGCGATCCGGCGGCACACATCGACTTGAAACAAGGTTTGCCGCACGTCCGCACTGCATGGCTGGACGAACGCGGCGATACCGAAATCCTGCCCAAGCTTTCCAGCGAATACGGCACTGAACGCGCGCACGATCCGAAAACCGCCCATCTGCGTTTCAACCAAATTACCCACCCGCGCCGCGCCAAAGCAGGCCGCAACGTAACCCAGCTTCACTACGCCCGCCAAGGCATCATTACGCCGGAAATGGAGTTTGTCGCCATACGCGAACGCATGAAGCTGGACGAGCTTTTCAGACGGCCTGAATACGCCAAGCTCTTGAAACAACACGCAGGGCAAAGTTTCGGCGCGAATATCCCGACCCATCCCGACCAAATCACGCCCGAATTCGTGTGTCAAGAAATCGCCGCCGGACGCGCGATCATCCCTGCCAACATCAACCATCCCGAACTCGAACCGATGATTATCGGCCGCAACTTCCGCGTCAAAATCAACGGCAACTTGGGCAACTCCGCCGTAACCTCCAGCCTGACCGAAGAAGTCGAAAAAATGGTGTGGTCGCTGCGTTGGGGCGCGGACACGATTATGGATTTGTCTACCGGCGCACATATCCACGAAACACGCGAATGGATTATCCGCAACGCGCCCGTCCCCATCGGTACTGTGCCTATTTACCAAGCTTTGGAAAAAACCGGCGGCATCGCCGAAGACCTGACTTGGGATTTGGTGCGCGACACCTTAATCGAGCAGGCAGAACAAGGCGTGGACTATTTCACCCTGCACGCAGGCGTATTGCTACGCTATGTGCCAATGACGGCCGATCGCCTCACAGGCATCGTATCGCGCGGCGGCTCTATCATGGCGAAATGGTGCCTCGCCCATCATCAGGAAAACTTCCTCTACACACATTTCGACGAAATCTGCGAAATCATGAAAGCCTACGACGTATCATTCAGCCTCGGCGACGGTCTGCGCCCCGGCTGCATTGCCGATGCCAACGACGAATCCCAATTCGCCGAGCTGCACACTTTGGGCGAATTGACTGCCAAAGCGTGGAAACACGACGTACAAGTCATGATCGAAGGCCCGGGCCATGTACCGTTGCAACGCGTGAAAGAAAACATGACCGAAGAGTTGCAACACTGCTTTGAAGCGCCTTTCTACACACTCGGCCCGCTCGTTACCGACATCGCCCCCGGCTACGACCACATCACCTCGGGCATAGGCGCGACCAATATCGGCTGGTACGGCACAGCCATGCTCTGCTACGTTACCCCGAAAGAGCATCTCGGCCTGCCCGACAAAGAAGACGTGCGCACCGGCATCATCACCTACAAGCTCGCCGCCCATGCCGCCGACCTCGCCAAAGGCTGGCCGGGCGCACAGTTGCGCGACAACGCCTTAAGCAAAGCGCGTTTCGAGTTCCGCTGGCGCGACCAATTCCGCCTCAGCCTCGACCCCGAACGCGCCGAGAGCTTCCACGACGAAACCCTGCCTGCCGAAGGCGCGAAAATCGCCCACTTCTGCTCAATGTGCGGTCCCAAATTCTGCTCGATGAAAATCACGCAGGAAGTGCGCGACTACGCCGACAAGCAAAAAGCCCAACGGCAGGGCATGGAAGAAAAAGCGATTGAGTTCGTCAAAAAAGGAGCGAAGCTTTACAGTTAAAACGTAAAGCAAGAAAAGGCCGTCTGAAAATGTTTCAGACGGCCTTTTTAGTGAATAGCCTTTAAGCCAAAGCAATACGCACTACGGCCGCTTATTTTTCCACCCTGCGGAAATGGTGCGGACGGAAGCCGAGCGCGACGAGGGAAACGAAGTAGAGGCCGCCGCCCAAGGCAATCAGGACGCAGAGTTGGCCTGCTTTTTTAAAGCCGCCGACGTGTACCCATTCAAACGGCAGATAATATTGCGCCAGCCACAAACCGCCGCCCATGACGACCAAAGAGATGACCATTTTAACCAAAAACGCTGCCCAACATTTACCGGGGCGGTAGATGCCGTGTTTGCGCAAAAGGAAAAACAGCAAACCTGCATTCAGACACGCGCCCAAACCGATAGCAAGGGACAGACCGACGTGTTTGAGCGGCGAAATGAAAGCGAGGTTCATCAACTGTGTGCAAATCAGCGTGAAAATAGCGACCTTAACGGGGGTTTTGATGTTTTGGCGCGCGTAGAAGCCGGGTGCCAATACTTTAATCATAATCAGCCCGATCAAGCCAAAGGAATAAGCAATGAGCGCGTGTTGGGTCATTTGCGCGTCGTGCAGCGTAAATTCACGGTACATGAACAAGGTCGTAACCAACGGGAAAGACAACACGGCAAGGCCGACGGCGGCAGGTAGGGTCAGCAGCATGCACAGGCGCAAACCCCAGTCGAGCAGACCGGAAAATTGCTCGGTATCCTGACTGGCAGCGTGTTTGGACAAGGTAGGCAATAAGATTGTACCGAGTGCCACGCCCAAAACACCGGTTGGCAATTCCATCAGTCGGTCGGCGTAATACATCCATGACACGCTGCCGGACTGCAAAAACGAGGCAAAAATGGTGTTGATAACCAAGGAAATCTGCGCCACGCTCACGCCTAAAATAGCCGGCCCCATCTGTTTCATCACGCGGTTGACCGCCGCATCTTTAAAGCTGAGTTTGGGCATTTTCAAGAAGCCCAGTTTCGCCAACCAAGGCAGTTGGAACACCAGCTGCAACACGCCGCCGACAAATACTGCCCACGCCAACGCCATAACAGGCGGATCGAAATACGGTATGAAAAACAGGGAAAAGACGATAAAGGAGATGTTCAAAAATGTCGGTGTGAAGGCGGGAATGCCGAATTTATGATAGGAATTGAGTATCGAACCGACAAAAGAGGATAGTGAAATCAATAAAATATAAGGAAACGTTACCCGCAGCAGGTCGATGGAGAGCTGAAACTTATCGGCATCTTTGGCAAAACCGGGCGCGGAAACATAAATCACCCACGGCGCAGCGAGGATGCTCAGCGCGGTAACGATGACCAACACAAACGACAACATACCGGCCACATGACGCACAAACGCCTGCGTGGCTTCGGGTGAGCGGGTTTCTTTGTATTCCGCCAAAATCGGCACGAAGGCTTGGGCAAACGCGCCCTCTGCGAACACGCGCCGCAACAGGTTGGGCAGTTTGAACGCGACAAAAAACGCATCCGTCGCCATGCCTGCACCAAACGCACGGGCAATAATCGTATCGCGCACAAAGCCCAAAATGCGCGACACCATCGTCAGGCTGCCAACCTTGGCCAAGGCTCCCAATAAATTCATGTGTTTTCCTTACTTGTCTTTCAGGCCGTCTGAAAATCCGGCTTCTTCCAATACTGCCGCCGCCGCCAATGCCGCCGTATCTTTTTTCAACAGCAGATGCAAGGTGTGGAAATCCTGTTTCAACGCAGCCACGGCTTCAGGGCAGTCATACCAGTCTGCGACAGCCTGCGCCAGTTTTTCAGGGACGGCATCGTGTTGCAGCAGCTCGGGAACGGCGGCTTTACCCAACAGAATATTGGGTAAACCAACATGCGGCACTTTGATTTTGCGTTTCACATACGCATAAGTCAGCGGCGAAATTTTGTAGCTGATGACCATAGGCCGCTTGCACAAGGCCACTTCCAAAGTCGCCGTACCGCTGGTGACCAATACCACGTCGGCAGCGGCGCAAACCGTATCCGACTGCTTGTCGGTCAGCGTGATGGGAAGGGCTGCGAACTCAGGCTGCGCCAAAATTTCACTAATGCGTTTGCGCGTTGCGGCCGTCGCCACAGGCAGCAAAAACTGTGCCTTCGGATAACGTTTCAGCAGCAATAAGGCCGTCTGAAAAAACACCGCCGCCATGTAATCGATTTCGCTCACGCGGCTGCCGGGCAAGATGGCAAACACGGGCACGTCCGCAGGTACGCCCAGCTTCTGCCGTGCCGCCGCCCTATCCGCTTCCACCGGCATGGTTTGCGCCATCGGATGGCCGACAAACTCAGCCTTGCCGCCGGCATCGATATATAGCTGCGGTTCCATCGGAAATAGGCACAACACGCGGTTGACCTGATGTACGATTTTATTGACCCGTTCGCGCCGCCACGCCCAAACCGACGGGCTGACATAATGAATGGTATGAATGCCTGCCTGCTTGAGTTTTTCGGCCACGCCGAGATTAAAGTCCGGCGCATCGATGCCGATAAACACATCCGGCTTGAGGCGGAGCAAATCGTTCACCAGCCCTTTGCGGATTTTCAAAATCTGCGGCAGGCGTTTGATGACCTCAACAAAACCGCGCACCGCCAGCTTTTCCTGATCGTACAAACTCTCAAAACCCTCCGCCTTCATGCGCTCGCCGCCGATGCCGGTAAACCGCGCATTCGGGCAACGCGCCTTAATGGCACGGATTAAATGTGCGCCGAGCAAGTCGCCGGAAGCTTCGCCGACGCTGATGGCGATAAGGGGGGAAGGATTGGAGTTCATATTGTTGAGGTTCGGAAGCTAAAAGATTTTGGGGCGGTCATTTGCCCAACCGTTTTCAGACGGCATCGACAGCAAACGGGCAGAAACCTGCCCTACTACGCGGATTTTTGCAATCCAAAGGCCGTCTGAAAAAGTTTCAGACGGCCTTCAATCCATCAATCAACGGATAATGCCGCGTGTGGATTGTGCAAAAAAGTCTTTAAATACCGCCAATTCGCTTTGGGTTTCGGCGCGTTTCAGAATCTCTGTCTTAGCTTCTTCAAACGGAATGCCGCGATGGTAAATGGTTTTATACGCATCTTTGACGGAGGCAATCTGTTCGGCAGTGAAACCGTTGCGGCGCATACCTTCGCTGTTGAGGCCGGCCGGTTCGGCGCGGTAGCCTGCAGCCATAAAGTACGGCGGTACGTCTTTGTGTACGCCGGCGGCAAACGCGGTCATGGCGTAGTCACCGATTTGGCAGAATTGGAACACCAGCGTGTAGCCGCCCAAGACGACGTAGTCGCCGATGGTAACGTGACCTGCAAGTGAGGCGTTGTTGGCGAAGATGGTATGGTTGCCGACCACGCAGTCATGGGCGAGGTGGCAGTAGGCCATAATCCAGTTGTCGTCGCCGATACGGGTTTCGCCGATGCCGGTAACCGTACCGAGGTTGAACGTCGTAAATTCGCGGATGGTGTTGCCGTTGCCGATAATCAGCTTGGTCGGCTCGTCGCGGTATTTTTTGTCCTGCGGAATTTCGCCGAGGCTGGCAAATTGGAAAATGCGGTTGTTTTCACCGATGGTCGTATGACCGTTGATGACGACGTGCGGGCCGATTTCGGTATTCGCGCCGATTTGCACATTGGGGCCGATGATGCTGTATGGGCCGACTTTGACGCTGGAGTCAAGTTCGGCTTTAGGGTCGATGACGGCGATCGGATGGATAAGGGTCATGCTGTCTCCTTGCTGTCTGATACAGGTATTGCCTGCAAGATGCCGTCTGAACTTTCAGACGGCCTGTCCCATTCTTACACCACGCGTTTGGCGCACATAATCACGGCTTCAACGGCAACTTGGCCGTCGACTTTGGCAACGGCGTTAAATTTGCCGATACCGCGTTTGTTGGTCAGCAGCTCGACTTCAAAAACCAGTTGGTCGCCGGGGATGACTTGGCGTTTGAAACGGGCGTCGTCAATACCGGCGAAGAAGAAGAATTCGTTTTCTTTGCGGCCGCCTTCGCTGAGGATGGCGAGTGTGCCGCACGCTTGCGCCATGGCTTCGATAATCAGCACGCCGGGCATCACGGGCAGGTCGGGAAAGTGGCCTTGGAACTGCGGCTCGTTCATGGTGACGTTTTTAATCGCAGTCAGGGTTTTCATCGGTTCGAACGCAGTAATGCGGTCGAGTTGCAAAAACGGATAACGGTGTGGGATAAGTTTTTGAATGTCTTTGGCTTCAATCGGGAGTTGTACGTCCATGATGTTCGTCTTTCCTTGTTTGTATTGGGTTTAAACGTATTCGGATGCGGGGGCGCGGACTGTTTGCGCCGCCTTTAGGCTTCGTCGCTGTCGGCAAGCTGTTTCTCCAGCGTTTTGAGGCGTTTGTTCATTTCGCTCAAACGGTGGATATAAACGGCATTGCGCGCCCAGTCTTTGTAGCCCGACATCGGGAAAATACCGGCCAGATGCTGGCCGCTTTCGGTAATGCTGTGGGTAACGGATGTACCGCCGCCGATGGTGGTTTTATCGGCGATTTCGATGTGTCCGACCGTGCCGACGCCGCCGCCGATAATACAATAATTGCCGATGGTGACGCTGCCGGAAATACCGGTCTTGGCGGCGATAACGGTGTGCGAACCGATTTTGCAGTTGTGGCCGATTTGGACTTGGTTGTCGATTTTGGTGCCGTTGCCGACGGTCGTATCGCTCATTGCGCCGCGGTCGATATTGGTGTTCGAACCGATTTCCACATCATCGCCCAGCGTGACTGCGCCGGTTTGCGGAATTTTAAACCATGAATCGCCGGCAAAGGCCAAGCCGAAACCGTCCGCGCCGATGACGGCGCCGCTGTGGATTTCGACACGGTTGCCCAAAGTGCAGCCGTAATAGATGACGGAGTTGGGATGCAACACGACTTCATCGCCCAACGTGCAATCGTGTTGGACAACGGCATTGGCCAAAATACGGCAGCCTTCGCCCAATACGGCATTCGCGCCGATATAGGCATTCGCGCCGATTTCGCAGCTTGCCGGCACTTTGGCGCTGGCCTCGACAACGGCAGTCGGATGTACGCTGCCCTGTGCTTTGACAATCGGCGAGAACAATCGTGCCACTTTGGCAAAATAAAGATAAGGGTCGGCAGCCACAATCAGGTTGCGGCCTGCAAATTCGTCTGCGGCTTTCGGCGACACAATCACTGCGCCTGCCTGGCTGTCGTGTACTTCGGCTTTGTATTTCGGATTGGCCAAAAAGCTGATGTGTTCCGCCTGCGCCTGATCCAACGGACGGACGGCGGTAATGGCGATGTCTTCGCCTTTCCATTCGCCGCCGAGTTGGGAAACGATTTGGGACAGGGTGTATGCTTGTGAAGTCATGATAATCTGCCGTCAAGATGTCAGGCCGTCTGAAAGATGCCGGTTTGGGTTTCAGACGGCCTTAGGTTTGTCTATATATCACATTCGCTGCCGAGCAGAGTCAGTGAGCATTTAGGGCTTTGATAACGCTGTCGGTAATGTCGTAACGGCCGTTGACGTAAATCACGTCCTGCAAGATGAAGTCGTAACCTTCGCGCTTGGCTAAATCGACGATGACGCGGTTGGCATTTTGCTGGAGCGCGGCGAATTCTTCATTGCGGCGCAGATTGTAGTCTTCTGCCAACTCGGCCTGCTCCTTGCGGAATTTCTGTACCAGATTGCGCCACTTTTGGGTTTCCGCTTCCCTTTGGCTGTCGCTGAGCTTGTCGCCGCTCAGTTTTCGCTCCAAAGCCTCGCCTTCCTGTTGCAACTTTTGCAAGGCGGTTTGACGGCTTTTGAACTCTTTTTCCAAAGTCATCTGAATGCTTTGCGCCTGCTTGGATTCCTGATAAACGCGCTCGGTATTGATAAAACCGATTTTCTGCACTCCATCCGCCGCCGCTTGCGGCAACAGCACGAAACCCGGCAGGGCTACGGTGAGGACACGGAGGGTGTCGGCTATTTTACTCATGATAAAAATCCTTGCTTGAAAACAAACGGGCGGTTTGCAATAAGCTTGCCGCCAATCTGCCATGAGGCCGTCTGAAACGGACAAACCCGGTTTCAGACGGCCTAAACATCATCAGAATGTCGTACCGAGTTGGAATTGGAAGCGTTGGATTTCGTCGCCTTCTTTTTTCTTAATCGGATAAGCATAACTGAACTTCATCGGACCCAGCGGAGAGAGCCAAGTCACGGCAGCACCGGCAGAGTAACGCAATTCGTTTTTGAATGTCGATTTGTGCGTTGTGCCTACGCCATACACGTTTTGGAGCGCGCCGTTGGTGTAATAAGAATTGCTGCTGCTGTCGTTGTAAGTTTTGTCATCCCACACGCTGCCCGCATCGGCAAACAGGCTCAGACGGACGGTACGCGAATCTTTAATGCCCGGCATCGGGAAGAGCAACTCTGCGGAAACGTTGGCTTTTTTGTTACCGCCGTAGCTGATTTTCTCGCCGTATTCGTCATAGACTTTCGGGCCCAGCGTACCGCTTTCAAAACCGCGGACGGAGCCTAAGCCGCCGCCGTAGAAGTTTTCAAAGAACGGCATGGTTTTGGTTTTGCCGTAGCCGTTGCCATAACCGACTTCGCCACCCAGCATCAGCGTGAAATCTTTGCTCAATGGGAAGAACCAAGTTTGGTTGTGGGTCAAGGTGTAGTATTGCAGGTCGCTGCCCGGCAAGGCGATTTCGCCGTTTACGCCGGTCAGGTAACCGCGGGTCGGCCACAAGGCATTGTCGGTTTTGTTGCGGCCCCAGCCGATGGTACCTTTGTACAACCAGCCTTTGAAGTTACCCACGCCGCTGCCGTCGCCTTTACCGTATTGGTTGATAAAGTCAGCATAGCGTTTAGGCGCGCCTTTGTAGGTATTCACGGTCAGACGCTCTGCGGCCAAACCGAAGTTTACACGGTCATATTCGGTAACCGGAATACCGATACGCAAACCGCCGCCGAAAGTTGTAGTTTTATATTGTTTCGCGCTGGAAGAAGCTTTACGCGGGTCGTAAGACTTGCCGTAAAGGTCGTAGCCCAAGCTTACGCCGTCAGGTGTGAAGTATGGGTCGGTAAACGACAACGAGCCGTTTACTGTGGTTTTACTGCGGGAAGCGCGCAGGGCAACGGATTTACCCGTACCGAACAGGTTGTCTTGAGCCACGCCGGCAGACATCACCAAACCGGTATCCTGAACCCAACCTGCGCTCAAGTCGAGCGAGCCGGTAGAACGTTCGGTCAGGCTCATGTTCAGGTCAACTTGGTCAGGGGTATTGGCCACAGGAACCGCATCAAATTGAACGTTGTCGAAGTAGCCCAACAACTCAACGCGCTCTTTAGAACGTTGCAGTTTGGCAGAGTCGTAAGGCGCCGATTCCATTTGGCGCAACTCGCGGCGAATGACTTCGTCACGGGTTTTGTTGTTGCCGGTAATGTTGATTTCGTTCACATAGATTTTGCGGCCCGGCTGAACGGTCAGCACAAAATCAACGGTATGCGTTTCGGCATTGGGAATCGGTTGGACATTGATTTCGCTGAATGCGTAACCTGCCTGACCCATGCGGTTTTGGATGGCTTCGAGCGAATTGGACATTTGCGCGCGCTCGTACCATTTGCCCGGCTTCATGGTCAGCAGTTTTTCCAAATCTTCTTTCGGCACTTCCAGCGTATCGCCTTCGATGCGTACATTGCCCCAACGGAAGCGGTCGCCTTCGCTGACGGTTACTTTAATGGTTTGCTTAGTTTTGTCTTCGTTGGTTTGGATGTCGGTATCCAAAATGCGGAAGTTGAAGTAGCCGTTGTTTTGGTAGTAATTGGTGATTTTTTCCATGTCCTGAGCAAATTTTTGCTCATTGAACTGATTGCTCTTAGTGATCCAAGTCCACATACCACCTTCGCTCAGGGACATTTGTTTCAGCAGGCGGCGGTCGGAATAAACTTCGTTGCCTTCAAAGGAAATATCGGTAATCTTGGTAGATTTGCCCTCTTCGATGGCAATATCGATAGATACGCGGTTACGGGCGAGTTTGGTTACAGTCGGAGTGATTTGGACAGACTGTTTGCCACGGCTCAAATACTCTTCTTTCAAACCGGCAACGGCTTGGTTCAGCGTTGCTTGGTTGAAGTATTGGGATTGCGCCAAACCGAAGGCTTCAAGGTTTTTCTTGATGGCATCGTTTTGCAGCATTTTCGCGCCGGTAATATTGAGCGAGCTGATGGTTGGACGCTCAATCACGGTCAGCAGGACTTGATTGTCCATGGTTTCGACGCGTACGTCGTCAAAGAAACCGGTTGCGTAGAGTTTTTTGATGATTTCTTCACTGCGCGCATCATTGAAATTATCACCGACTTTAACGGGCAGGTAGTTGAAGACGGTACTCGGCTCGGTGCGCTGCAGGCCTTCGACGCGGATGTCCTGAATGGTAAAGTCAGCCAATGCCAGTGGAGACAGGCTCAATACCATTAAAGCGGAAGCAATCTGGTTCAGTTTCATAAATTATCCAAACAAACGGTTGATGTCATTAAAGAAAGCCACAGCCATCATCAAAAGCATGGCTGCCAGTCCGAAGCGCAGGCCGACTGCCTGTATGCGCTCGCTCAAAGGCTTTCCGCGTATCCATTCGGCGGTATAAAAAACCAAATGTCCGCCGTCTAAAACGGGGATGGGCAAAAGGTTCAACACGCCTAAGCTGATGCTGACCAAGGCCAGAAATTCGAGGTAGCTCTGCAATCCGAGTTTGGCGGATTGTCCGGCGACATCGGCAATGGTCAGGGGGCCGGAAATATGGTTCAAAGAGGCATTGCCCGTAACCAGTTTTCCGAAAAATTTGAGGGTCGTCCACGAATAGTTGACGGTTTTGTTCCAACCCAATTCAAAGGCTTGGGCAACGGAAGGTGTATAACGGTAGCGGATGGTCTTATCCCACTCTTTATCCGCCTGGGCAGCAAGCCCGGCTCTACCCACCAGCACGCCTGCTGACTGCTCGACGCTGTCCGGCCGGATAGCGGTCGCCAGTATTTTACCGTCACGCTCGTAAGTCAGCTCGATTCGTTTGCCGGGGCTGGCGCGGAAGAGTTCCGTCCATGCTTGCCAGCTTTCGATGGGCTTCCCATCAGCAGTCAGCAGTTTGTCGTTTTCCTTCAAACCTGCTTTTTCGGCGGGACTTTTGGCCAAGACTTTACCGATGCGGTTAGTAATTCTAAAAGGCAAAAGGCCGATGTTGCCTTGGTTTTTCGCAACTTTACCTGCTTCAGGCGTGCCGGCGGCATCAATTATGCGGATGGCTTGGGTATTTGAGGCCGTCTGAACAGCAACTTTTACAGGACCGGCTTCAAGGTTCAACACCATCTCGGTTTGTGCATCGCTCCAGTCTTTAACGGCGATTCCGTTGACCGATACAATCTTATCACCCGCCTGAAAACCTGCTTTGGCGGCAATACTGGCAGGTTCGACCATGCCGACATAGGGGCGCAACTCGGTCACGCCGAAGGAAAAGCTCAAACCGTAAAGCAAAACGGCCAAAATCAAATTAGTCAAAGGACCGGCAGCGACAATGGCGATGCGCCTGGCCGGATGCTGCTTGTCAAAGGCGTAGGGCAAATCTGCTTCTGCCACCTCGCCTTCGCGCGTATCGACCATTTTAACGTAACCGCCCAGCGGAATCGGGGCAAGACACCACTCGGTATCGCCGCGTTTTCGGGTGAAAAAGGGCTTACCGAAGCCGACGGAAAAGCGCACGACTTTAACGCCGCACCAGCGGGCAACAATATAGTGTCCGAACTCATGCAGGCTGACCAAAATCAGAATGGCGACGATAAAGGCTAAAAAGGTTTGCAAAAAAATCCCCTGTATGGAATGTGATGATCAACGGATAAGGCCGTCTGAAAACCGATTATAAAGGCAGTTGTTCCATTTTGTCTGCCTAAATGCCAAGCGGTTGACGTTTCAGACGGCCTGTCATTGAAACTTTATTGTTTGCCGATAAAGGCTTCTGCCTGTCTGCGTGTTTGCGCGTCTTGCGCCAGCAGGCCTTCGATATCGTAACGGCCGTCTGAAAAATCTTGTGCAAGGCAGTGGGCAACGACTTTGGCAATATCGGTAAACTTGATGCGTTTATCTAAAAAAGCGGCCACGGCAACTTCGTTGGCGGCGTTCAACACACAAGGCGCGGCGCCGCCTGCATTCATTGCCTGATAGGCAAGTTTCAGACATGGGAAACGGTCAAAGTCAGGCTTTTGGAAGGTCAATGCGGACAATGCGCCGAAATCCAGCTCGCCCACGCCGGAGTCGATACGTTCGGGCAGGCCCAAACAATAAGCAATCGGCGTACGCATATCGGGATTACCCAACTGCGCCAATACCGAACCATCGCGATAACGCACCATGCTGTGTATCACGGATTGCGGATGAATGACGACTTCCAGTTTTTCCGGCGGACAGTTAAACAGCCAATGCGCCTCAATCAACTCCAAGCCCTTATTCATCATTGACGCGGAATCGACGGAAATTTTGCGACCCATGCTCCAATTCGGATGTTTGACCGCCTGCTCGGGCGTAATGCTGTCAAATGTACTTAAATCGGTGTTAAGGAAGGGGCCGCCTGATGCGGTCAGAATAATCGAATTGATACCGTGCTCATTCAGACGGCCTGTGTAATCCCTTGGCAATACTTGGAAGATGGCGTTGTGTTCGCTGTCAATCGGCAAGACGGTGGCGCCGTTTTGACGGGCGGTTTCCATAAACAATGCGCCGGAAACCACCAGTGTTTCTTTGTTTGCCAGATAAATGGTTTTGCCTTTTTGAGCGGCAGCCAAAGCCGACGGCAAGCCAGCCGCGCCGACAATGGCACACATCACGCCGCTGACTTCATCGGCAGAGGCGACATCAATCAAGGCTTGAGAACCATATAAAACCTGCGTATTGATGCCTTCTTGTTTGAGTTTCTTTTCCAACTCGGCCGCATGGTCAGCATCGCCGACAA
Organism: Neisseria sp. P0017.S009; assembly: GCF_051957375.1. Lineage (NCBI taxonomy): Bacteria > Pseudomonadati > Pseudomonadota > Betaproteobacteria > Neisseriales > Neisseriaceae > Neisseria > Neisseria sp. P0017.S009. The sequence continues at coordinate 191,211 of NZ_JBQCWL010000003.1, forward strand.
CGGCATATTCCGGGCGGAACTGTTTGCATTGTGCCACCAGCTTGTCCACCTGCCTATGCCCTGCCAGCGCGAACACGCGGAATTTTTCGGGATGGCGGGAAACAACGTCTAAAGTGCTTTCGCCTATGCTGCCGGTGCTGCCTAATATGGTCAGAACTTGTTGTGTCATGGTGTGTTCTTTGTGTGCTGTGCAAACGGTATTCATTGTGTTTGAAATAAATTTCTTTGCCGTTTCCAATTTTCAGACGGCCTTTTGCCTCCCAGCTGAAAAGGCCGTCTGAAAGAATTACTCAATGCCGTATTCGATGGTAACAACCAGTCGGACTTGTTTGCCGACGGTGCTTTTATCGTAAGAACCGCCGTACTCGTCGTCCTCGCTGCTGCCGGTGTCGGCATAGATGTTGAACGAGCCTTGCGAAGCAGAACGCATGGCACCCACTTTGCCGCCGCCGGTTTTGGCAAATTCGGCCGCGCGTTTCTGCGCATCCTCAGTCGCCTGCGTAATCAAATCGCGTTTGATGGTTTCCAAATTGCCCAACAAATATTGCGGATTGTCGAAGCGGATAAATTCGTTTTGCGCACGGAAATTCAAAATGGCACGCTGGGCGGCTTGGATTTTGTCCAATTTTTTGGTGTTGACCACAATATTGAGGTCGCCATCGTAGCCGTTGGGCGTGCGGGTTACGTTGCCTAATTCGTCGCGGGTTTCATTGAAGACGCGCGACACTTCAGGCAGACCCACTTTCATTTCAGCCGCCGTAAAGCCTTGCTCACCCAAAAACTTAGACAGCTTCTTGCGTCTTGCCGTCAGTAAATCCAAAACTTCCTGATAGCTCTCGCCGTGCGCGTTCACGCCCGTATTCCACGTTGCGCTGTCGGATTGGAAGTTTTTCTCCGCCAAACCTTTTACGGTAATCGTCCCCGGCTGACGCAGATTCTTAAACTGCACGCCCAAAATAAACGCTGCAGCCATCAATCCGAGTGCCAACAATACGCCCAAGATCGATAAAGATGAAATCTGTTTTTGTTCGGACATAATCAGCTCCCCCAACCATATGAGACAGGCGGTTTAAAACAAATATACAAAGGTGGCATAAATGCTGATAACGGCAATCAGGCTGTCCACACGGTCGAACACGCCGCCGTGTCCCGGCAGCAGATTACTGCTGTCTTTGATACCGGTCGCACGTTTGAGCCAGCTTTCCAGCAAATCGCCGCACACGCTGACAACGGTCAGAATCAAGCCGATCAAAATCGTTTTGAACCAACCGGCTTCAAAAGCCAGCCAACCGGCTTTCCATACGATGGTCATGTACACGGCAACGCATAATGCGCCGCCGATCGCACCCTCCCAGCTTTTACCCGGACTGATGGTCGGCGCAATTTTGCGCTTGCCAAACGATTTGCCGCAGAAATATGCACCAATATCGGCCACCCACACCAAACCCATAATCGCCAATAAAGACAGCGCGTCTTCAGGCTGAGGGCGCAGGTAAACCAGTGCGAACCAAAACGGCATCACCAACAACCAACCGACTGTGTAAGCCTGCCAGCCGCCGTTTAACTTCCATTTTGCTTTCAGCCACCAAGGCATGACAATCAGCCAAAACGCCAATACGACATACCAAACCAAATCAGGCAACTGCCAACCGCCGGCATAGGCAATCACGCCGAACACCAGCGTTGAAGCCAAATAATGGTTGATTTTCAGCTTGTCCAAGCCACTCATGCGGGCATATTCCCACAAAGTCAGCATGGCAATCAGGCCGCAAAACGCAGCCCACAGCCACATAGGTGCATAAAACAGCATACCCAGCATCAGCGGCAAAAGCCACAGCGCCGTTAAAATTCGTTGTTTCAACATAGTTCTCAACCCCGTTGCTGCTCAACCGGCAGCTGTTCGGAAGTCCGCCCGAAGCGGCGCTCCCGTTTTTGGAACGAAACAATCGCCTCGTTCAACGATTTCTCATTAAAATCAGGCCACAGCGTATCCGTAAAATACAATTCCGCATACGCCATCTGCCACAGCAGGAAATTACTGATGCGCGTCTCGCCACCGGTTCGGATAAACAAATCCGGCTCGGGTGCATCGCCCAACATCAAATAACGCGACAACGCCTCTTCCGTAATCTCAGTTGCACCCTCGGCAATCAACTGATTTGCCGCATGCAAAATATCCCAGCGGCCGCCATAATCGGCGGCAATGCTCAAAGTCAAACCGGTATTGTTTGCCGTCAACGCTTCTGCCGCCTCAATCCCCTTCAGGATTTCAGCATTAAACCGCTCACGGCTGCCGATGACTCTCAAGCGCATATTGTTATCGTGCAAACGGCGCACCTGCTTTTGCAAAGCCTGCAAAAACAGCCCCATCAGAAAAGAAACCTCTTCCTCGGGGCGTCGCCAGTTTTCAGTTGAAAAAGCAAACACGGTCAAATACCGCACACCCAATTCAGCACAATGCTTCACCATGTTCTCCAGCGCATCCAAGCCGCGCTTATGCCCCATCACACGGGGAAGAAAACGCTTCTTTGCCCAACGTCCGTTGCCGTCCATAATCACAGCAATATGTCGGGGGATGGCAGAGTGTTCCAAAATCGTCTGCGTACTGCTTTTCATGTCTGCCTTTCAGGGAGCAAACCGTCCAAAGGCCGTCTGAACGGTTTGCACACAGGATTAAATCGCCATCAAATCTTCTTCTTTGGCAGCCAAGAGCTTGTCTGCCTCAGCAATGTATTTGTCGGTCAACTTCTGAACCGCTTCCTCGCCACGGCGTGCTTCATCTTCAGAAATCTCTTTGTCTTTCAACAGTTTTTTGATGTGGTCGTTTGCATCACGGCGCACATTGCGGATAGACACACGACCCTCTTCTGCCTCGCTGCGTACCACTTTGATCAGATCCTTACGGCGTTCCTCAGTCAACATAGGCATTGGAACACGGATCAAATCACCGACAGAAGCAGGGTTCAGGCCCAAGTTGGAATCACGGATCGCTTTCTCAACTTTTGAAGCCATATTGCTCTCGAAAGGTTTCACACCGATCGTACGCGCATCCAAAAGCGTCACGTTCGCCACTTGGCTCACAGGTACCATGCTGCCCCAGTATTCCACTTCCACTTGGTCGAGCAGGCCGGTATGCGCACGGCCGGTACGTACTTTAGCCAAATTGTCTTTCAATACTTCCAGAGAACGCTGCATTTTGCCTTCAGCTGTCTTTTGAATATCATTAATCATCTTAATACTTTCAATTTCATAGGAATAAAACAGAATTAACCGAGAATAGTACCGTTAAACCGCCCCCACGACAAGGCTTTACGCCCCAACAGCCTTGTTTTCTAACCGATATTTAACATCAAACAAAATAAAGGCCGTCTGAAAATCTTTCAGACGACCTTTATTGTTTCAAGCAACTACATCAACTCGGCCTTTTGGCTTAATTTATTTACCAACTGACCCAAACTGAAATCTCCCTATCATTTTCAATCGAAATCTAATCTTAATAACTCAAAAGCTCACAGTTGTACTCTTGGTAATTAAAGTTAACTTGCCCTCGACATCTACCATCACTATCGGAAACCTTCTCTCTAAAGTAATGAAGTTCGCAAGGTAGATCCAATATAACAACCTGCCTTCCCATGCAAATTTTCACATTTAGTTTGCAAAATTTGTATAAAAACTGTATTACGTTATAATTGGTTTTATTCGAATACGTTATTTAATTCACCTGAAAACAAACAGATAAATGCAAATTAACTGGAGAATATCTATGAACAAATTACTCATCCTATGCTCAGCATTAGCGCTTTCTGCCTGTGTTGTACCACATCCCTATACTTCAACCGAATATCAAAAATATAAACAAAGTGATTTGAAAGTACCAAATCAACCTTATCCTATACGTTTAGAGGGAGAGTTCGAGCGTAATGGTAAATCTTTCCCTAAAGTAAATCCGGCTCTAACAAAAGCTGCCAAAATTGCACTAAACGGAACAAAGATTGTAACAGTAGACCCGCAAGCCCAAAACAGCCTGAAAATCCATGCCAACAATATCGCCAATATTGGTGGTGCAGTAGGTAACGGTATAAAAACAGGTCTGACTTTCGGATTAGCAGGCAGTACAGTTCAGGATTACTATCAATTCTACTGTAGCTACTCAGATGGCAAAAAAGAATTAAACCGTTCCGAATTTAATCACGCTATTGTGACTACTATTGGTTTAACCTCCACACCCAAAGAGCTGACTCCCCATAGTAATCTGGATCAGGCATTTATCTCTGTAACTAAAGATATTGTTGTTAATTGCTTAGGTGACTTGCAAAACAAAGGTTTCTTGTTACCAGAAACAGCCAATACCCATACCGGCAGTAACTGAAATTTCTGAAGATGTTGCCAAAGCTGCCATTATGAAACTGAATATGGCAACTCCAGGTCAATGTTCCAAAGCTCATCCCTAAAACAATCCTTACTTGATATAAAAAGGCCGTCTGAAAATCTTTCAGACGGCCTTTTCCTAATTCAAATCCTACTCTCTATTTCTCTCATTCCAAAAGTAACGCCATACAAAGCATGGGAAAGCAAAAATCAGGTAGAGGCAGACAACGGTCGCGTAAAACTCCCAATCTTGGGCATGTACGGCACCAGCTCGCGATTCGAGGATATAGGCGAGGATCGCGGTAAGAAGGAAACCTGCCAGCAATTCGATCAAGTGATGGCCGATATGTTTGCGTTTCAGGGCGACGATGCCGAAGAATTTGGTGGTAATAAATGGTGCGTTGGCAAAGATAAGTGCCAACAACAAAAGAATGTACATGGATGCGGTCATGATGGTCTTTCTGTTTTCAGACGGCCTGTGTGTGATTTTAACATGTTAAATGGGCATTCTTGCCCATTATTATCCGTGGAATATTCAATATCTTGATGATGCCCGCTTGATGATTGCTCAAAGGCTTGAGGCCGTCTGAACTTTGGGTATATTTCATCCGAATGCGAATCCTAACAAAAACGGCGGCTTTGGAACAGCCGCCGTTGGTTTTGTTTGAAGCTTACAGGGTATTTATCAATGCTTTGGCACACCAGTCGATAACGGTTTGCGGCATGATACCCCACAGGAGCAGTAGGAAGGCATTGACCGTCAGGACAAATTTGGCGGCATAGTTGCTGCCGACCGGCTGGTCATGATCAGGTGCATCGAAGTAGATGACTTTGACCACGCGCAGGTAGTAGAACGCACCAATCAGCGACATGATGACGGCAAATACGGACAACCAAACATGGCCTTGTTTCAAGAGAGCCATAATCACGCCGAATTTGGCGTAGAAGCCCATCAGCGGCGGAATACCCGCCATGGAGAACATAGACAGCAACATCAGGAAGGCAAACCATGCATGGCGTTGGTTAAGGCCTGCGAGGTCTTTGATGTTTTCACATTCAATGTCTTTGGTGGACAATACCATCAAAACACCGAAGCTGACTGCCGCCATCAAAGCATAGGTAATGGCGTAATACAAACCTGCAGTAAAGCCGACTGCGCCTGCCATAAACGCCAACAGGATAAAGCCCATGTGCGATACGGTAGAATAGGCAAGCATACGTTTGATATTGGTTTGCATGATGGCGGCAAGGTTACCGACCACCAAAGAAGCAACGGCAAGAATGGCCAACATCGGCGCCCAGTCTGAATGTATGGTACCCATACCGGTAACAAGGATACGGAACGCAAAGACAACGGCGGCGATTTTCGGAGCCGTACCCACAAAGGCGGTAACAGAGGTCGGCGCACCATCGTACACATCGGGTACCCACATATGGAATGGAACCGCACCCAATTTAAATGCAATGGCGACTACGATAAATACCATACCCAATTTCAACAACCATTCATTGGCCTGCTCATTGAAAGCAGAAGCCAAGACGGAAGCAAAATCAAGGGAACCGGTGGCGCCGTAAACCATAGAAATACCATAGAGCAGCAAACCGGAGGCCAACGCGCCCAATACGAAGTATTTCAGCGCGGCCTCGGCAGAGCGGCCGGAGTCGCGGCGCAGGGCAATCATGGCGTACAGCGACAAAGACAACAATTCCAAACCGATATACGCAGTCAAGAAATGTGCCGAGCTGACCATGACGCTCATACCCAACAGGGCAAACAATGACAGGGTGTAAAACTCGCCTTTAAAGATTTGGCGGTCTTGGTTGTACGGTTTACTGTAAATAAACAGACCAAACGTCAGCGCATACAGCACCAGTTTTGCCAAACGGGACATGCCATCTGCAATATACATACCGTGAAAGGCATCGACACTACCCTGCTCCCATACCGCCAATTGGGTGACGGCCACGATGATGACCGTTCCCAAACTCATCAGATGGGTCAGATAGCGGCTTTTATCGCAAATCCACAAGTCTGCCAGCAATACGACACCCAATAGCGCAAGCAGCACGATTTCGGGCATGGCGGGCATTAAATTCAAATCAGACCAGTTCATTTACACACCTCAAATCTTGCTTTGTGCCACATGGGCAATCAAATCGTTTGCCGCTTGATGCACTACTTCGATAAACGCTTGCGGATACAGACCCATGCCCAATACAGCAACCGCCAAAATCGCCAAAATCGCAAATTCGCGGCAATTGATGTCTTTCATTTCGGCAACGTGCGGATTGTGAATCGCACCAAAAATAACGCGTTTGTACATCCACAGGGTATAAGACGCACCGTAAATCAGAGTCATAGCAGCCAACGCACCTACCCAGAAATTCACTTTAACCGCGCCCATAATCACCATAAACTCGCCCACAAAGCCGGAAGTTGCAGGCAGACCGGCATTGGCCATACCGAACAACATCATAAACGCCGCAAACTTAGGCATCACATTGACCACGCCGCCATAATCGGCAATATTGCGGGTATGCAGGCGGTCGTACATCACGCCGATACACATAAACATCGCGGCGGACACAAAACCGTGGGAAATCATTTGAATGATTGCGCCTTTCAATGCCCAGTCATTCAGTTGGCCGTTCACAAACAGGAACATGCCTAAAGTGACAAAACCCATATGGCTGATGGAAGAGTACGCCACCAGTTTTTTCATATCGGTTTGCACCAAAGCCACCATACCGATGTAAATCACGGCAATCAGGCTCAATACGATGATCACAGGGGCAAAATAGCGTGCCGCGTCCGGCATAATCGGCAGGATAAAGCGCAAGAAACCATACGCACCCAGTTTCAGCGTAATTGCTGCCAACACCATCGAACCGCCGGTCGGCGCTTCAACGTGGGCATCCGGCAACCAAGTGTGCACAGGGAACATCGGCACTTTTACGGCAAATGACAGGAAGAATGCCACAAACAAAAGCTGCTGTACGCCCAACGGAATCTGTTTGATGTTTTGGAAATCGACAATAGAGAAGCTGCCTGTTTGATAGTACAGGTAAACCATGGCAACCAGCATCAAGAGCGAACCCATCAGCGTATAGAGGAACAGCTTGACCGACGCATAGACGCGGCGCGGACCGCCCCATACACCGATAATCAGGTACAGCGGAATCAGCATACCCTCGAAGAACACATAAAACAGAATCGCATCCTGCGCGGCAAACGCGCCGTTAATCAAACCCGACATCATCAGGAATGCCGCCATATACTGCGCCGGACGTTTCTGAATGACTTCCCAACCGGCCAATACCACCAACAGCGTAATAAACGCATTCAAGATGATAAAGAGCACTGAAATACCGTCCACGCCCAATGCGTAGTTGATTTTCAGAAGCGGAATCCACTCGTGGAACTCGGTAAACTGATAGCCGCCGCTCAAACGGTCGAAACCGGTAAACAAGGGCAGCGTTACCAAGAAACCGGCAAGCGCACCCATGAAGGCAAGCACACGCGCCAGCGGCGCACGGCTGTCTTTACCGGTCGCCAAAACCAGCACACCTGCGGCAATGGGTATCCATATTGCCAAGCTGAGAAGATGGTTAGAAAACATTGCGTTACCTGTTTGGTTTGGAGGTTATTGGAAAAGTTAATTTTTTTTGGGGATGCTGGCTGCTTCAAAACAATTATCGAAAAACTGTTTCAATCTATCCACAATCTGCTGCTGGCGTTTCTGAATATCACTCGGCAACCAATCATTGGCATTTTCACCTGCTAATTTACGCACTTCAACAATATCGGATTTTTGATAGTGCTCCTTTTTCTTACCAAAATAGCCGTTACCTGCCTGAATATTTAACCGTTTTTCAAAAACAATTTTATTACCTAATTGTTCTAAATATTGTTCCGCATCTATGATTGACCAACCATTATAGTTAGTTTCCTGCCATTTTTTCGGAAAGATATGTTCGATTTCAGTTTTAGTTGGCAATAATTTCTGCTCTTTATCAAATAGATAAGCATTAATCATTAACAACCCTTTAGTTATACGTCCTGTATTTTGTTCATAGTGTATGGGTGCAGGCATAACATATGATAAAGCGTTTTTCTCACCGTGATAAATCGCAACACATAATTTATAAATATCATCTTTAATTGCGGTTACGGTTGGCGCAACTAAAAATTTAGCATACAAAAATGCAGTAAGCTGTTTTAATAATGCTGCAAAATCATCTTTAAAGGATTGCGCACCCTTGTTTGCAATGAAGAACACACTCGCGGCGTATTTCCAAAACTCATTAGGATAGACATTCAGACATTGCAGCCACTTGGCCGCCTCGTCATTTACAAAGTTCGAAGTTTCCACGTCTTGGTTAGTTTTGCTGTTGTTAATATCCTGCCAAAATCCAGCCAGCTCAATTAAGTGATTGAACAAATTTTCGTTTTCCAACTGTTTGTTTCGGTCGTCAGTATAAAAACGGCGAAGCCCAATTTCTTTATCCGTAATCTTTTCTTTCGCCCTTAATACATGGGTGTAATAGCGGAACAAATCATCTACGGAAATAGATGCACCCTCTGCCAACGCAACAAGTTCCTTCCATTGTTCAACAAATTTATCTTTCTGCTGCGCCATCTTATAAAGCCTGGCTTTAAAAATATCTGCATCCGACAAAGGCAAGCCCCTATCGTTTAATGTGGAAAATATGGTTAATGCACTATTTAAACTGTCACTTTCAATCGGAAGTAAAATACAGTCATTCAAAATAGTTAAACAAAGATGATACCAATCCATTGGGTTGGTTCTGGCGTATTCTTGGCACTGTTTCAGGAAATACAAATAATTAACAGCGTAATTAGAACGACACTCTTCTGAGATTTCACCGTTTGCCAAAATCTCGTGCAAAATTTCGTTATCTGTTTCTGTGGCAACTTGCGTATGCAGCCGGATTGCGGTTCTATCGGTAATTTCAGCCGTTAGAACATCAACATCCCAAATACAGGGGGCAATTTTGCTTTTAAGTGTGGTAATTTTGGCTGCGGTATCGGGGGTACTTTCCGTTTGCTCTAAAACTCGATAAAACGCACGCAATAACAGCAGTAATGATGTTAAACGCTGTTGCCCATCAATTACTTCCAAATTACCTTTTTCATTGGGGCAAACGACGATTGTACCAAGAAAATATTCTTCATTTTTTCCTGTGGACGACTGACGAAAATCCACAATATCAGACCATAATACGGCGCATTTTTCGGTATCCCAGCGATAGGGGCGTTGATATTCAGGAATGATAAAATATTTTTCCTGCATATCTTGATTACCTAGCAGATTAATAATTTTTTTACTGCTCACATTTAGATTTGCCATGATTAAAGTCTCGTTGATAGATTTATGATTTTCAGGCTACCTGAAAAAGCACATAATACTTATGCGTATCCGCCCTAAACACTGCCTTCTTTCTCAATCACTAAAATCCGCGCTTCGCCGCGCGGGTGGGCGACGTGTTCCGCACCGATTCCTGCATAGAAGATATCTCCGCTTTTTAAACGAACGATGTGTTCTTCGCCGTTTTCTCGGTAGTGCATCTCAACTTCGCCATCCATCACAGCAAACACTTCCTCGCCGTCGTTGATGTGCCATGTGTAGGGCTGGTTCGTCCAGTGCAGGCGTACGGTGGTGCCGTTCATATTGGCGATGTCGAGTGCGCCCCATGCGCGGGAAGCGGTAAATTCGGCGGAGCGGATGGTTTGTGTGTCCGACATGGTTTTTTCTCGCCTTTATATTTCAGACGGCCTCTTCCCTATTTTTCTTGTCAAAACCGTTATCCGAAGATTTTGACTACGCCCCGTCGGTACGGTTGGTGTCCATCTCAAGTTTAATGAACGCATCAATCATGCTGCGCCAAATTGCTTCTGCTACTTCAGGCGACAAACCGGCCTTTTCGGCATAAGCGCGGCGCGAGGAAATCACTTGAGCCACCCGTTCAGGCGCGGAAACCGCCCGCACATCGTTTTTAGGTTTCAGACGACCAGCCTGCCGTACCAATTTCTGCCGACGGGCGAGTAATTCGATTAATCCCTTGTCCAAACCATCAATGGCTTCGCGGACTTCGTCCAGGGTTTGCGGTAATTTGTCTTCAATCATTGTTGCTCAAATTTTCTTTTTTAGACGGCCCCTATACACACAAACTATAGATAGGCCGTCTGAAATCCCGCTTTTATCGGAACAATCCCCAGAAGGTCATGCCGAGCAGTACCAATACGCCGAATACCATAGCGGCGGCGTAGGTGTAGATAAAGCCAGTTTGGACTTTGCGTACCTGCGCGGCAATCGCGCCGACCAGTTTGGCAGAGCCGTTGACGATACCGTTGTCGATAATGGCGGTATCGCCGACTTTCCAGAAGAAAGTACCCAATGCGCGCGTGCCTTTAGCGAAGACGTTGAAATACAGGGCGTCGAGGTAGTATTTGTTTTCAAACAAAACGTAAATCGGACGGAATGTCTGTGCAATTTTCGCAGGCAGGTGCGGCAGTTTGACGTACAGGAGCCATGCGCTCAATACACCTGCAATAGCGAGGTAGAGTACAGGCGAATGCAGGCTGTGAGACACCATTGCCAATGCGCCGTGGAACTCTTCCTTCATGATGTGCATGGTCGGATGCGCGTCGGCGTTGACGAAAATCACGTCTTTGAAGAAATCGCCGTAAAGCATAGGCTCAATGGCAACATAGCCGATGATGACGGACGGAATGGCAAGCAAAATCAAAGGCAGGGTAACAACCAATGGACTTTCGTGCGGATTGTCGTTTTTGCCCAAGCCGTGATGTTCTTCACCATGATGATCGTCATGATGTTCAGGCAGGCTGCGCCATTTCTCTTCGCCGTGGAACACCATAAAGTATTGGCGGAACGCATAGAACGCAGTAACAAAAACGCTGGCGAGGACGGCAAAATAAGCAAAGCCGCTACCCGGCAGGGTGCTGTATTTGGCTGCTTCGATAATCGAATCTTTGGAATAGAAGCCGGAGAAGAACGGCGTACCAATCAGCGACAAGTTACCGATCAGCATGGTCAGCCAAGTAATCGGCATGTATTTTTTCAGGTTGCCCATGTGGCGCATGTCTTGGTCGTGGTGCATACCGATAATCGCGCTACCTGCGGCCAAGAACAATAAGGCTTTAAAGAAAGCGTGGGTCATCACATGGAACATCGCCACGGAATAGGCGGACGCGCCCAAAGCCACAGTCATATAGCCCAGTTGCGACAGGGTGGAATACGCAACCACGCGCTTGATGTCGTTTTGAATCACGCCCAAGAAGCCCATAAACAGGGCGGTAATCGCACCGATTACCATGATGACTGACAGCGCAGTGCTGCTCATCTCATAAATCGGAGACATACGTGATACCATGAACAGACCTGCCGTAACCATGGTTGCGGCGTGAATCAATGCAGAAATCGGGGTCGGACCTTCCATCGAATCAGGCAGCCAGACGTGCAGCGGGAATTGTGCCGATTTACCCATCGCACCGACAAACAGAAGCAAACAGGTTACAGTAATCAAAGACCATTCCACACCGGGGAACAATTGGATAGTGGCCGTCTGAACATTAGGCAGATAAGCGAATACATCTTGATAGCGCAAGCTGCCGCCGAAATAGGCAAGCACCAAACCGATACCGAGCAAAAAGCCGAAGTCGCCGACACGGTTGATCAAAAAGGCTTTCAGGTTGGCAAAAGTCGCGCTCGGACGTTTGAAATAGAAACCGATCAAGAGATACGACACCAAGCCCACAGCTTCCCAGCCGAAGAAGAGCTGGATGAAGTTGTTGCTCATAATCAGCATCAACATGCTGAAAGTAAACAAAGAAATATAGCTGAAGAAGCGTTGGTAGCCGACTTTTTCGTCGTGCATATAACCGATGGTGTAGATATGCACCATCAACGACACGCCGGTTACTACGACCATCATCATCGCCGTCATCGTATCGACCAAGAAGCCGACGGAGAAATCCAAACCGCCCATTGTCAGCCAGGTATAGACGTTCTCGTCAAACTTGGCACGGCTACCATTGAGGAATCCCCACAGCACATAAGCCGACAGCACGGCAGACACCGCCACGCCGAGTATCGTAACCGTATGCGCGCCGGCACGTCCGATTTTGTTGCCGAACAAACCCGCAATCAGCGAGCCTGCCAACGGAACAAGGGCAATTATCAAATATAAAGTCATATCGTTCATGATTACCCTTTCAACTCATCCAAATCGGCAACGTTGATTGTTTGTCGGTTGCGGTACACCAATACCATAATCGCCAAACCGATGGCAGATTCGGCAGCGGCAACGGTCAGTACGAAGAATACGAAAATCTGTCCGGCAGTATCGCCCAAATATTGCGAGAAGGCGATAAAGTTGAAGTTCACCGCCAAAAGCATCAGCTCGATGGACATCAGCAATACCAGCACGTTTTTGCGGTTCATGAAGATACCCATTGCGCTGATACCGAACAGGAGCGCACCCAATACCAGATAATGCGTCAAGGTAATCATGCTTTGCCCTCCTCTTCCGGCTTAAGGCCGTCTGAAACTTCGTTTTCTTCGAGAGATTCGACTTGCGGTTTCACGGCTTCCATTTTCACCAAGCGCATACGACCTTGGTCGGCGCGCACTTTAACTTGGTCGGCAGGATCCATGCGTTTCGGATTGGTGGTTTTACGGTGAACCAGCGCAATCGCCGCCACCATACCCAACAGCAGCAATACCGCCGCCAGCTCAAACGGCAGCAGATAATCGGTATAAATACGGCTGCCCAAATCACGGATATTGTTGTAATCCGCAGGAATGTCTTTCATCAGACCAAACGCGGCAAGGTCGGTTTTCGGGTTGACCAGAATCAGAATCAGGGCAACCGCCAACAACGTACCGACCACACCGGCAACAGGCGCATGACGCCAGAAACCGGCGCGCATTTCCTCGATGTCGATGTTCAGCATCATCACGACGAACAGGAACAGCACCATCACGGCGCCGACATATACAACCACCAGCGTAACGCCCAAAAACTCAGCCTGCATCAGCATCCAAATCATCGCGCTCACGCAGAAAGTCAGCACCAGATGCAAAGCGGCGTGGACAGGGTTTTTCGCGGTAACGGTACGCAGCGCGCCGTATAGGACGATGGCGGCAAGGATATAGAACAGAATCGCGGAAAAAGTCATTCGTCTGCTCCTTAACGGTACGGCGCGTCAGCGGCTTTGCGTTTGGCGATTTCAGCTTCGTATTTGTCGCCAATGGCCAAAAGAATCGGCTTGGTCATGTGCAAGTCGCCTTTTTTCTCGCCGTGGTATTCAAAAATATGCGTTTCCACAATCGCATCGGTCGGACACGCCTCTTCGCAGAAGCCGCAGAAGATACACTTGGTCAGATCGATATCGTAACGCTTGGTGCGGCGCGTGCCGTCTTCGCGTTCTTCCGATTCGATGTTGATCGCCATTGCGGGGCAAACGGCTTCACACAATTTACATGCGATGCAACGCTCTTCGCCATTCGGATAACGGCGTTGCGCGTGCAGACCGCGGAAACGCACGGATTGCGGCGTTTTCTCTTCGGGGAAATAAATTGTGTCTTTGCGGGCAAAAAAGTTTTTGAGCGTTACGCCCAAGCCTTTTACCAATTCGCCTAAAAGAAAGGTTTTTACTAAGTTAGCCATAACGTACACCCTACTCTTTTAGAGTAGATTATTTTTTAATTGAAATTAGATTTCAGATACCTGGGAATATATTTAATAAACTGCGGATAATTGTAAATAAGCTCTAGCTACATCAAGATTACCATTGCCATCCCACCACCGCGCAAGTGAGAACCGTACATACCTACCTGCAGTAATTTTTCTCAAACCACCAATATCATTGACACCAACATATGGTACGGTAAAAGTACATATACCATCAATGTAATAGAATCTTTGCTCATCATATTTCGATAAAAATAAATCATGATTCAAGCTGGCCACTACCACACTATAATTCGGTAAGTTCATACTATTTTTTAACAAAAAAGCTTTGTTATGCTCCCAATTCAATGCTCCATCAAACAAATCACGAATATGAATATTAGAAATAGCAATTCTATTCAAAAATTTTTGTAATTGCTCCCTTGTTAAAGTACCAAGAAAACAACTATTTTGAACACAAACATCTTCGCAATGTGGTAGAACAAGTCCTTCTCTATTTTCATATTCAACCGAATACACTTGACCCACTTGATATGGGCTATCTTCATTTTGATTTTCAGCATTTTCAGTTAATAGGCGAATGTATCTATTTGAATCACTGTCAAATGCACCAATACAAACATGACCTTTCATTTGTGTTCGAGCTAAAATTACTACATTCTTAGAAACAGTAACCATCTAATTTAAATTCCTGTTTTAACTTATTCACAATCAGCGTTCTATGACAGGCTGAACAATTTTGCTCTACACAAAAAAATGTAACCTTTTCTGAATTAAATTGGTTAATAAAATTTTTGAAATCAAAATTTTTCAGAATTTTATCATCATATAATTCAATAAATTTACTCCCTAAACATTCACGTTTTTGTTTGGATTGATTAGTTAATAAATCATTCTTCTTTTGTGCTTCACGAATTTCATTAGTTGGTGCTAATTCTTTAATGTGAATATAATTAATGCCTAATTCATTTAATTTATTTTGCAGATAAATGCTATTTGCAAAAGCATACTTATTGCCACGCATGCCACGTCGCTGGCGTACATCTACAAATAACGTAATTTTTTTATCTAATAATTTTTGAAAAAATTCAGCTTCTGTATTACCGTATACACCAGTTGCAGTAACAAACATTTCTAATACACTCCTATTGATTTAAATTCAAACACATTACCAAATATATCTTCTTCATAGCCCCCAGTAACTTGTACCATTACATCCTGTTGACTCACGAGATTTCCTTTTTCATCAATATGCTGAATATCAATATTTCTATCACTTAAGTAACGACCAATCATTTTACTTCTATGGCATTCGCAAGGTCTAAGCTCGCTACACATACAAGCTACTTTTAAATTTTTATTGTATGCTGTAATCAACCTATTTGCGGAAACAATAAAACTATCTGTCTTCATTACTTCTTCATACAAAACATGCCCATCATCATCATAACAAGCACGATTAACGGGCTTACCACCTAAAGTATCGCCTAAAAACAGATAGGTTACTGAATATTCTCTACAAAAATTTTCCAATATTCCACGGTTAAAATTCGGATTAAAGCGAGAGAATGGATTAGTTCGCACGTCTATTAAGTAATCTATTTCATATTTTTTTAATAATCCAAAAAAAGTTTCTACTTGTCTATTACCATGTCCAATACTATAAATTGGGAATTTAACTTCTGCCATGATAAAACTCCTAAAACAATCACATAATATTTTCAGGCTGCCTGAAGCCCCAACTTATATCATTTCCACAAATTCAGCGGTGAAATCATCCACAGACCCAAAATCACGATGTAGGCGAAGCCGATGGGAATCAGCACTTTCCAACCCAAACGCATGATTTGGTCGTAGCGGTAGCGCGGGAAGGTGGCGCGTATCCACAGATACCAGTACAGCACAGCCGCCATTTTCACGAACATCCAGAACGCGGAAGGCGTGCCGACAATGCCCCAGCTTTGCGGGAATGGGGACAGCCAGCCGCCGAGGAACATCAGCGATGTCAGCGCGGCAATCAGAATCATGAAAATGTATTCGGCAAGGAAGAACAGCGCGAACGCGAAGCCGGAATATTCGACGTGGTGTCCGGCAACGATTTCGGACTCGCCCTCTGCCACGTCAAACGGTGCGCGGTTGGTTTCGGCAACGGCGGAAATCAGATAGACGATGAAGATGGGGAACAGCGGCAGCCAGTTCCAAGAGAATACCGAACCGCCGGCAATACCTTTGGCTTGTGCGGCAACGATGTCGGAGAAGTTCATGCTGCCCGACACCATCACGACACACACCAGCGCGGCGCTCATGGCGATTTCGTAAGAGATACTTTGCGCGGAAGCACGCATTGCGCCCAAGAACGAATATTTGGAGTTGGAAGCCCAGCCCGCGATGATCACGCCGTAAACCGACAGCGAGGTAATCATCAGGATGTACAAAAGACCGATATTGATATTGGTCAGTACCCATTCTTCGTTGAACGGAATCACTGCCCATGCCGCGAAAGACGGGGCGAGCGACATAATCGGGCCGATGTAGAACAGGGCTTTGTTTGACAGCTTCGGACGGGTTACCTCTTTAAACAAGAGTTTGAACACGTCGGCAAACGGCTGAATCAGACCCCACGGGCCGGTTACGTTTGGGCCAACGCGAAGCTGCATAAAGCCGATGACTTTACGTTCGAAATACGTCAGGTAGGCAACGGTCAGAATCAGCGGAATCAGGATAATCACGATTTTGACGATGACGGATACCACCAAGCCTACGGTAATACCCAAATCGCCCAGACCGAGCGTTGCGGCAAAGAGGTTTTGGAACCATTCTTGCATGATCAAGCTCCCGCCAGTTCAATAGTGTCCATCAACGCACCCAGCGCGGCATTTTCGGTATGCAGCGGCAGATGCACCACGTTTTCAGGCAAACCGGCATCAGCTTTGACGGCAACCAATACGCTTGCGCCGTTTTGTTTGGCAACAACAGTTTGTCCGTCTTGCAGGCCCAAGCGTGCCAATGTGTTTGGATTTACACGCGCGGCAGGCACGGCGGCATGGCTGGTTTCTTGCAACGGTGCGGAACGGCGCACGATAGAATCAGTGTGATAAATACCGACGCCGCCGACACGGACGAGGCGGTCTGAGGCCGTCTGAACGCCATCCCCTACCCATGTGCTGCGGTTGTCCAGTTTAGACGGCAGGCTTTCTGCATCCAGCGCATCTTTCAGAATCGCGGAGGTATCGTGGTATTCAAAACCTTTCAGATCAAACAGGTTGCCCAATACGCGCAACACTTTCCACATCGGACGCGAATCGCCGAAGCCTTGTACCACGCCGTGGAAAGATTGCAGACGGCCTTCCATATTGATGAAGCTGCCTGATGTTTCGGTAAACGGCGCAATCGGCAACAATACGTCGCACACGTCCAGCAGCGTTTCGCTGACAAACGGCGTAAACGCCATCACGCTTTTCGCCTGTTTCAACGCTGCCACGGCTTTTGCACCGTCAACTGTATCGATTTCAGGTTCGACGTTGAGCAACAAGACTGCCTGTTTCGGCGCGTTTGCCATTTCGGTAACGCTCTCGCCGGAGTTCACGCCCAATACGTCCGCACCAACGCTGTTGGCGGCTTGCGGCAAAATACCCAGCACTGCGCCGGTTGCGTCTGCCAGCTCTTGCGCGGCGGCGTAAATGGCGGCGTAATCGGGATGGTTTTGCACTTCAGCGCCCAAAATCACCGCTGCTTTTTCAGCGTTTTTCAGGCTGGCGGTAACGGCGTGTTCCGCATTGGCAGACAGGTTTTTCAGACGGCCTGCCCACTCGTCGGGATGTGCGGCTTCTTGAGACAGAAGCGGCATAAACAATTCTTCTTTACTGCTGGCCAATACGCTCAAGGCCATACGGTCTTTGGCGGCGCGGCGCAGGCGGGCGGTCAGGAGTGGCTGTTCTTTGCGCAAGTTTGCGCCGACTACCAATACGGCATCGTTGTCAGCCAAAGATTCAATGCTTTGTCCCAACCATTGTGCACCTTTAAGGCCGTCTGAAAGACGTTTGTCTTGTTGGCGCAGGCGGGTTGCAAAGTTTTTAACGCCCAAGCCGTCGGCAAGTTTTTTGGCCAGATACAGCTCTTCAACCGTATTCATCGGATTGGCCCAAATGCCGACTTGGTTTTGGTTGCCGTCTTTGGCGATACATTCAATCGCGCTGCAGACATATTCCAACGCGGTTTTCCAATCCACGTCCATCCACTCGCCACCCTGTTTGATTTTCGGGTTTTTCAGACGGCTTTCGTGATACAGGCCTTCGTAGGCAAAACGGTCGCGGTCGGACAGCCAGCATTCGTTGATGGCTTCGTTTTCCAACGGCAACACGCGACGGACGGTATGGTCTTTGGTTTGTACAATCAGGTTGCTGCCCAAAGCGTCATGGGCGGAAACGGATTTGCGGCGGTTCAATTCCCAAGTACGCGCGTTGAAGCGGAACGGTTTGCTGGTCAATGCGCCGACAGGACACAAATCGATGACGTTGCCTGACAATTCGGTTTCCACTGCTTTGCCGATAAAAGGCATAATTTCGGAGTATTCGCCGCGGTTGGCCATAGCGATTTCTTGCACGCCGGCGATTTCTTCAGTGAAACGAACGCAACGGGTACAGTGGATACAACGGCTCATTTCCTCGGCGGAAACCAAAGGACCCATATCCTTGCCGACGACGGAACGTTTTTCTTCGGTATAACGGCTGGTGGTTTTGCCGTAGCCCATCGCCAAATCCTGCAACTGGCATTCGCCGCCTTGGTCGCAGGTCGGACAATCAAGCGGATGGTTGATGAGCAGGAACTCCATCACGCCTTCTTGCGCCTCTCGGGCTTTTGCCGAATGCGTACGCACAATCATGCCGTCTGTAACCGGCGTGGCACAGGCGGGCAGGGGTTTGGGGGCTTTTTCCACGTCCACCAAACACATACGGCAGTTGGCGGCGATGGAAAGTTTTTTGTGGTAACAGAAATGCGGGATATAAGTACCGAGCTTGTGCGCGGCTTCAATCACCGTCGCGCCCTGCTCCACAGATACCTGTTTGCCGTCGATTTCGATTTGTAACATGGTTCGTTCCTAGTTACGGGTATTTAATAAATAATTCTTTTAGAGGCCGTCTGAAAACTTAGCACCACTTATTCGGTTTCATCGGTCCGCCGTGTTCGATGTAATGCACAAACTCATCACGGAAATGCTTGGTAAAGCTGCGGACAGGGAAGACGGCGGCATCGGCAAGGGCGCAGATAGTGCGGCCTGCCATTTGGTTGCCGACGGAATCCAGCAAATCCAAGTCTTCCATGCGGCCTTTGCCTTCTACGATGCGGTGGACGATGCGGTAAAGCCAGCCAGTACCTTCACGACAAGGCGTACATTGGCCGCAAGACTCGTCGTAGTAGAAGTAGCTCAGGCGTTCAAGGGCTTTCACCATGCACACGTCTTCGTCCATGACGATAATCGCGCCGGAACCCAACATCGAGCCTGCTTTGGAAATCGAGTCATAGTCCATATTGGTCTGCATCATGATATCGGCAGGCAACACGGGCGCGGACGAACCGCCGGGAATGACGGCTTTAAGTTTTTTACCGCCGCGCATACCGCCCGCCATTTTCAGGACTTCGGCAAACGGCGTGCCCAACGGCACTTCATAGTTGCCTGGACGCTCGACATGACCGGAAATACAGAACAATTTGGTACCGCCTGCATTCGGAATACCTTTATCGGCAAATGCCTGTCCGCCGTCACGGATAATGAAGGGGACGGAGGAGAACGTTTCGGTATTGTTGATGGTAGTCGGTTTGCCGTACAGGCCGAACGAAGCAGGGAATGGTGGTTTAAAGCGAGGCTGGCCTTTTTTGCCTTCCAGCGATTCGAGCAATGCGGTTTCTTCGCCGCAAATATATGCGCCGTAGCCGTGGTGGGCGAAGAGTTCAAATTCAAAATCCGAACCCAAAATATTTTTACCCAAAAAGCCTGCGGCACGCGCCTGCTCCAAAGCGGCTTCAAAACGTTGGTAGCCTTCGAAAATTTCGCCGTGGATGTAGTTGTAGCCGGCTTTCGCACCCATCGCGTAACCGGCGATAATCATGCCTTCAATCAGGGCATGAGGATTGAACATGATGATGTCGCGGTCTTTAAATGTACCCGGCTCGCCTTCGTCGGTGTTACAAACCACATATTTTTCGCCCGGGAAGGAACGGGGCATAAAGCTCCATTTTAAACCGGTCGGGAAGCCCGCACCGCCACGACCGCGCAAGCCAGAGGTTTTGACTTCGTCAATCACATCGGTTTGCGAGATGTTTTCGGACAGGATTTTACGCAGGGCGGTATAACCGCCACGTTTGACGTATTCGTCCAATGTCCAGCAATCGGGATTGGCGGTATCCACTTGGTCAAAAATCACGCCTGATTGGTAAATAGCCATTTTTGGTGTGCCTGTTCGTTTTCGTATCGGTTGCAGCCGTTGTTTTCAGACGGCCTTTTATTTCAGTTCGGCAAGTTTCTTGTCAATCGCTTCTGCGGTCATAAAGCTGCACATGCTGTGGTTGTTGACCAGCATGACCGGAGCGTCGCCACATGCGCCCATGCATTCGCCTTCGACAAGGGTAAATTTGCCGTCGGGCGTGGTTTCGCCGTAGCCGATACCGAGTTTTTGTTTGAGGTATTCGCCGGTTGCCATACCGCCGCGCAGGGCGCAGGGCAGGTTGGTACAAACGGTCAGTTTGTATTTGCCGACAGGCTCAAGGTCGTACATATTGTAGAAAGTAGCGACTTCGTAGGCTTGTGCAGGCGAGATGCCGATATAGTCTGCGACAAAAGCGATGGTCTCAGGAGCAAGCCAGCCTTTTTCGGTTTGGGCAATACGCAATGCGCCCATGATGGCGGAGCGACGTTGGTCGGCAGGATATTTTGCCAACTCGATGTCAATTTGTTTTAAAGATTCTGCGGATAACATTATCGGTCAACCTCCCCGAATACGATGTCCTGCGTACCGATGATGGCAACAACGTCGGCCAGCATGTGGCCTTTTGCCATTTCGTCCATGCCTTGCAGGTGGGCGAAGCCGGGTGCGCGGATTTTCAGGCGGTAGGGTTTGTTTGCGCCGTCTGAAATGATGTAAACGCCGAACTCGCCTTTCGGATGTTCGACAGCGGTGTAGGTCTCGCCCTCGGGAACGTGCATACCCTCGGTAAAGAGTTTGAAATGGTGAATCAGGTCTTCTATACCTGTTTTCATTTCGGTACGTTTGGGCGGAGCGAATTTGTGGTTTGTGGTAATGACCGGACCCGGATTGACACGCAACCACTCGGAACATTGTTTGATGATGCGTACGGATTGACGCATTTCTTCCATACGGCAGAGGTAACGGTCGTAGCAGTCGCCGTTGACGCCGACGGGGATGTCGAAATCCATTTTGTCGTACACTTCGTAAGGTTGTGTCTTACGCACGTCCCATTCCACGCCGGAACCGCGCAACATAACGCCGGTAAAGCCTTTTTGCATGGCGCGCTCAGGAGTGACAACACCGATGCCGACGGTACGCTGTTTCCAAATACGGTTGTCGGTCAGGAGGGTTTCGAGTGTGTCGATGTTTTTCGGGAAACGCTCGCAGAAGGCGTCGATAAAGTCGAGCATGGTACCTTCGCGGGATTCGTTGAGCTGCTTCAATACTTTGGCGTTGCGGAATTTGCTGCTCTCGTATTTAGGCATGAAGTCGGGCAGGTCGCGGTAAACGCCGCCGGGACGGAAGTAGGCCGCGTGCATACGCGCGCCGGAAACGGCTTCGTACAAGTCCATCAGCTCTTCGCGGTCGCGGAAGGCGTAAAGAATGGCGGTCATCGCGCCGATGTCGAAAGCGTGCGAACCGATGCCCATTAAGTGATTGAGGATGCGCGTTACTTCGGCAAACATCACGCGAATATACTGGGCGCGGATAGGTACATCGATACCGGCAAGTTTTTCTACCGCCAAGCAATACGCCTGCTCGTTGACCATCATGGAAACGTAGTCCAAACGGTCCATATAGGGCAGGGCTTGCAGATAGGTTTTGGTTTCAGCCAGTTTTTCAGTACCGCGGTGCAGGAGGCCGATGTGCGGATCGGCACGGACGATGGTTTCGCCCTCCAACTCCAAAATCATACGCAATACGCCGTGCGCCGCAGGGTGTTGCGGGCCGAAGTTGATGGTGTAGTTTCTTAATTTATTGGCCACCGTAGTTCTCCTCACGGACGATACGCGGCGTGATCTCGCGCGGCTCAATGGTAACAGGTTGGTAAATCACGCGTTTTTGCTCTTCATCGTAACGCATTTCCACATAGCCGGAAATCGGGAAGTCTTTGCGGAACGGATGTCCGACAAAACCGTAATCGGTCAGGATGCGGCGCAAGTCCGGGTGGTTGTTGAACATGATGCCGTACATATCGAAGGCTTCGCGTTCGTACCAATCCGCGCTGTTGTAAATATCGACGACGGATTCGACTACTGGGAAGTCGTCGTCTGAAACCCAGACGCGTACGCGGATGCGTTGATTGTTTTTAACGGAAAGCAGCTGACTGACGACGGCAAAGCGTTTGCCCTGCCATACTTCGTTTTTGTAAGTGCTGTAATCGACACCGCACAAGTCAACCAGAAGCTCGAAATGCAGCTCTTCATGGTCGCGCAATGCGGTCATGACTGAAATATAGTGTTCGGGCAGACACTCGACGGTAATCTCGCCCAAAGCTGAAATGACTTTGCTTGCCTGATCGCCAAGCACGCCGACGACGGTCTCGTATAAGTTTTGAATGCTTGCCATATCGTCCTCTCCTTACTCGTCACGCGCAATGGTGGAAGTGCGCTTGATTTTTTGTTGGAGCTGAATCAGGCCGTAAATCAGGGCTTCCGCAGTCGGCGGACAACCCGGCACATAAACGTCTACCGGCACGACGCGGTCGGCACCGCGCACAACGGAATAAGAATAGTGGTAATAGCCGCCGCCGTTGGCACACGAGCCCATAGACAATACCCAGCGCGGCTCGGCGAGCTGGTCATACACGCGGCGCAGTGCAGGTGCCATTTTGTTGGTCAACGTACCTGCCACAATCATCAGGTCGGCCTGACGTGGGGACGGACGGAAAATGATGCCGAAACGGTCAAGGTCATAACGCGCCATACCCGCATGCATCATTTCCACGGCGCAGCAGGCCAAGCCGAAAGTAACCGGCCACAATGAACCGGTACGCATATAGTTCAACACCGTATCCGCGCTGGTGGTGATGAAACCTTTTTTCAAAACGCCTTCTATTCCCATTCCAGCGCACCTTTTTTCCATTCGTAAATAAAGCCTACCGTCAGAACGACGATAAACACTAGCATAGACCAAAAGCCGTACGCGCCCAAATCTTTGAACACAACTGCCCATGGCAACATGAACGCGACCTCCAAATCAAACAGGATGAAGAGGATGGCGACGAGGTAATAGCGCACGTCGAACTTCATCCTTGCGTTCTCAAAGGCTTCAAAACCGCATTCGTAAGCCGCGTCTTTTTCGGCATAGTGACGTTTCGGGCCTAAAATTGTGCCGAGCAAAATAAACAGCACGCCGGCCGCAAGGCCGACGAGGATGAATACGAGGACGGGAAAGTAACTGGCCAACATGGTCGTACCTAACTGGTTGACAGACAAATCTTAAAAATAGATTACCATTTTATCGAATTTCAAAAGCCATTTAAAGGTAAATATCAGCAAATCAGCAAAAAAACCTCAATAAATTCAATAAAGTTATGAGAACAATTCTTATTTGTATTTAATATTTCCAAATTTTAATTTCGGTTTAATTATGTATCATTTAATTTAAATTTTCCGCCTATTCAATTTATGCCCCGAATCCTCCCTCTTTCCGATTCCCAATAAAACATGAGGCCGTCTGAAATAGATTATTTTCAGACGGCCTGCGTACATCACATCCATTTAAATGGAAAAATCAATCGACACCTTTGAGCATGCGGTTCAATACCGGGGCGAGTACCAACAGGATACCGCAGGTTACCGCGCCGATGGTGGCCAGCATCCAGTAGAAATCCAATGGCGACTGAGCATTGTAGTAGTCTTTAAACAACACTCCGCCCAAGGTAAAGCCGATGGACAATGCCAAGAAATTCAAAGCAACCATTTGTGTTTTGAACATGCTCGGTGCGATTTTGGTAGAAAACGACAGCGAAATCGGCGACAGCATCAGCTCGCCTATCGTAATCGCCAGCAACACCAGCATAAACACGATAATCGGCATCGGGGTTCCGGATGAAATATACGGAATAAAACTCAAATAAGAGACGCCGGTTACCAACATGGCCAGTGCAAACTTCAACGGCGTTTTAGGTTGGCGTTTGCCCATTTTCGTCCACACCGCCGCCATCACGCCGGAAAAGAGGACCACCCACATGGCCTGTATCGAATCTTTCCATGAAACAGGCACGGTAAAGCCGAAGAAAGTACGGTCCACCGTTTCGTCAAAATAAACCGTTGCAACGGTGTACACCTGAAACCAAACCGCCCAGAACATACAAATGGTCAAAAACAGCGGAATATAGGCCACAATATAGCGTTTATTGGCCGCTTCAACCTGGCTGCTGCCCAGCAGGCGTGCAAAATAAGCGATAACGGTAATAATGACCACGCCTAAAAGCCAGCGTGAAAAGTTCTCAAGATTGAGCGCGCCGGAAGCAATCACGCTGCTCAACACCAAAACCAGCAACACACCGACAGCTATTGCAGTCTGTACCTTTTCAGGGCGCAACGGATTGGGAGCCGGCGTATGCGGCAGGTTTTTACGGCCGCGCGAATACCACAGCAGGCCAAATGCCATACCGACGGCCGCCGCGGCGAAACCGTAATGGAATCCCATTCTGTCTTGCAAAATACCGGTCAACAAAGGGCCTAAGAAACCGCCGATATTGATGGAAATATAGAAAATAGAGAAACCGGCATCGCGCAATTCGCGCAGGTCGTCCCGTTCATACAAAGAGCCGACCATCGAACCGGCAGACGATTTCACGCCGCCGCTGCCCAGCGCGATAAACACCAAGCCCAGCAGCAATCCCATCAAACCCGGCACAATCGCCAATAAAATATGGCCGGTCATCACGACGATGCCGGCGATAAACAGGGTACGCTCCGCGCCCCAAATGCGGTCGGCCAACCATGCGCCGAGAATCGTGGACAGGTAAACGCTGCCGCCGTACGCGCCGACAATGCCACCGGCCAAGGCTTTATCCATACCCAAACCGCCTTGATTCGCGGCGTAATATAGATAAATCAGCAGGATGCCCTGCATACCGTAGAAGGAAAAACGCTCCCACAGCTCAATATGGAATAGGGTGGATAATTGCAAAGGATGGCCGAAGAAAGTTTTCTCGGCAGAAGACAGCTTTTGACCGGACATTTAATAAGTTCTCCTAATATATCGGACAGGATCAGGCTTCAGACGGCCTATTGCACCTACCAATCATTTTTATAGAAACTATATATTACCGCCAATCTTTGCATTTGCAAAACATGTTTTAATATTTGCAAAATAATGTTTCTTTCAAACTGAAAAATGCCGTCTGAAATCTTTCAGACGGCATTTTATGTTTTACGGTTTATACGCCTTGTTTCAGGCTGGCTTCGATGAAGCCGTCCAAGTCGCCGTCCAATACGGCTTTGGTGTTGCCGACTTCGTAGCCTGTACGCAAGTCTTTGATGCGTGAGGAGTCCAAAACGTATGATCGGATTTGGCTGCCCCAACCCACATCGGATTTGCCTTCTTCCAACGCCTGTTTCTCTTCGTTGCGTTTGCGCATTTCCAATTCGTACAGTTTGGATTTCAACATTTCCATCGCAGCAGCTTTGTTGGCGTGTTGCGAGCGGTCGTTTTGACATTGCACTACAATCCCTGTCGGCTCGTGGGTAATACGCACGGCGGAGTCGGTTTTGTTAATGTGCTGACCGCCGGCACCCGATGCGCGGTAAGTGTCGATGCGCAAATCGGCAGGGTTGATTTCGATTTCGATGGAATCGTCGATTTCGGGGTAAACAAACACGGATGAAAAAGACGTATGGCGTTTGTTGTTGGAGTCAAACGGTGAGTAACGAACCAAGCGGTGAACGCCGGTTTCGGTACGCAGTAGGCCGTAGGCGTATTCGCCTTCCACGCGGATGGTGGCGCGGTTGATGCCTGCGATTTCGCCGTCGTCTTCTTCAAGGATTTCGATTTTGAAGCCTTTGCGCTCGGCGTAGCGGCTGTACATGCGGAACAGCATGCCCGCCCAGTCTTCGGCTTCAGTACCGCCTGCGCCTGCGGTGATGTCGATAAAGCAGTTGTTCGGGTCGGCAGGCTGGTTGAACATTCGTTTGAATTCGAGGTCGGCCATTTGTTTTTCCAAACCGGCCACATCTTCCTGTACGGCGGCGAAACCTTCTTCGTCATTTTCTTCGACGGCCATTTCAATCAGCATGCGGTTGTCTTCGATGCCTGTGGCGATGTTGTCGAGGGTTACCACGATGCCTTCGAGGATCTTGCGCTCTTTGCCGATTTCTTGGGCGCGTTTGGGGTCGTTCCAAAGTTCCGGATCTTCGGAGAGGCCGACGACTTCTTCAAGGCGGTCTTTTTTGCCTTGATAGTCCATATAGACGCGGATGTCTTCGCTGCGCTTCTCCAAGTCGTTTAGGGTGTTGTTAAGCTGGTTGATTACTTCGGCTTCCATGATTCTTGTGTTCTTTCAAAATTTTAGGGGCGTATTGTAAGGGATTTGCCTGTTTTTTTCCATGACCGGGCCGTCTGAAAATGTACGGTTCGGGTTTTCAGACGGCCTCGGTTTTAAATTTTTCCATCCAAAGCTGCCAGTCGTTGTCTATCGGCGCTTGTACGGTCATCCGACTACCGTCTTCTATGCTTTGAAAACTGAGGCTCTGCGCGTGCAACATTAAGCGTTGCGTGCCGATATGTTCGGCAACGGCATGGTTTTGGCGCAAATCGCCGTAGTTGGTGTCGCCGACGATGGGGTGGAAAATGTGTTTCATATGGCGGCGGAGTTGGTGTTTGCGGCCGGTGTGCGGCGTGAGTTCGGCCCACGAATAACGCGAAGTCGGATAACGCAGGGCGGATTGGAACGGCAACTCGGTTTGTGCCAGACAACGGTAGGTGGTTTGCGCTTCCTGCAATGTGGCTTCGGTCTGCGCTTCGGCGATTTTGTCGGGCATATATTTGAGGGCGTAATCAATCAGGCCGTCTGAAGGTAGATGACCGCGAACAATCGCCCAATAGGTTTTTTCGATGGTTTTGTTTTCAAACTGCTGCGTCAGTAACCGTGCGGCTTCCGTATCGAGGGCAAACAGCAAGACGCCGGAAGTCGGGCGGTCGAGGCGGTGGACGGGATAGACGTGCTGCCCGATTTGGTCGCGCAGGGTTTGCACGGCAAAACGGGTTTCGTGTTTGTCTAACCAGCTTCGGTGCACCAGCATTCCGGCAGGTTTGTTGACGGCAACGGTGCGGCTGTCGCGGTGGATAATATCGAGCATGGCGGAGCAGTTGAATAAAAGCAGATATTGTAACGGGCTTTTGAAGATGTGGCAGGCACACTTGCCGCCGAAACCCAACTTTCAGACGGCCCGCCTCTTTCGGGTTACAATACTGCACATAAAAACACGAAGGAAAAGCTGTGAGCCTGCTCAAAAAACTGCCCAAACCCATGCTGCCCGACGAAACACGCCGCGATATTCAGGCGCGCGAGTCGTATCATGTATTGAAGATTATTTCCGAATTTGTCGAAGCCGGCGAAGAATTGCGCGCCATTCAGCCGGCCGTCAGCATTTACGGCAGCGCGCGCACGCCCGAAAACCATCCCGACTACGCATTCACATTGCGCTTGGCACGCAAGCTGTCGGATGCCGGATTTTCCGTCATTTCCGGAGGCGGGCCGGGCATTATGGAAGCGGCCAACAAAGGCGCGTTTGCAGGCGCAAGTCCGGCGGTGGGGCTGAATATCGTATTGCCGCACGAGCAAAAAGCCAATCCGTATCAAGATTTGTCGATTAAATTCCAACACTTCTTCCCGCGCAAAGTCATGTTCGTCAAACACGCCGTAGCGTATGTCGTCATGCCCGGCGGTTTCGGCACATTGGACGAATTGTTTGAAAGCCTGACTTTGGTGCAAACCGGCAAAACGCCCGACCGCCCGATTATCTTAGTAGGCAAAGCATTTTGGGCGGGACTGTTGGACTGGATACACGAGCAGTTGCTGGGCAGAAATCTGATTCTGGAAGAAGACTTGAACCTGATCTGCGTCATCGACGACGAAGACAAAATTATCGAAGAAATCTTCGCCCATTACGAAAACCGTTTGGAAGACTTGTCCGAGCACCAAAATGCTTGGTCGCTGGGGCTGTAAAAAACTAAGGTTTCAACTGAAAAAGCGGTTATCCCGCCTGCCCTCTGCTTCATGAATAAAGGCCGTCTGAAAATGTTTTCAGACGGCCTTTTATCTTCTTTCAAAGCGTTTAATTGTTTTCCCACTCGACATGCTCACTCAAGAAGCCGCCGCTTTGGTGCGCCCAAAGTTTGGCGTACAGACCTTGTTTCGCGAGCAACTCGGTGTGGCTGCCTTCTTCGATGATGCGGCCTTTGTCCAAGACGATGAGGCGGTCCATCGCGGCGATGGTGGAGAGGCGGTGGGCGATGGCAATCACGGTTTTGCCTTCCATCATTTTGTCGAGGCTTTCTTGGATGGCAGCTTCGACTTCGGAGTCGAGCGCGCTGGTGGCTTCGTCAAGCAACAGAATCGGCGCATCTTTGAGCATGACGCGGGCGATGGCGATGCGCTGGCGTTGGCCGCCGGAAAGTTTCACGCCGCGTTCGCCGACGTGCGCATCATAACCACGCCGGCCTTTGGCATCGGAAAGGTTGGGGATGAAGTCGGCGGCTTCGGCGCGTTCGGCAGCGGAAATCATTTCAGCGTCTGTGGCGTCGGGGCGGCCGTAGATAATGTTGTCGCGCACGGAGCGGTGCAGCAGCGAGGTATCTTGCGTTACCAGACCAATTTGGGCGCGCAGGCTTTCTTGGGTCACGCTGTCCACGTTTTGGCCGTCGATCGAAATCGTGCCGCTTTGCGGTTCGTAAAAGCGCAGGAGCAGGTTGACGATGGTGGATTTGCCTGCGCCGCTGCGGCCGATCAAGCCGACTTTTTCGCCGGGTTTGATGTTCAGGTTAAAGCCGTTGAGGAGCGGTTTGCCTGCTTCGTAGGAGAAATCGACGTGTTCAAACTTGATTTCGCCTCGGGTAACTTTCAGCGGCAGGGCTTGCGGCTTATCGAGGATGGTGTGGGGTTTGGACAGGGTGGCCATGCCATCGTTGACGGTACCGATGTTTTCAAACAATCGGGCGGATTCCCACATGATGTATTGCGACAAACCGTTCACACGCAATGCCATGGCCGTGGCGGTGGCGACCGCACCCACGCCGACTTGGCCGTGATACCAAAGCCAAATGCCCAAAGCGGTTGTGCCGACGGTCAGCGAACTGTTGACGATAAAGCTGCAGGTGTACAGCAGCGTTGCCAAACGCATTTGGGCATGGACGGTTACCATAAATTCCTCCATCGACTGCTTGGCATAAGCGGCCTCGCGTGCGCCGTGGGAGAAGAGTTTGACGGTGGCGATATTGGAGTAGGCGTCGGTAATGCGGCCGGTCATCAGCGAGCGCGCATCGGCCTGACGCGCAGCGGTTCTGCCGAGCTTGGGAATCAGGAAACGCATAATCATGGCAAATCCAATCATCCAGCAGATAAACGGCACGATAAGCCAAGCATCGAATGAGGACAGAATCACGCCGGAAGTGATGAAGTACACCAACACATACACAACCATATCGGCAACAGTCATCACGACATCGCGCAGCGCCAGCGCGGTTTGCATGACTTTGGCGGACACGCGGCCGGCAAACTCGTCCTGATAAAAGCCCAGGCTTTGACCCAGCATCAGGCGGTGAAAATTCCAACGCAGGCGCATGGGGAACACGCCTTGCAGGGTTTGCAGGCGCACATTGGAAGCGAAAAAGGTCCAAACGGCAAAAAATGCCACCATGACCATCATGCCGATTAATGCATGGCCTTTTTCAACAAAAAGCGTTTGCGGCGTATAAGCGCCGAGCCAGTCGACCACCTTGCCCATAAATTGGAACATCAAGGCTTCCATGATGCCGACGCCGACCGTAAACACGGCCAACACGGCGATCCATTTACGCACGCCTTCAATATTGCTCCAAATAAACCGCCACAACCCTTTTTCTGGCGTTTTCGGAGCAGCTTCTGGATAAGGGTCGATGCGTGACTCGAACCATGAGAATATTTTTTTAATCATTGTTTTTTTTTGCAAATGTGATAAGACGGTCAGGCCGTCTGAAAAGGATAACTCAAATACATTCAAGACTGTATTTTACGGGAAAAATCCAACTGATGACAACGGATACCGTCAGTCCGACCAAACCAACCTATCGGCTTGACCATCTAAAAATCCCTTTGCTTTGCCCAAAACAAAGGCCGTCTGAAACTGTTCAGACGGCCTTTGCTGGATTTAGGTTAATCCTAAAAATCACTCTTTACGTTGACGACCCAAATCGGCAGCGGCAGTGAACAAAACGTCGGTGGAAGAGTTCAACGCAGTTTCTGCAGAGTCTTGAATCACGCCGATGATGAAGCCGACGGCAACCACCTGCATGGCCACATCGTTATCGATACCGAACAGGCTGCACGCCAAAGGAATCAGCAGCAACGAACCACCGGCCACACCGGATGCACCGCACGCGCTGACGGTGGCCACCAGGCTCAGCAGCAGAGCAGTGGCGAAGTCAACCGTAATGCCTTGCGTGTGCGCCGCAGCCATCGCCAAAACGGTAATGGTGATTGCCGCACCGGCCATATTGATGGTTGCACCCAATGGAATGGAAATAGAGTAAGTGTCTTCGTGCAGGCCTAGTTTTTTCGCCAATGCCATGTTCACAGGGATATTGGCGGCGGAAGAACGGGTAAAGAAGGCATACACGCCGCTTTCACGCAGGCAGGTAAACACCAGCGGGAAAGGATTGCTGCGGATTTGCGTCCACACAATAATCGGGTTGACCACCAAGGCGATAAACAGCATACAGCCGAGCAATACGGCCAACAGCTGCATATAGCCGGCAAGCGCTTCAAAACCGGTTTCCGCAATAGTAGAAGACACCAAGCCGAAAATACCCAACGGCGCAAAACGGATAATCCATTTCACGACGGTCGAAACGGTATCGGCCAAGTCGGCCGCCACTTGACGGGTCGTATCCGAACCGTGATGGCGCAAAGCCGCGCCCAATACCAAAGCCCAAGCCAAAATGCCGATATAGTTGGCATTAGCCAGCGCGTTAATCGGGTTAGCCACCAAATTCATCAGCAGCGTTTTCAATACTTCGATAATGCCGGAAGGCGGCGCAACGGATACATCGCCGGCCGTACGCAGAATCAGCGTGGTCGGGAATGCCATACTGGCGACAACCGCCACCACGGCCGCGGCAAACGTACCGAAAATATACAAAATCAAAATCGGTTTGATGTGGGCCTGATTGCCTTTTTGGTGTTGCGCAATGGCGGCAGTCACCAAAACAAATACCAAAATCGGCGCGATAGCCTTAAGCGCACCGACAAACAGGCTGCCCAGCAGTCCTGCACTGATACCGACTTGCGGCGAAACTGCGCCCACAAGAATACCTAAAACCAAGCCGATGGCGATTTGTACCACCAGGCTGACGCTGTTGATCGCGTTTAAAAGCGGATTGCCACTTGCCATATCCGTTCCTTCAATTTAAAGATATGTTAAAAAAGTCTTACATTCTAAAATAAAAAATCATTTGTCGGCGAGGTTTTCACGCACACCTCACAAAAACAGCATCAAAGTTTAGCATTTATGACACAGTTGGCACTTTATGCCAAAAATACGGTCAAACCAGCTCAAATCCTACTTTCAAGCATATCCATACCGTTGCTTTACTTCTCTATATCTTGCTTTCAGACGGCCTGAAATCTGCGCCATAAGGCCGAATACAAAGGCAACTTCATCAGCCAAAATACAAAAACATAAATATTACAATCGTATAGAAACAAACCAAAATCCGCCCTTACGTCACATTTTGCAACATTATCGCGCTAAATTTCCGTTTATAACCATAGCCTGAAACCTTGCAGAAATAATGTTAAAATCCCCAAACTGAAGAATTGTCGCTGTCGAACACACATCATGACCAAACTGACCTACCCTGTTTTATTTGCATCATTGGCGCTCGCCTACGGACACGCGTTGGCAGTAGATACTTCCGTTCCCAAAGCGGAAGACTACGAAGCCGTTCCCGAATCTGAAATGCCCAAGCAGCCCAAAGACGACCAAACAGGCAAACTCAAGCCCAAATTCCCCGTCAAAATCGACACCCAAGACAGCGAAATCAAAGAAATGCTTGAAGAATACCTGCCGCTGATTACCCAGCAGCAGGACGAAGAACTGGACAAAGAGCAGGTCGGCTTCCTCGCCGAAGAGGCTCCCGACAACGTCAAAACCATGCTCCGGACCAAAGGCTACTTCAACAGCAACGTCAATATTCAAGACCACGGCGAAAGCTATACCGTCAACGTCACCCCCGGCCCGCGCACCAAAGTCGACAACGTCAGCGTAGCCATCCTCGGCGACGTATTGAATGACGACAACTTGGCCGAATACTACCAAAATGCGATGGAAAACTGGCAACAGCCCGTTGGAGAAAACTTCGACCAAGACGGCTGGAGTGCGAGTAAAACCTCTGTCCTCAGCGCGGTAACACGCAAAAAATACCCTTTGGCGAAACTCACTACCACCCAAGCCACCATCAATCCCAATACGCAAAAAGCCGACTTGAACGTCATCGTGGAAAGCAACCGCCCCATTTACTTCGGCGATTTCCAAATCACCGGCACACGCCGCTACCCTGAGAGCGTGGTTTCCGGCATGGCGCGCTTCCAACCCGGTTCGCCTTACGACTTGGATAAAATCCTCGACCTGCAACAGGCGCTCGAACAAAACGGCCACTATTCCGGCGCATCCGTACAAGCCGACTTCGATCAACTGCAAGGCGACCGCGTTCCCGTCAAAATCAACGTGACCGAAGTCAAACGCCACAAACTGGAAACCGGTATCCGCTACGACTCCGAATACGGAATCGGCGGCCGCATCGCCTACGACTATTACAACCTCTTTAACAAGGGCTACATCGGTTCGGTCGTTTGGGACATGGACAAATACGAAACCACGCTGGCCGCCGGTATCAGCCAGCCGCGCAACAACCGCGGCAACTACTGGACAAGCAACGTTTCCTACAACCGCTCGACCACGCAAAACCTTGAAAAACGCGCCCTGTCCAGCGGCATTTGGTATGTCCGCGACCGCAACAATATCGATGCCCGCTTCGGCCTCGAATTCATTACCGAAGACCGCAAAGTCCCCGACACCAGCTACGATTTGGGCCGAAGCCATGCCACCATGCTGACCGCCTCATGGAAACGGCAAAGCATCGAAACCGAGCTGCATCCTCAAAACGGCTACTACCTCGACGGCAAAATCGGCTCGACCTTGGGCAAATTCCTCTCCTCCACCCAAATGGCACGCGCCACGGCACGCGCAGGCTATTTCTTCACGCCTGAAAACAAAAAAATCGGTACATTCATCGTACGCGGACAGGCAGGCTACGTTTATGCCCGCGAAGGCGAAGAAGTACCGTCCAGCCTGATGTTCCGCACCGGCGGCGCAACTTCCGTACGCGGTTACGAACTCGACAGCATCGGCTTGGCCGGCCCCAACGGCTCCGTCCTGCCGCAACGCGCCTTGGTGGTCGGCAGCCTCGAATATCAATTCCCGGTTACCAAAAGCTTCTCCGGCGCCATCTTCCACGATGTCGGCGATGCGGCAAGCAACTTCAAACACATGACCTTAAAACACGGTACCGGCTTGGGCGTGCGCTGGTTCAGCCCGGTTGCGCCGTTCTCCTTCGACATTGCCTACGGCCACCACGACAAAAAAATCCGCTGGCACATCAGTTTAGGCACAAGGTTTTAACAAACATACACCATCCATTTTTTCAGACGGCCTCAGCCATTCCAGGCCGTCTGAACAACAGACAAACAGAAAAATATCATGACCGATACTGCAAACACTTCCACGCCGTCTGAACAACAGCCCGCCCCGCCAAAGCGCAAAAAACGTCTGTTGCGCGGCTTTGTCCTGTCCGCCTTGGGCGTATTGACCGTTTCTGCCGGAGCGATCGGCTGGCTGGTCGGTACGGAATCGGGTTTGCGTTTCGGTTTGTACAAAATCCCGTCATGGTTCGGCGTCAAAATCTCTTCGGACACACTGAAAGGCACGCTGATTGAAGGTTTTGAAGGCGACAAATGGTTGATTGAAACAGACGGTGCGGACATCAAAATCAGCAGCTTCCGTTTTGATTGGAAACCGTCCGAGCTGTTCCGTCCGTCTTTGCACATTACCGAAGTCGTGGCCGGCGACATCGCCATCGTGACCAAGCGCACGCCGCCCAAAGAAGAAGAGCCGTCAAAAGGCCTGCCCGACAGCATAGACCTGCCCGTTACCGCCTATCTCGACCGTTTGGAAACCGGCAAAATCAGCGTGGGCAAGCGTTTTGACAAGCAGACCGTCTATCTCGACCATCTGCACGCGGCCTACCATTACGACAAAAAAGAACACCGCCTCCACATCAAAACCGCCGATACACCATGGAGCAGCTCGACAGGCGCGGTGGTGCTCGGTTTGAACAAACCCTACGTCCTCAATACCGCCATCTACACCAAAGGCCAGCTTGAGGGCGAAACCATACACGGCACGGTGCGCCTGTGGGGCAGCCTGCAAGACGTGTACACCGACCTACTGCTCGACGGCGACAACGTTCATTTGTCTGCCAAATCCACCATCCACCCATTCGCCGACAGCCTCAACGAAACCGTCGGTGAAATCCTGGTTAAAGGTTCCAACATCAATCCGCAGGCCTTCCTGCCCACCCTGCCCAAAGCACGTCTGAATTTCGACGCCACCACCATTCCGTCCTTTACAGACGGCGTTGCGCTGGAAGGCTCGATAGACTTGGAAAACGACCAAGCCGGTTTTGCCGATGAAAACCATATCCCCGTCAAACGCATCCTCGGCGAATTCATTGTCGACGATAAAGGCACGGTCAAAATCGAAGACATCGGCGTCGGCCTGCTCAAAGACGGCAGCATTGATGTATCCGGCTCTATCGACACCGCCCAAGACCAGCTCAAACTCGCACTGGGCATCAACAATACCGGCGCGGACGACTTTGTCCGTCAAAACATCGCAGGCCGTCTGAACGGCAGCATCGACGTCAAAGGCGAAACCTCCTCCCCCATCGTCAACTGGAATCTCGACAGCGGATTTGCGCGTACAGACGGCATGCTGTTTTTCCAAACCGACAAACAGCTCGGCCAGCGTACGCTCAAGCTCGACAAAGTCCGTCTGGTTCCACAAAACGGCGGCGAGCTCAACGCCAAAGGCTCGCTCGAACTCTTTAAAGACCGCAAACTGCAACTGGACATCGTCAGCAAAGCCTTCAACCCTGCGCGCATCGATCCGCAGCTTCCGCAAGGCAGCGTCAACGGCAACATCAACTTGACCGGCATACTGGCGCAAGAGAAATTCGCTGGCAAAATGCAGTTCGCACCGAGTACGCTCAACGGCGTTCCACTCAGCGGCAAAGCCGACGTCGCCTATGAAAACAAACACCTCTCGCGCGCCCTGACCGACCTGACCCTCGGCAGCAACATCGTCAAAACCAACGGCAGCTTCGGCAAAAAAGGCGACCGCCTCAACCTCAACATTACCGCCCCCGATTTGTCGCGTTTCGGCTTCGGCTTGGGTGGCCTGCTCAACGCGCGCGGCTATATCTCCGGCAGCTTTTCAGACGGCCTCAAAACCCTTGAAGCCGATTTGAACGGCGAAGCACGCAACTTCAAAGTCGCCGATGCCGTCAACATCCGCACCCTCGACTTCAAGCTCAAAGGTTCGCCCGACACCAACCGTCCGCTGAGTGCCGACATCAAAGGCGAACACATCGCCGTCTCCGGCGGCGCGGCCATGATCGACAACGTCAACCTGCTCATCAGCGGCACAGGCTCGCACCACCACATCCGCGGCAACAGCAACATGGCAGTGGACAACAAACGCTATAAGCTCAACCTCGACGCCACCGGCGGCCTCAACAAAGACCAAACCCAATGGAAAGGCACGGTTGACACGCTCGACATTAGCGGCGCGTTCAACCTTAAACTGCAAAACCGCCTCAACCTCGAGGCCGGCAGCGAACGCGTTTCCCTCAGCAGCGCGCGCTGGGCGGCCATGGGCGGCAGCCTCAACCTGCAAAATTTCGTTTGGGACAAAAAAGCCGGCATTACCAGTAAAGGCAGCGCGCAAAATCTGCACATTACCGAGTTGCACAACTTCTACACCCCGCCCATCGAACACAACCTCGTCTTGGGCGGCGACTGGGATTTGGCTTACAGTCAAAACGCGCGCGGCTTCCTCAACATCAGCCGTCAAAGCGGCGACATCATCCTGCCGGGCAAAGATCCGAAAAACAAACAGCCTTTGGGACTTTCCGCGCTCGCCCTGCGCACCCGTTTCCAAAACGGCCGCATCGACAGCACGCTGGAAGGCAACACCCGCTTCGGCAAAGTTGACGGCACGCTCGGCATCGCCCAACAGTTCGGCAACAACATCAACAACGCCCCCGTCAGCGGCAAAGTCAATATCAGCGTTCCCGATTTAGGCTCGCTCAAATCCTTTATGCCGGCGACAGCCCAAGGCATTGCAGGCCGTCTGAACGCGACCGCCACCATCGGCGGCCGACTCGGTTCGCCCACCGTCAACAGCAACCTCGACCTCCAAACCAATTACGGCCGTGCCGACGGTACCGTCAACATCGGCCAAGGCACCAGCTTCGACACTGCCCCTCTGAGCGGCAAACTCAACCTGAACGTCGCCAACCTCGAAGTCTTCCGCAACTTCCTACCCGTCGGCCAAACTCTCAAAGGCCGTCTGAACGCCGCCGTCAACTTGGCAGGCCGTCTGAACGATCCGCAACTAAGCGGCCTGATTAACGGCGACAACCTCTATTACCGCCATCAAACCCAAGGCCTGATTCTCGACAACGGCGTATTGCGTTCGCGCCTGCAGGGTCAAAAATGGGTGATCGACAGCCTCAAATTCCACCGTGGCGGCACGATTGAGCTCAAAGGTGCGGTCAACCTTGCCAACGCCAACCCCGATGTCGACGTGGACATCGTCTTCGACAAATACCGCACCCTCTCGCGTCCAAACCGCCAACTGCAGCTCTCCGGCGCGGCCAAAGTCCTCTACAATCCGGAAAAAGGCGTATCGCTCAACGGCACGCTCAACACCGACTACGGCAGGTTTGGTTCGCAAAAATCCTCCATGCCGACCCTCGACGACGACGTGGTCGTACTGGGCGAAACCAAAAAAGAAGCAACGGCCACCACGCCGATTAATATGAACCTTGTCTTGAACATCAACGACAATGTCCGTTTTGTCGGCTACGGCGCAGACGTTACCATCGGCGGCAAACTGTCCATCACATCACGTCCGGGCGAAGCCGTCCAAGGCGTCGGCACCGTGCGCGTTGTCAAAGGCCGCTACAAAGCCTACGGCCAAGACCTCGACATCACCAAAGGATCGGTTTCCTTTGTCGGCCCGCTGACCAATCCAAATCTTAACATCCGTGCCGAACGCCGCCTCTCCCCGGTCGGCGCTGGCGTCGAAGTCCTCGGCAGCCTCAACAATCCGCGCGTGACCTTGGTTGCCAAGGAAGCCATGAGCGAAAAAGACAAACTCTCCTGGCTCATCCTCAACCGTGCCAGCAGCGGCAGCGACGGCGATAACGCCACGCTCTCCGCGGCCGCCAGCGCACTGCTTGCCGGCCAAGTCAACGACCGCATCGGCCTTGTGGATGATTTGGGCTTTACCAGCAAACGCAGCCGCAACGCCCAAACAGGCGAGCTCAACCCTGCCGAACAAGTCCTGACCGTCGGCAAACAGCTCACCAACAACCTCTACGCAGGTTACGAATATGGCATTTCCAGCGCCGAACAATCCGTCAAACTCGTGTACCAACTGACCCGCGCCATCCAAGCCGTTGCCCGCATCGGCACGCGCTCCTCCGGCGGCGAGTTGAAATACACCATCCGCTTTGACAACTGGTTCGGCAAAGACGAACCCGAGCCGGAAGAACAACACTAAAAGCCGTGAAAAAGGCCGTCTGAAATTCATCTTTCAGACGGCCTTTATCTTGTTCTACCGTATTAGAATCTTCAGCCATGCCTCAAAAAACAAAGGCCAACGGCGCAAGTTTAAAAATAAATGCAGCTAAAAAAGTGAACGGCAAACCATGGCTTATTCCAAGTTAGCAATAAATAAAGCAGATGCAAAAAGGCCGTCTGAAACTGACAGGGGTAGGTTTCAGACGGCTTTTTTTGAATCATCGAAACAACTTATGCATGGCATTGCTAATTAATTCGAGCTGTTTCTTATATTCGCGGCAACGGGGGCAGAGCGACAGGTGGACGGCAAGGGCAATGCGGTTAAAAAGACTGAGATGCACTTGGTCTTGCTGTTTGGAAATCAGATCGGTTATTTTGCGGCATTTTTTCATGGCGTTTTCCTGTCAGGCATGGGAGAACCATTTGATTTGCAGGCACTGGCGCAAGGTTTCGCGCGCACGGTGCATGATGGTGTAATAGTTGGCATGGCTGATGCCGCATTGTTCGCGGATTTCATCGCTTGAAAAGCCGAGAATCTCTTTCATGGTAAACACGCGGGCGGTGTTTTCCGGCAGATGGTAGAGGCAGGTCTGCAAAACTTGGTAGAACTCTTTATTGTTCAAACTGGCTTCGGGCGAGTCCCAACCCTGAGGCTGTCCTTCGTCCGTCCAATGCCCGTCGGCGGCAAAATGTCCTTCAAAGGCTTCATCCAAGGCTTCCTCGTCGCGCGTGATGAAAACTTGGCGTTGCCGTCCGATTTGGCGCAGGCAGTCGGTAATTTTGTTTTTTAAGATTGCAAACAGCCAGCTGCTCACTTGGGCGTCGCCTTTGAAACCCTCGGCCGCACGGTAGGCAGAAAGCATGGTTTCCTGTACGAGGTCTTCCGCCAAATCGGGGCGGTCGGGCAGCTGGATATGGGCAAAGCGCAGCAGCAGTTTGCGGGATTCGGCAAGCTCGGCATCGGTCAGTTCGGGTAGGGCCATAATGTATCAGTATGAAATGAATGATCAATATACTTTTGATTTTACGCTGATACGGCAAGAGCATGCGATTGAATCTATAAACGATTTCAGTAGTATTTTTGTTTCGCCGAAACCGACTGCACCCGTTTCAGACGGCCTTGATTTATGCCGCAACCAAAATGCCCTGTTCCAACCATTCCGTCCATTTTTGCCTTAATGCGTCCTGCCAAGCGTTTTCAGACGGCATGAACTCTGCCAGCATGGTCTGCAGGCCGTTTAGGGAAGTGGGCGTTTCTGCCAGCGTTTCCAGCAATAAGGCATCGAAATCGTCGAGCGTTTGGTACATCACGTCATCTTCCTTATCGCGCCACACCAAAACAGCAGTTTCCGCCTCCTGCAATTCGTCCGTCACGTCATACTGATAACGGCGCACAAAGGCGGCGGGAGAAAGGGTGTAAGCCAAATCGTCTGAATCGGCATGGGTTGTTTGGCTATCGGTCTGAGCGGTTTCGGCGAGCAGCTGGGTGTGTTCAAAGTCCATCAATGCCAAGAGGTCATCTGAAAGCGGCAGGCTTTGGCAATATTGGAGGAACTCGCCGGGGATTTCTTGAAAATAGGGCGTTTGAGCGCGCGCGTTGCGGACGAAACCTTCTTTCAGACGGCCCCATTCTTCGCTGTCAAAGTATTGCAGCGTTTCGGTATAACAGCGGTCGATAAAG
Source organism: Neisseria sp. P0017.S009 (assembly GCF_051957375.1). Lineage (NCBI taxonomy): Bacteria > Pseudomonadati > Pseudomonadota > Betaproteobacteria > Neisseriales > Neisseriaceae > Neisseria > Neisseria sp. P0017.S009. Next base: position 231,379 of record NZ_JBQCWL010000003.1, read on the forward strand.
CTGTGAATATTGTTGCGTATCAGTCGGATATAGACATTCAACCGCTCTTGCGGCAATCCGTCTGCGGCTTTGCCTTCGCGTATGGCTTGGGCAAAGCGGTGTTGGTATTGGGCGGAGGTTTCAGGCTGCATGACGGTATTCCTTTCTGGCACGCATTTGATAGTCGGCGATTTTAGCGACTTCGGCTTCAAGTTCGGCAAAAGGCGGGAAATTGAAATCGCGTTCCAACAGGGTGGGCGGGATGGTCGGCAGTTTGGCATAGGCGAGTTCGAGTAAATCCCAAACGGTCGGCAAAACCGCCGCGCCATGCGTATCAATCAACAATTCCGGCGTTTCGACGTCATGTCCGGCAATGTGGATATAGCACACGCGCTCTGCGTCCACATTTTCCAAAAAGGCTTCAGGCGACAACAGGCCATGGTTGACGGCGTTGACATAAATATTGTTCACATCCAAATGAATACCGCAGTCGGCTTCACGGGCAACCGCGTTGAGGAACTCGACCTCATTCATCTCGGCAAGCGGAGAATGCAGGTAGTAGGAGGTGTTTTCTACGGCAATGCGGCAGCCCAACCGGTCTTGCACTTCGCGGATACGCCGCGCTGTATGTTGCACCATTTCTTCAGTGAAAGGCAGCGGCAACAAATCGTAAAGATGACCGCCGTCGTGGCAATAGCTCAAATGGTCGGAGAAAAACGTGCAGTCATAACGGAGCATCATTTCTTTGATTCCGTCTATCAAGGCGGTATCCAGCGGGGCTTGTCCGCCCAGCGACATAGATAATCCGTGCAACGCCAGCGGCAGCCGTTCCGCCACGCGGTCAAACTGTTTGCGCGCCCTGCCGCCCATTTTCAGCCAGTTTTCGGGGGCGGCTTCGATAAAGCGTATCGGGCTGTCGTCTGAAAGCGAGAGGAAGTCTTCCGCCAAGTCGCGGCGGTAGCCCAAGCCTGCATGTTGAATCATGGTGATGTCCTGTTATGGTGCCGTATGAACGACAAAGTCGCATTTTCGTTTATAAAATGCGACTTTGTTAAAGGTATATTGCAGGATTATTTAGAACCGCATTTACCTTCGCCGCATTTGCCTTCTACTACTTTGGCAGCTTTGGCTTTAGATGCTTTGCCTTTTTTGGCGTGTGCTTTTTTCATAGCTGCGCCGCAAGAACCTTCACCGGCTTTGGCAGCCGCGCCGCAAGTACCTTCGGCAGCTTTAACAGTTTTCTCAACGGCCACGTCGCTGGCAGCTTTATCAGCGGCAACAACACCGGCAGCCAAAGACAGGGACAGTGCACCGGCCAGAGCAGCAGCTACATTTTTTTTCATTTCAACTTCCTTTTTAAAATATGGGTTTTAAAACAAATCAAGGGATAATATCGGGCATTTAAAGTCGGCCCGCGACCATTAATCCTGAAAGATAATCCTTAAAGAAAATACTTGATGCGGCAACAGCGTTTCTTCAGCAGGGCATCCAAAGACAGACGGCCTGCGCCCTGCAATAGGACAGGAAATAAAACAACCAAATAAATCAGTGCCATTTTATAACCATTGTCGCACACATTGTAACCCAAGCCGGCATGTACCGCAGACCATGCGACAGCCGTTACGACCATCAACCCCAACGCAGACAGCCGCGTTGCCAAGCCGACAATGAGCAGCGCAGGCAAAACCAGTTCCGCCCACATGGCCAAATTCCAGTTGACCGTATCCGACAACAAATTGAACGGAAAGGGAAATTGACTGTTTATTTCTGCAAACCAGTTTTCCCCGTTCCATTTTTCCAAGCCGGATTCAAGAAATTCATACGCGGCAAAAAGCCTGAGTGCCAACAAGCCGAAAGCAGCCTGCCAAGAGGGGTTGGATGAGGTGTTCATTTATTTTCCTACTCGATGTGTGTCGAATGGGATGGGACGAAAAATCAATCGGCACCATCCCATATTTCATGCCTGTTTAGACGCGGCAGCTTTAAAAAACTGACAAAACAAATAAAGTTATTTTCTTATTTATTGTTTTATAAAGATTAAAAATTCAAAAAGGCCGTCTGAAACGCCATGCTTGATTGGGTTTCAGACGGCCTTTGATGATAATCGCGGTCAATTAATCCGCTTGTTTGCACAATTCGACAATTTCCGCACCGTATTTATCAGTTTTCTCCACACTCATGCCGTGGATTTCCGCCAGCTCCGCCAAATCCTGCGGCCGTCGGGCGGCAATCGCGCGCAGTGTGACTTTGCTGCATATCTGATAAGCTTCGAGGCCCTCATGGCGGGCAGTATCGATGTTCCACTGAAGCAAACGGCGCATCAAGCGGCGTTTGCGTTTGTCCTCTTCGCTCAGGCCGTCTGAAAACGGGCGGCAGATGTTTAAAATGCCCTCGCCGTATTGTTCGATACGTTTTTCGCCTAGTTTATACACGCCTAAAAGGTCGATGGGTTCGGCAGGCGTATTAGTCAGCAAATCGTCCATGCTTTCGTTGGAGAATACCGTACCCAGCGTTACTTGGTCGGCACTTGCCTGCTGCTCGCGCCAAGTTTCCAAAGCGTGTTTTAAGGCCTGTTCGCGCTCGCCCAAGCTGTGGATAACTTGTGCGCTGTCTGTGGAAACCGTACCGGCTTCAGTCGTTTCGCAAACGTCGAGTATCTCCAAACCGAATTTATTGATTTTCGCCTCACCCAAGCCGTAGATTTGATGTAAATCTTCCAAACTTCGGGGCATTTTTTCGACAATATCGCGCAGGGTTTTGTCGCCGCAAACCACATAGGCCGGCACTTCCTCTGCCCGGGCACGTTGTTGACGCCATTGGCGCAATGCCTGCCACAAACGCTCTTCGCGCTCGGTGCGCAACCAATCGTCTTTCGGCTTTTGGGTGGCCGTTTTTTCGCGGCGCAGGGGACGCAACATGACTTCGGTTTCGCCCTTGAGGACTTTTTTGGCCGCTTCGGTCAGCTGCAAGGCTTGATGCTGCTCGACGTTGACGGTGAGATAGCCCAAGCTGATGCACTGGCGGATGACACTGCGCCATTCCTTGTCAGTCTGTTCGCTGCCGATGCCGAATGTGGATAACTTGTCATGGCCGTTGCGCAGTATCCAATCGTCGCTTTTACCGCGTAAAAGGTTGGTGATGTAACCGGCGGCAAAGCGTTGTCCGGCGCGGTACACGCAGCTGAGTAATTTTTGCACCAACACCGTGCCGTCAAACCGCACGGGCGGATGCAGGCAGTTGTCGCAATGGCCGCAGGGTTCGGATTCTTCGCCGAAATGTTTGAGCAGCAGTACGCGGCGGCAGGCGGCGGTTTCGCAGACGGAAAGCATGGCATCGAGTTTTTGCATTTCGATTTGCTTTTGCACCTCGTCGCTGTTGCCTTCGGCAATCCGTTCGCGCAGCAACACCCAATCGTTCAAGCCGTAACACAGCCAGCTCACGGCAGGCAGACCGTCCCGGCCGGCGCGCCCCGATTCCTGATAGAAATGTTCGACACTTTGGGGCATATCGAGATGGGCGACAAAGCGCACGTCGGGTTTGTCTATGCCCATGCCGAACGCCACGGTCGCCACCACGATAATATTGTCTTCATGCGTAAAGCGGCGTTGGTTTTCCTCGCGCACGTCCATGCTCAAACCGGCATGATACGGAATCGCCTCCAAGCCATTTTCACACAAAAACTGCGCCACATCCTCGACTTTTTTGCGACTTAAACAATACACAATGCCGCTTTGCCCATGCATCTGCTTGCGGATGAAATCCAGTAATTGTTTTTTACCATTATTTTTTTCGATAACCTGATAATAAATATTCGGGCGGTCAAAGCTGGAAATAAATTCGGGCGCATTGTCCAAGTGTAGATAATGCTTGATGTCGGCGCGCGTGGCCGCATCGGCGGTAGCGGTCAGGGCGATGCGCGGGACGTTCGGATAGCGTTCGGCAAGCATGCCGAGCTGTTGATATTCGGGGCGGAAATCGTGTCCCCATTGGCTGACGCAATGCGCCTCATCAATGGCAAACAGGCTGACGGTTTGTTGGTCGAGAAAACGCAAAAAGCGGTCGGTAACCAAGCGTTCTGGTGCGACATAAAGCAGTTTCAGACGGCCTTGGGCAAGCTTGTCGGCAATCTCGCGCGCCTCATCTGCCGATGTGCTGCTGTTGACTGCCGCCGCTTCAATCCCGGCCACATGCAGGCTGGCTACTTGGTCGTTCATCAGCGCAATCAGCGGCGATACGACAACCGCCACGCCTTCGCGCATCAGCGCCGGAATCTGGTAACACAAAGACTTGCCCCCGCCCGTCGGCATCAGCACCATCAAACTCTCGCCGCCGGCCAAAGCATTGACGATAGCCTCCTGCTTGCCACGAAATTCGGGATAACCGAATACTTCGTGCAAAATCTGTTTGGAGGTCGGCTGAAGCATAATGGTTCCGTAGAATAGGGGAAAGCGTTATTTTAACGGTTTTACACCCGCGTATGTGCGGAACATTTTGCCGCCGCTTTTTCAGACGGCCTGAAATTCAACTCTATTAAAGTTATTTAATTTTAAATAAAGATTTATTTTGTTTTAAATGAAATGCACAAAGGCCGTCTGAATCCTAATCTTCGGATTTCAGACGGCCTTTCAAAAATAAAATCTTTAGGCTTTTTTGACGAACTCAGATTTCAAGTTCATCGCGCTGCCATCGATTTTGCAACCGATATTGTGGTCGCCCTCTTGCAGGCGGATGCCTTTGACTTTGGTGCCTTGCTTGATGACCATAGAGCTGCCTTTGACTTTCAGATCTTTAATCAAGACAACCGTATCACCATCTTGCAATACCGCGCCGTTGGCATCTTTGACTTCCAAGGCATCATCGCTTGCAGCCGCAGCATCGGCCTCGTTCCACTCATGGGCGCACTCAGGGCAAACGTATTGGGCACCGTCTTCGTAAGTGTATTCGGAGTGGCATTTCGGGCAGGAAGGTAGGGACATGAGGTTTCCTTATAAATATGATAAAAGAAGCGTAAAACGCAAATAATACAATGTCTAAATTATTGATTCGCCTTGCTGCCGCCTACGCCGTAAACGGCATTCCAAGCCGCGTCCAACATTTGGCCGGCTTGTTGCAGCTTGGCATTTTGCTGCTCTTTCTGAGCCAAAGCCGTCTGAATTTCGCCTTTCAAACGGTCAATATCGGATTGTGCGGCCTGCAAACGGCGCTGCGCGCTTTCCAAATCACTTTGCAGGGAAATGATTTTGCTGTCGTTGCTGTTTTGCTCATGCAAAGCGGCACGGTAAACCGATTGGACGGACAGCAAACGGTCTTCCGCCTCACCGGCATACGCGGCAGCGGCGGATAACATCATCAGGGCAAGTAAGGTTTTTTTCATGGGTTTTCCTTTAAAGTTGTTTGATTTGTAAAGTAAAGCGCAGAGCCGATTTTTCCGCCGCCAAGTTTACATAATATGCTTGTTGGTCTTTGTTCTTGATGGCTTATTTTATCCAATCCGGACATTCAGGCTGCCGATAAAAGTTAATTCAATCGGCAGTTGTAACAGGCAGGCGGCTATTATTTTCTCATATTCTCCGCCTTATTCCATTATTTTCTGGTTTTATTATAAAAGGCCGTCTGAAAAATTTTCAGACGGCCTTTTTGAGTTTCACAATGATGGCTCTGCCTCTCGTCAAAAAGCTTTCCTGTATTTTTTAAATTACAGTCATATTTAAATATGTAAATATGATTTATTTATTGTAAAATTTACCCTTTAGTCATGCCGGAGCATATGGTGTTGCGGCTGTCTGCATCTTTTTAATTCTTCTTTCATGAGAACCCTATGATGAAAAGCAACCGTCTCGCCTATGCCGTTTTGGCAGCCCTACTATCTATCCAAACCCTACCGGCTTCTGCAGCCAACGCTGATACCGCTTCTGCCGTTGAGGCATCCGGGCAAGAAGCGCAACAAGCCTCAGACTCTATCGCAAACTACGTTGACGACCAGATCGTCCAAGGCCCAGCAACCGTTGATTTGGGCAATCAGGCCAAACTGAAACTGCCTGCAAAAATGGTCTTTGTGAAAAAAAATCGCGCCAATGCCATGATGAGGGAAGCAGGCAACGCCACAGACCCCAACCGCTACGGCCTGATTCTCCCCGAGTCGGAAAACGAGGACGGTGATACTAATTGGATGGTAGACCTAACCTTTACCGATTCCGGCTATATCAAAGACGATGATGCCAAAGAATGGGATGTTGAGGCCATGCTCGAGCAACTGAAAGAAGGCACCGAGGAACAAAATAAAGAGCGTGCCTCCCGCAACCTGCCGGAATTGGAAACACGCGGCTGGGTAGAAAAACCGCAATATGATGCAAAGACCCATCGTCTGATTTGGTCGATTGACGTTCTGAATAAAAACGAACCCGATCCCAATCCTGCCATCAACTACAATACTTTCCAGCTGGGACGCGAAGGCTATATTGAATTGACTATGATCACCGATTTGAAAAGCATAGATCAATACAAACCTATTGTGCAAGAATTGTTGGGTAATATCGAATTCAATGAAGGCAAGCGCTACAGTGATTTCAATGCCGCAACCGACAAAGTGGCTGAATACGGACTGGCTGCCTTGGTTGGCGGTATCGCTGCAAAAAAACTGGGATTATTAGCTTTGGTCGGCGCATTACTGGCTAAATTCGGCAAACTGATTATTTTCGGTGCTGTTGCAGCAGGCGCATTGTTTAAAGGCCTGTGGCGCAAAAAAGATAAAAATAAACTGAACGAAGAAGAATAAATAAATCCTGTTCAAAATAAAAAGGCCGTCTGAAACATTTCAGACGGCCTTTTATCATTCATGCCTTACGAACGGATCCGTTTCAACACTTCTTCTTTGCCGATTAATGCCAATACGGCATCGACGCTTGGGGTTTTTGCCGTACCGCAGACAGCGAGGCGCAGGGGCATACCGAGTTTGCCCATTTTGATGCCTTCTTCGTCGCAGAAAGGTTTGAAGAGATCGTGGATGGCTTCGGCGTTCCAGTCTTCCAGCCCTTCGAGGCGTTCGGCAAAGCGCAGCATACGGGCGGCGGCTTCGTCGTCCCAGTGCTTCTGCACGTCTGCTTCGGCCGGCGTTTGTTTGACGTAGAAGTAGAGGCACTCGTCGGCAAGTGTGTTCAGGTCTTGGGCGCGGTCTTTGACCAATGCCAACACGTCTTCCAAAGCAGGCTTGCTTGTTTCATGGATATCGCGCAGGGCGAGGCGCGGTTTCACCATTTCGGCCAGTTTTTCGTTGGCGGTGATTTTGATGTGTTCGCCGTTAATCCAGTAGAGTTTCTTCAAGTCCATACGGCTTGGGGATGGGGAAACGTCTTTCAAATCAAACCATTCGATGAATTGTTCCATCGTGAAGAATTCATCATCGCCGTGCGCCCAGCCCAAGCGTGCTAGATAGTTGAGCATGGCTTCGGGCAGGATGCCCATTGCGCCGAAATCGGTAATGGCAACGGTATCGCCGCTGCGTTTGGAGATTTTTTTGCCTTGTTCGTTGAGAATCATCGGCAGGTGGCCGTATTCGGGCAGGTTTGCGCCGATGGCTTTTAAGATGTTGATTTGTTTCGGGGTGTTGTTCACATGATCGTCGCCGCGGATAACGTGGGTAATGCCCATGTCGTAGTCGTCCACCACGACGCAGAAGTTGTAGGTCGGTGTGCCGTCGGCGCGGGCGATAATCAGGTCGTCGAGCGCTTCGTTGGGGATGGAGATTTCGCCTTTGACCAAGTCTGTCCATTTGGTCACGCCGTCCAAAGGCGTTTTGAAACGGACAACAGGTTGCACGTCGGCAGGGATTTCGGACAGAGTTTTGCCTTCTTCCGGACGCCAACGGCGATCGTACGTCGCCGTGCCTTCTTTTTCTGCTTTCTCGCGCATGGCTTCCAGCTCTTCTTTGCTGCAATAGCAGTAGTAGGCATGGCCTTTTTCTAAAAGTTCGGCGATGACTTCTTTATAGCGGTCGAAACGGCGGGTTTGGTACACGACGTTGTCGGCGTTGTCGTAGTTCAGGCCGACCCATTTCATGCCGTCGAGGATGATGTTGACGGATTCGGCAGTAGAGCGCGCCAAGTCGGTGTCTTCGATACGCAATAGGAACTCGCCTTTATGATGGCGGGCAAACGCCCATGAGAACAGGGCGGTGCGTACGCCGCCGATGTGCAGGTAGCCGGTTGGGCTGGGGGCGAAACGGGTTTTGACGGTCATGATGGCTCCAAAATCTTTTAAAACAGTTATTTTACTTTTTCGGCGTGGTTTAAACAATGTAAGGCCGTCTGAAAATAATGTCGGCGCAGAAGGACCGTCTGGGAACTTTTCTCCTGAAAACAAGACAAATGATAATTATTTCTTTGAAAGTATCCGCTCATGAACAAACGCGCTTTATTTACCGCCCTCGCCCTCCTGCCCCTTTTTGCCCAAGCTGAAATCAAAACTATCAAAGACGTATTGGGACGCGAAGTCAAAGTCGATGTCCCTGTCAAACGCGCGGTTTTGGCGTTTTACTATCCCGACTATATCGCGGTAACGGGTGCGGACAAATTTAAAAACGTCATCGGCATTTCGCGTGAGTTTTGGGAGAAATTCAATCCCGGCAGCTGGGCGATGTTCAAACAGAAGCTGCCTACGCTGCAAAACATTGCGGACATCGGCAACATCAGCACTGGCACGTTTTCACTGGAGAAAACGCTCGCGCTCAAGCCGGACGTATTGATTCTGGCCGACTGGCAGTATAAGGCCGTCGCCACCCACCTGCCGCGCATTAAAGCGGCAGGCATACCCGTCGTCGTGGTCGATTTCAACGCCGAAACCGTCGCGCGGCACACGCGCAGTGCGGAAATTTTCGGCGAACTCAACGGTACGCAGGCGCGCGCCCAAAAAATTGCCGCCGAATACGCCCGAGGCATTGCCGACATCCAAAAACGCGTCGCGCGCGCCAAGCAGTCCAAACCGAAAATCTATATCGAGTTCGGCGACAAAGGCCCGTCCGAATACAGCTACACCTTCGGCAAAGATATGTGGGGCGCGATTGCCGACACAGCAGGCGGCAACAATATCGCCGCGCCTTACGTTAAAAACTGGGGACCAATAAACCCTGAAAAATTCCTGACGTCCAAACCCGACGTCATCGTCATTTCGGGGACGGAAAACGGCCATAAAGACAAGCCTGGCATTATGGCGATGGGCATAGGCATCAGCCAGGCCGATGCGCAACGCCGCCTGGCCGGATTTGTCAAACGCAAAGGCTGGGCAGACATTCCTGCCGTCAAAAACAAACGCGTTTACGGCATCTACCACACCGCCTCCCGCTCGCTCACCGATTTGGCCAGCGCGCAATTTATCGCCAAAACCCTGTATCCGCAGCAGTTTGCCGACATAGACCCAAACAAGACCTATCTGGACTTCTACCGCAAATACCTGCCCGTCGTGCCGGACGGTACGTTTTACATCCGATTGAAATAGTGGCTGCAAAAATCATAGGCTCAGGCCGCCTGAAGATTCAGACGGCCTGAACATGCTATGCCGATAAAGATTTAATGAGTATAATTACTGTTCTTTCAACAAAATTACTGGGTACGTATGAACGGACAAAACCAAATCGACCAGCCTCAGGCTCCGGTCGTCAGCATCAAAGAATGGTTGCTAACAAACTTGATTTTGATGATTCCGCTAGTCAATATAGTTATGACGCTTGTATGGGCATTCGGCTCAAACACCAATCCGAATAAAGCCAATTATTTCAAGGCTGCCTTGATTCTGTTTGTCATCTATCTGGTACTGGCTGTAGCTGTAGTCATTTTTGGCAGTGCAGCTGCAAATCAATATCAATAAGTAAGCATACATTTAGGCCGTCTGAAACCTAAAAGGATTCAGATGGCCTTTTACATGGATTACCGAAGGCTCAACCACCTATCCAATTCCAAACCGCATCGCTCCATTTGCCGATACGGTAGAGAAACAAAGAATAGCTCTCCTGCATCAGAAACTTGGCTTTCTTGCTGCGCTCGTCAAAGCGCGTGGTCGGTGTGGCAGAGAACTGCGCGTCTGACAAGCCCAAATCGGCGGCCATTTCTTCGGCGCGAGCCAAATGATACGGGTCGCTGACAACGATAATGCTGCCGACTCCGTTGGCGTGCATGATGGGGACGACATTGCGCAGGTTTTCGTAAGTGTTGCGCGACGTGTTTTCAAACAGGATATTGTGCGCCGGTATGCCCTGCTTGAGTGCGTATCGGCGCCCCACTTCGGCTTCGGTCATAAATCCTTTTTTGGGCGTACCGCCGGTGAAAATGATTTTGCCGACCCGATGGCTTTGGTAGAGCGTGATGGCATGGTTGATGCGCTCACGGAATACCGGCGACGGGCGTTTGTCCCACGCCGCCGCACCCAACACCACCGCCGCATCGGCATGAGCGTCCTTCGGCAAGGTTTGCAAACCTGTCCGGTAAATCTGCCATGTGCCACTCAAAAAAATACCGCACACCAACAAAACGCTCAAAGCAAGGCCGCGAAATAGGTAGTATCGCAAGCCATTGCGGCTTTTAAGCAGGGAAATCATCTTCAGACGGCCTTATCCAACCCCGTCAGCCGAGTAGGGCGGCAATGTTTTCCAACGGACGGCCGATGGCTGCGCGCGTAGGCGTTACCAAAACGGGACGCTCGAGCAGGGCAGGGTGTTCGGCGATTGCCTGAAGCAGGGCGGCATTGTCCAAATCGGGATTGTCCAAACCCAATTCTTTGTACAAATCGTCTTTCGTGCGCATCATGCCGCGCACCGACTCGATGCCGAGTTTGGCAAACATATCCTGCAAAGTCGCCAAATCGGGCGCGGTATCCAGATATTTGACTACGTCGGCGGCAACGCCTTTTTCTTCGAGCAAAGCCAGCGCGGCACGCGATTTGCTGCAACGCGGGTTGTGATAAAGTGTGAATTCAGACGGCATGAAAGTCTCCGTATTATTGCAAAATCATTCAATGATGGCGGTTATTATCGTCTGCAACTGATTTTTACTCAAACTTTTTACTTGATATCTTGATACGAATCGGTAGGCATACCCACCAAACCGTTTTACAATAAACACAATTTCGATTGGCAACCTCAAGGATACAACCATGAAAGCCTTAACCGCCCTTCTACTGTCCGCCACCGTTTTTACCGCTGCGCCGGCCTTTGCCGCCGACGAAACGGCAGGTTGGCAGGACAACAAACCGCAAAGCCTGGAATCGCTCAAAGCCCCCGTGCGCGTGGTCAACCTTTGGGCAACCTGGTGCGGCCCCTGCCGTAAAGAAATGCCCGCCATGTCGGCATGGTACAAAGCGCAGAAAAAAGGCAGCGTCGATATGGTCGGCATCGCGCTGGATACCACTGACAACATCGGCAAGTTCCTAAAACAAACGCCGGTCAGCTATCCGATTTGGCGTTACACCGGCGCCAACAGCCGCAACTTCATGAAAGCCCACGGCAACAACGTCGGCGTATTGCCCTTTACAGTCGTTGAAGCGCCGAAATGCGGCTACAAACAAACCATCACCGGCGAAGTCAACGAAAAAAGCCTGACCGCCGCCGTGAATTTGGCCAAAACCAAATGTAAATAAAACAGCGGATAGGGTGCTTAACCTACGCTGATACCGAGGCCGTCTGAAACCCAACCGTTCAGACGGCCTTTTTCAAACCATGTTGTTTTGTGTTGCAAACCGGCAGTGTATCCACAGACAGAACCGGGGTTTCACTATCAAAAAGCAGCCGAAATATTTATAATCTGTGAATAACCCCATTTTTTCAGACGGCATGTTGCCCTATCGATGACGCCGGCCGTCTGAATCCCTATTTTCAGGAAAACCCATGATCCGTTTCGAACAAGTTTCCAAAACCTATCCCGGCGGTTTCGAAGCCCTGAAAAATGTCAGTTTCCAGATTAACAAAGGTGAGATGATTTTTATTGCCGGCCATTCGGGTTCGGGCAAATCCACCATTTTGAAGCTGATTTCAGGCATTACCAAGCCCACCAAAGGCAAGGTTTGGTTCAACAATCAAGACCTCGGCACCTTGAGCGACAATCAGATCGGCTTTATGCGCCAACATATCGGCATTGTCTTCCAAGACCACAAAATCCTCTATGACCGCAATGTCTTGCAAAACGTTATCCTGCCTTTGCGGATTAGCGGCTACCAGCCGCGCAAAGCGGAAGAGCGCGCGCGTATTGCGATTGAGAAAGTCGGCTTGAAAGGCCGTGAAAACGATATGCCCATCACTTTGTCCGGCGGCGAACAACAGCGTTTGTGCATCGCGCGCGCAGTGGTTCACCAACCCAGCCTGCTGATTGCCGACGAGCCGTCCGCCAGCCTCGACCGCGCCTATGCGCTGGATATTATGGAATTGTTTAAAACCTTCCATGAAGCAGGCACGACCGTGATCGTTGCGGCGCACGATGAAACGCTGATGGCGGATTACGGCCACCGCGTCTTGCGCCTGCAGAAAGGACGCCTCGCATGAGTATGATTCATTACATCTCGTTACACGTCGAATCGGCACGCGCCGCACTCAAAGAGCTTCTGCGCCAACCCATCGGCACGCTGCTGACCCTGCTCATGCTTGCCGTTGCCATGACCTTGCCGCTGTTTATGTATTTGGGCATCCAAAGCGGGCAAAGCGTATTGGGCAAACTCAACGAATCGCCGCAGATTACGGTTTATATGGACACCGATGCGGCGAATTCTGATGCCGATACGGTGAAAAACCTGCTCCAACGCGACAGCCGTATCGATAAAGTCCGCTTTATCAGCAAGCAGGAAGGTTTGGAAGAATTGCAGACCAATCTCGACCAAAACCTCGTTTCCATGCTCGATGGCAACCCGTTGCCCGACGTCTTTATCGTTACGCCCGACCCTGCCACTTCTCCAGATCAGATGCAGGCCATCTATAAAGACATTACCAAATTGCCGCGCGTCGAATCTGCAACCATGGATACCGAATGGGTACAGACCCTTTATCGTATCAACGAATTTATCCGCAAGATTTTATGGTTCCTCTCGCTGACTTTGGGCATGGCCTTTGTCTTGGTGGCACACAACACCATCCGCCTGCAAATCCTCAGCCGCAAGGAAGAGTTGGAGATCACCAAGCTGTTGGGTGCGCCCGCTTCCTTCATCCGCCGTCCTTTCCTTTATCAGGCAATGTGGCAGAGTATTTTCTCCGCCGCCGTCAGCCTGGGCTTGTCGGCTTGGCTGCTGGCCGAAGTACGGCCGCTGGTGGACGCGATTTTCAAACCCTACGGCCTGAACATCGGCTGGCGTTTCTTCACATTTAGCGAAGTGTCGCTGGTATTCGGCTTCGTCATCGCGCTGGGCGTATTCGGCGCATGGCTGGCCACCACGCAACACCTCTTAGGCTTTAAAGCCAAAAAATAAGCCTTGGCAAACAGGCCGTCTGAACCATTCAGACGGCCTGAAATCTTATCCTTTCGCAACTTAAACAAACCTTGTGAAAATTTAATACTGCCAAATCTAACAGCAAGGGCATAATCCCTTATAATTGATGATTTATTATCATCTCATTTCATTTGTGCGGCATAACCGTGCAGACAAATAACGAAAGACATCCTGTGGACAAACTCAAAATCTCTGCCAACGGCCCCCTCAACGGCGAAATCATCGTATCCGGCGCGAAAAACGCCGCCCTGCCGCTGATGTGTGCCGGCCTGCTGACTTCCGGCACTTTACGCTTGAAAAACGTACCCATGCTCGCCGACGTCAAAACCACCCAAAAACTGCTGCAAGGCATGGGCGCACGCGTTTTGACCGACAACATCTCCGAATTTGAAATCAACGGCGGCACTGTCAACAACACCTGCGCACCTTACGAGCTGGTAAAAACCATGCGCGCATCCATCTTGGTTTTGGGCCCGACCCTCGCCCGCTTCGGCGAAGCCCAAGTCAGCCTGCCCGGCGGCTGCGCCATCGGTTCGCGCCCCGTTGACCAGCACCTCAAAGGCCTCGAAACCATGGGTGCGGAAATCACCATCGAACACGGTTACGTCAAAGCCAAAGGCCGTCTGAAAGGCACGCGCGTCACCATGGATGTCGTAACCGTAGGCGGTACTGAAAACCTGCTGATGGCGGCCACGCTCGCAGAAGGCACCACCATCCTCGAAAACTGCGCCATCGAGCCCGAAGTCGTCGATTTGGCCGAATGCCTCGTTAAAATGGGCGCGAAAATCAGCGGTATCGGTACAGCAACCATGACCATCGAAGGCGTAAAAGAGCTGCACGGCTGCGAACACAGCGTCGTTCCCGACCGTATCGAAGCCGGTACCTTCCTCTGCGCCGTCGCCATGACCGGCGGCAAAGTTGTCCTGCGCAATGCCGCACCGAAAACCATGGAAGTTGTGTTAAACAAACTGACAGAAGCCGGCGCCATCATCGAAGCAGGCGACAACTGGATTTCCATCGACATGCAACAACGCCCCAAAGCCGTGGACATCCGTACCGTCGTCCACCCAGGCTTCCCAACCGACATGCAGGCGCAGTTTATGGCCATGAACGCCATTGCCGAAGGCAGCAGCCGCGTGGTGGAAACCATTTTTGAAAACCGCTTCATGCACGTTCCTGAACTCAACCGCATGGGCGCAGACATCACCACCGAAGGCAACACCGCCTACATCAAAGGAGTAGAAAAACTCTCCGGCGCCGTCGTGATGGCAACCGACCTGCGCGCCTCTGCCAGCCTCGTCATGGCAGGCTTGGTCGCAGAAGGCGAAACCATCGTCGAACGCATCTACCACCTCGACCGCGGCTATGAATACATCGAGAAAAAACTTGGCGGCGTAGGCGCAAAAATCGAACGCGTACACGGTTGATCCCATACGCAGCCGATAAATAAAAGGCCGTCTGAAACACCGGCAATCGGGTTTCAGACGGCCTTTGCGTATTGTTTTGCGGTATAATTCCCGACATCTTTATCCATTGTTTTTAAAAGCACAAACCATGACACGCAAAATCCTTGTCACTTCCGCGCTGCCGTATGCCAACGGCAGCATCCACCTCGGCCACATGGTCGAACACATCCAAACCGACGTTTGGGTACGTTTCCAAAAACTGCGCGGCCACGAATGCTACTACTGCTGCGCCGACGACACCCACGGCACGCCCGTGATGCTTGCCGCGCAAAAACAAGGCATTGCGCCTGAAGATATGATCGCCAAAGTGCGCGAAGAGCACCTCGCCGACTTTACCGGCTTCAACATCGGCTACGACAATTATTACAGCACCCATTCCCCTGAAAACAAACAGTTTTCCCAAGACATTTACCGCGCGCTGAAAGCCAACGGCAAGATTGAGAGCCGCGTCATCGAGCAGCTTTTCGACCCCGAAAAACAAATGTTCCTGCCCGACCGCTTTGTCAAAGGCGAATGCCCGAAATGCCACGCCCAAGACCAATACGGCGACAACTGCGAAGTCTGCGGCACGACCTATTCCCCGACCGAACTGATCAACCCGTATTCCGCCGTATCCGGTGCCAAACCCGAATTGCGCGAATCCGAACACTTCTTCTTCAAACTGGGCGAATGCGCCGACTTCCTCAAAGCATGGACTTCCGGCAACAACCCGCACGACGGCAAGCCCCATCTGCAAGCCGAAGCCCTCAACAAAATGAAAGAATGGCTGGGCGAAGGCGAAGAAACCACCCTGTCCGACTGGGACATCTCCCGCGACGCGCCGTATTTCGGTTTCGAAATCCCCGACGCGCCGGGCAAATATTTCTACGTCTGGCTGGACGCGCCCGTCGGCTACATGGCGTCGTTTAAAAACCTGTGCGACCGCATCGGCGTCGATTTCGACGAATACTTCAAAGCCGACAGCCAAACCGAGATGTACCACTTCATCGGCAAAGACATCCTCTATTTCCACGCCCTGTTCTGGCCTGCCATGCTGCATTTCTCCGGCCACCGCGCCCCGACCGGAGTGTACGCACACGGCTTTTTGACTGTGGACGGACAAAAAATGTCCAAATCGCGCGGCACCTTCATCACCGCCAAATCCTATTTGGAACAAGGCCTGAACCCCGAGTGGATGCGCTACTACATCGCCGCCAAACTCAACAGTAAAATCGAAGACATCGATTTGAACCTGCAAGACTTTATCAGCCGCGTCAACAGCGACCTCGTCGGCAAATACGTCAACATCGCCGCCCGCGCGTCAGGTTTCATCGCCAAACGCTTTGAAGGCCGTCTGAAAGACGTTGCCGACAGCGCATTGCTGGCAAAATTGACTGCGCAAAGCGAAGCTATTGCCGAATGCTACGAAAGCCGCGAATACGCCAAAGCCCTGCGCGACATCATGGCATTGGCGGACATTGTCAACGAATACGTTGATGCCAACAAACCTTGGGAACTGGCGAAACAAGAAGGCCAAGACGCACGCCTGCACGAAGTATGCAGCGAGCTCATCAACGCCTTTACCATGTTGACCGCCTACCTCGCCCCCGTATTGCCGAAAGTGGCCGAAAATGCCGCCAAATTCCTGAATTTGGAAGCCATCACTTGGGCAAATACCCGCGAAACCTTGGGCGAACACGCCATCAACAAATACGAACACCTCATGCAACGAGTGGAGCAAAAACAAGTGGACGATTTAATCGAAGCCAACAAACAAAGCATCGCCGCCGCAGCCGCGCCTGCCGCCGAAGAGAGCAAATACGAAAAAGTCGCCGAACAGGCCAGCTTCGACGACTTTATGAAAATCGACATGCGCGTCGCCAAAGTATTGAACTGCGAAGCTGTCGAAGGCAGCACCAAACTCCTGAAATTCGACCTCGATTTCGGTTTTGAAAAACGCATCATCTTCTCCGGCATCGCCGCGTCTTACCCAAATCCTGCCGAATTGAACGGCCGCATGGTCATCGCCGTCGCCAACTTCGCCCCGCGCAAAATGGCAAAATTCGGCGTATCCGAAGGCATGATCCTCTCCGCCGCCACGGCAGAGGGCAAACTGAAGCTCCTCGACGTTGACGCAGGCGCACAGCCCGGGGATAAAGTGGGCTAAGGCTTATATCAAATCTTAAGGAGAAACCATGTTAAACCTTTCCGCTCCTGTACTTAAAGAAATCGAATTGCTTAATGATGCAGGTTTATCGGTTGGCGCTATTATTACAGTGTTGCGTCTGAAGTTTCCGGTAGAACTCCATGATCGGGAGGACAAACAAATTGAAGAAGCCGTGCTTCTCATGATCAATCCGCCACGAAAAGCACCTTCTCTTTCCCGCTAAGGTAGCGATACCGATTGAAAGGTAAATTTGGTTATGCTTCAACAAAAGGCCGTCTGAAACTTTCAGACGGCCTTTTTATTTATCCAAACGCTTATTTCCGTTAAAACTTTATTTCAATAATTCATCGGTAACGCGTTGCAGAAATTCGATACGCTCGGGTTTGGCTTTGCCTGATTCGGCAGCGGCTTTGACGGCGCAGCCGGGTTCGGCGCGGTGGGTGCAGTTATGGAAACGGCATTGGCCGATAAGGTGGCGCAGGTCGGGGAAGTATTGCAATAAATCGGCGGCTTGGAGATGGTGCAGGCCGAATTCTTGCAGGCCGGGGGAATCGATGAGTCGGGTTTCTGCGTTTAAATCGTATAGTTGGGCGTGGGTGGTGGTGTGTTTGCCGGAGTCGAGCGCAGTGGAAATGTCGCCGGTTCGGGCGGCTTGGTTGCCGAGTAGGGCGTTGGTCAGGGTGGACTTGCCCATGCCGCTTTGTCCGAGCAGGATGTTGGTTTGCCCTTCTAATATGGGACGCAGGATGTCGGCATTTTCCAATGCGTTGGTTTCGACCACGGAGTAGCCGAGGGTTTCGTAGAATTTGAGTTTCTCGCGCCATTGGGCGGTTTCGGGGAGGTCGGCTTTGTTGAGGACGATAACGGCGTCGATGCCGGCCGCTTCGGCTGCGAGGAGGGCGCGTTGCAACAGGGCTTCGCTGGGTGAGGGGCTGGCGGCGGTTACGATGAGCAGTTGGGTAACGTTGGCGGCAATCAGTTTGGTTTTCCACGCGTCTTGGCGGTAGAGCAGGCTTTCGCGCGGGAGGTAGTCTTCAATCACGACTTGGTCGCCGTTGATGGGGCTGATGCGGACTTGGTCGCCGCAGGCGAAATCGACGCGTTTTTTACGGGTGGTGGCGTCATATGTTTGGCCGTCGGGGGTGCGGACGATATAGCGGCGGCCATAGCTGGTAATGATTTGGGCGGTATCGGTCATGATGGGGTTTATTGTTTGGAATGGTGTGATTGTACCGAAAGTCGGCTATGGCCGTCTGAAAACTTGTTTGCACCTTTTAACTTTCTTTGGCTTGGTTTTTTGGTGTTTCTGCCCTATATTTGCAATGTATTTGTTTTCAGGAGATTTTTTTATGGATTTCAGTCAGTTGCTCAATCAGGTTTTGGGTGCGGCTCAAAAAGGCGGCAAAGCGGTGGCGGACAGCCCGCTCAATTCTTTCGGCGGCGGTGCGCTGACGGGTGCTTTGGCATCGATGCTGTTGAAAAAGAAAAACACGAAGAAGCTGGTAAAGGCCGGCTCGGTCGCTGCTTTGGGTTTTCTGGCTTATAAAGGCTATCAAAACTGGAAACAAAACCGCCAGCAGGACGAATTACCGCAAAGTGCGTTCCAACCTGCCGGTCTGATTGGTGAAAACCACAGCCGTGTGATTTTACAAACAATGATTGCGGCGGCGGCTTCAGACGGCCTGATTGACGATGCGGAACGCGCGGCCATCGAGCGTGAAAGCGGCAGTGATGCGGAAACGGCGGCATGGTTGCAGGCAGAATATGCGCAACCGGCCTCCATCGAGCAAATTGCCGCTTCGGTCGGCAGCGACGAGGCTTTGGCAACCGAAACTTATTTGGCGGCCCGATTGGTCTGCGCGGACTTGTCGCGCAAGGAAATCGTGTTCCTGAGCCGTTTGTCCCAAGCTTTGAATTTGGACGACCAACTGGTCGAAAGTTTGGAAAAACAGCTCGAATTGGCTTAAGCTTGATTTAAAAGGCCGTCTGA
Source organism: Neisseria sp. P0017.S009 (assembly GCF_051957375.1). Taxonomy (NCBI): domain Bacteria; kingdom Pseudomonadati; phylum Pseudomonadota; class Betaproteobacteria; order Neisseriales; family Neisseriaceae; genus Neisseria; species Neisseria sp. P0017.S009. The sequence goes on from NZ_JBQCWL010000003.1 coordinate 250,415, forward strand.
AACCTGATTTCAGACGGCCTTTCGACTTAATTTCAGAGTAGAATAACCCTTTCGACATATTAAAGGCTGTCTGAACATGAACAAACTTTTTTCCACATTCAAAACGTTTTTAGCCGCTTCGTCCGTCTTGGTATTGGCTGCCTGTCCGAGCGGCAACGCACCGCAATCCAAACCTTCTACGCAGGGTCAAAATACGGTTTCGCATACTGCACCCAAACCGAAAGCCACGGTTGCGCTGGCTTTGGGCGGCGGCGCGTCCAAAGGCTTTGCCCATATCGGGATTATTAAGGTTTTGAAAGAAAACAATATTCCGGTAAAAATCGTTACCGGTACATCCGCAGGCTCGATTGTCGGCAGTATGTACGCTTCGGGAATGTCGCCCGACCGCCTCGAATTGGAAGCAGAAATTTTGGGTAAAACCGATTTGGTAGATTTGACCTTGTCCACCAGCGGCTTCATCAAAGGCGAAAAACTGCAAAACTACATCAACCGCAAAGTCGGCAACCGTCCGATGCAGCAGTTCCCCATCAAATTTGCCGCCGTCGCGACCGATTTTGAAAGCGGCAAACCGGTGGTATTTAACGTAGGCAATGCCGGACAGGCCGTCCGCGCTTCTGCTTCGATTCCGAACGTGTTCCAGCCTGTCGTCATCGGCAACCGCAAATATGTAGACGGCGGCCTGTCGCAACCCGTACCGGTCAGCGCGGCGAAAAAAATGGGCGCAAACTTCATCATTGCCGTCGATATTTCCGCCCGTCCGGCCAAAAACGTCAGCCAAGGTATGTTCTCCTATCTTGACCAGACCTTCAACGTAATGAGTCAAACTGCGTTGCGCCAAGAATTGGGCCAAGCCAATGTGGTCATCAAACCGCAGGTTTTGGAGCTGGGTTCGGTTGGCGGTTTCGACCAAAAACAACGCGCCATCCAACTGGGCGAACAGGCCGCACGCGCCGCCCTGCCTGAAATCAAACGCAAACTGGCAACATATCAGTATTAAGTATCCGCCATTTGAACAGGCCGTCTGAAAGTATGTTTTTCAGACGGCCTTTCTTGTGCAAATCTGCTAAAATCACGCGTTTCCTACAAATCATAAAATCCTAAAAAAATGAATATCTTTTACGAAGAGTCCGGCCAATTCAAAGTTGCCTCCATCGTCCAAAAAAACGACGCCACCTACCAAGTCGATACCCAACACGGCAAACGCACCAAAGTGAAGGCAAACAATGTCTTTGCTGAGTTTGACGGCGATATGGCGGCATTTTTGGAGAACGCGCAGGCACAGGCGGCGGACATCGACACCGATTTATTGTGGGAAGTATGCGGCGAAGAGGAATTTACCGCCGAAGCCATCGCCGAAGAATATTATGGCCATGCGCCGACCAAAACCGAGCTGGCGGCGACTTTGATTGCACTCTACGCCGCGCCGATGTATTTCTACAAAAAAGCCAAAGGCGTGTTCAAAGCCGCGCCCGAAGAAACCTTAAAACAAGCGCTTGCCGCCATCGAACGCAAAAAACAGCAAGACGCACAAATCGACGCTTGGGCGGAAGCCTTGAAACGCGGCGAGATGCCGTCTGAAATCGCGGCGGATTTGAAAACCATCTTACACGCGCCCGACAAGCAGTCACTGACCTACAAAGCCTTTACCAAAGCCGCCGATGCATTGAAAACCTCGGCCTACGAACTGGCGAAAAAAACGGGCGGTATTACGTCCATTCCCCAATACCTGCAAGACGGGTTTGAAATCAAATATTTCCCAAAAGGAACAGGCTTCCCCGACCTTCCGCTTCCTGAAATGCCTGACTTGCCTAAGGCTGACGTTACCGCCTTTTCCATTGATGACGAATCGACCACCGAAGTCGATGACGCCTTGAGCCTGACCGACTTGGGCAATGGCATGAAACACGTCGGTATCCACATCGCTGCGCCGTCGCTTGCCATTAAACAAGGCGACAAAATGGAAAAAAACATCATGGAACGCTTAAGCACGGTTTATTTCCCCGGCGGCAAAATCACTATGTTGCCCGAAAACTGGATTGCCGCGTTCAGCCTTGATGCAGGCGCATACCGCCCTTCCATCAGCATTTATTTCGATGTAGATAGCGAGTTCAACGTCGGCGAGCCGACCTGCAAAATCGAAGCGGTCAACATCGCCGAAAACCTGCGCATTCAAACCATCGAGCCGCATTTCAACGCCGAAACTGGCTTGGACGAAGCAGGCGAAATGATGTTTGCCCACCATCAAGACCTGATTTGGTTCTATCAATTTGCCATCGCCTTACAAAAAGCGCGCGGCAAATACGAGCCCGACCGTGCGCCGCAATACGATTACAGCATCGAATTGGATGAGGAAGGCAACGTATCCGTTGTCCGCCGCGAACGCGGTTCGCCCATTGATACGCTGGTCAGCGAGATGATGATTCTTGCCAACAGCACTTGGGCACAAATGCTGGATGAAAACGAGCTGCCCGGCCTTTTCCGCGTCCAACCGGCAGGCAAAGTGCGCATGAGCACCAAATCCGAGCCGCACATCGGCATGGGCGTGCAGCATTACGGCTGGTTTACCTCGCCTCTGCGCCGCGCCGCCGACTACATCAACCAAAAGCAGCTGATCAGCCTGATCGACGACTCTGCCGAGCCACTGTATCAAAACAGCGATGCCGAGCTTTTCGCCGCGCTGCGCGACTTTGATGCCGCCTATACAGCCTACGCCGACTTCCAACGCCAAATGGAAGCCTACTGGAGCCTCGTCTATCTGCAGCAGCAAGGCACGAGCGAGCTGACGGCCACCATCCTCAAAGAAGACCTCGTCCGCATTGAAGGCCTGCCGCTGGTAACGCGCGCGACCGGTATTCCGTTTGACGCGCTGCCCAAATCGCAGGCATTGTTCAAAATCACTGAATTGGATGCCGAGAAGCAGTTTATCGCGCTCAACTATCAAAAAGCCGTTTTACCGGGTTGATAACGTTATTTCGTTTGAAAAAAGGCCGTCTGAACAAAGAAACAGAAATCTTTGATTTCGTTTTCATCCCTGTTCAGACGGCCTTCATCATCTAAAAATGCTACAATTCCCCCTTTCTGCCCATCATTTCAAACCATGAAAAAAAACGCCCCCCAATCCTTTGAAGAAGCCTTATCCCGCCTCGAAACCCTGACCCAGGCCATGCAAAGCAGCGAAATGCCGCTGGAAGACGCCCTGGCTGCCTATCAGGAAGGCAACGAATTGGTCAGATACTGCCAAACCAAATTGGCGGAAGTCGAGCAGAAACTGCAAGTCTTGGATGCCGGCGAACTGAAGGAGTTGAACCTTGAACCCGGCGAATGAACTCAAAACATGGCAACAAAAAGCCCAAGCGCAAACCGAATTGCTGCTGGCGCATTTCTTGCCGTCTGAAAGCCAAGTTCCGCACACGCTGCACGAAGCCATGCGTTACGTTACCCTCGGCGGCGGCAAACGGCTGCGTCCACTCTTGGTGCTTGCCGCGTCCGAATTGGGCGAAGCAAACCAAAATGCCGTCGAGCAGGCGATGGCGGCCATCGAAATGGTACACGTCTATTCGTTGGTTCACGACGATATGCCGGCGATGGACAACGACAGTCTGCGCCGCGGCAAACCGACCTGCCATGTGCAATACGATGAAGCAACCGCCCTTTTGGTCGGCGATGCGTTGCAAACCCAAGCCTTTGATGTACTGAGCCGTCCGACAGGCCTGCCTGCCGAACGTCAGCTTGCCATGTTGTCCACGCTGGCCCAGGCATCCGGCAGCCTCGGCATGGCGGGCGGACAAGCTATCGACCTTGCCAATGTCGGCAAAGCCATGAATCAGGCCGAATTGGAACAGATGCACAGCCTCAAAACCGGCGCACTCATCCGCGCGGCCGTGGCCTTAGGCGCACTTTCCTGCCCAGACTTAACACCGGCTCAAATCCAAACCTTAGACCGCTACGCCGCCAAATTAGGTTTGGCTTTCCAAGTGATCGACGATGTATTGGACTGCGAAGCCGATACCGCCACCTTGGGCAAAACCGCCGGCAAAGACTCGGACAACGACAAACCGACCTACGTCAAACTGATGGGCCTGCAGGCCGCGCGCACTTACGCAGAAACGCTGATTGCAGAAGCCGTTGCCCTGATCGAGCCATTCGGCGACAAAGCCCTGCGCCTGCGCCAACTGGCAAAGTTTGTTACCGCACGGAAAAACTAAACCCGTAAATAAATAAAGGCCGTCTGAAACCTGATTTTAGGTTTCAGACGGCCTTTTTAACAGCCTGTTTGGCTTTTGTACCAACCGAATGCGAAGCCTTTCAAAATACGGCTCAGAAATCCCCCGCAAACTGCGTTTACAAACCTCAACCTGTCTGTTTAATCCAATAGGGCATCCACGAACGCTTTGGCATTAAACGGACGCAAATCGTCGATGCCTTCGCCTACGCCGATGTAGCGGACAGGAACAGGGCGGTCGGAGGCAAGGGCGGCAAGGATACCGCCTTTGGCCGTACCGTCTAGCTTGGTGACGATAAGTCCGGTCAGACCCAGCGCTTCGTCGAAGGCTTTCACTTGGTTGACGGCGTTTTGACCGATGTTGGCATCCAAAACAACGATGATTTCATGTGGCGCATCCGGCATGGCTTTTTGCAACACGCGTTTCACTTTTTTGATTTCTTCCATCAAATGAAGCTGCGTAGGCAAACGGCCGGCAGTATCAGCCAGCACGATGTCGATCCCGCGCGCTTTCGCGGCTTGGACGGCATCGAAGCAAACGGCTGCGGAATCGCCTGTGGTTTGCGAAATCACGGTTACATTGTTGCGCTCGCCCCAAGCTTGAAGCTGCTCACGCGCAGCGGCACGGAAAGTATCGCCTGCCGCCAGCAACACAGATTTACCCTGCGCTTGGAAGTATTTGGCGAGTTTGCCGATAGACGTGGTTTTACCCGCGCCGTTGATACCGGCAAGCATAATCACGAAAGGCTCCCTGGTTTCCGGCAAGACCAAAGGTTTCTCCAGAGGCTTAATCAAGTCGTACAGCGCATCTTTCAGCGCACCGCGCAATTCGTTGCCGTCTTTGAGGCCTTTGAGGCTGACACGGTCGCGCACGTCTTTCATCAAGTATTCGGTGGCTTCCATGCCCATATCGCTGGTAATCAGCACGGTTTCCAGCTCTTCGTACAAGTCCTCGTCGATCTGTCCGCCGCCGAACACGCCGGCCAACGATTTTGCCATTTTGTCGCGTGATTTGGTCAAGCCTTGTTTCAAACGCGCAGCCCAACTGAGCTTGTGTTCTTCTGCCGGAGCAGGGGCTTCAACCGGTATTTCCACAACGGCTTCTTGAACTTGCTCGACAGTCTCGCTAACTGCCTCAACAGCTTCTTCTTTGACTGCTTCAGCTTGTTCCGCTACTTCTTCAGCAACCTCGGCCGCTTCAGACGGCATCTCGGCAACGGTTTCCTTTACCTGCTCAACAACCTCGCTGACGGTTTCAACAGCTTCTTCTCTGACTGCCTCAGCCTGTTCTGCCACTTCTTCAGCAGCCTCGACCGCTTCAGACGGCATCTCGGCAACGGTTTCTTTTACCTGTTCAACAGTCTCGCTGGCGGTTTCAACAGCCGCTTCTTTTGCCGCTTCAACGTGTTCTTCTACTTTTTCAACTGTTTCAGACGGCGTTTCGGTCAAAGTTTCCCGAACCTGCTCGACGGTTTCGCTGATAGTTTCAACAGCCGATTCGACAACTGATTCAACATGCCCTTTGACGCTTTCTGCTAAAGATTCGGCATCTTCTTTAATATTTTCAACTACTTGAGCAACTTCAGATTCTATTTTTGCTGCGGTTTCCTGAACTTGAGCCTCCTCGGGAGCCGGAGTTTCCTGTTTTTTCTTGCGACGGAAGAAGCTGAACATTAAATTTTCCTTTTAATTTTAGAAACTTGAAATAGGGAGTATTGTAGCGTATTTTACGTGGCAAGGTCGTCTGAAAATCAAGGTTGTCAGGTTTTGGCATTTCCAACGTCTAATAAGATAAACCATCCATACAGGAAACATAGAGATGAATCCCCGCACATTATTTTCACTTTGCACCAAGTTCGGCTGCCTGCTTGCGCTTGGCGCCTGCTCATCCAAAATGATGGATACCGAAGCCGCAACCGTACCGCAGGCATTGTCCTCATTAAAAACCCCTGACAACCGCCCTGCCAGTGTTTTCCTAAAAAAAGACAAACCCACCCTGATTAAATTTTGGGCAAGTTGGTGTCCTTTGTGTTTGTCCGAATTGGGACAAACCGAAAAATGGGCGCAAGATATAAAATTCGGTTCTGCCAACCTGATTACCGTTGCCTCGCCCGGTTTTCTACACGAGAAAAAAGACGGCGACTTTCAAAAATGGTATTCCGGTTTGAACTATCCTAAGCTGCCCGTCGTTACCGACAACGGCGGCACCATCGCCCAAAGCCTGAATATCAGTGTTTACCCTTCTTGGGCATTAATCGGCAAAGACGGCGACGTGCAGCGCATCGTCAAAGGCAGCATCAACGAAGCGCAGGCATTGGCTTTAATCCGCGACCCGAATGCCGATATAGGCCGTCTGAAAAACACATTTTACAAACCCGACACACAGAAAAAGGATTCAGCAATCATGAATACGCGCACCATCTACCTCGCCGGCGGCTGCTTCTGGGGCTTGGAAGCCTATTTCCAACGCATAGACGGCGTGGTTGACGCAGTATCCGGCTACGCTAACGGCAAAACGGAAAACCCAAGCTACGAAGACGTGTCCTACCGCGATACAGGCCATGCCGAAACCGTTAAAGTCACCTATGATGCCGACAAACTCAGCCTAGACGATATCCTGCAATATTTCTTCCGCGTCGTTGATCCAACCAGCCTCAACAAACAAGGCAACGACACCGGCACGCAATACCGCAGCGGCGTGTACTACACCGACCCCGCCGAAAAAGCCGTCATCGCCGCCGCACTCAAACGCGAGCAGCAAAAATACAAACTTCCCCTCGTCGTCGAAAACGAGCCGCTAAAAAACTTCTACGACGCCGAGGAATACCATCAGGACTACCTGATTAAAAACCCCAACGGCTACTGCCACATCGACATCCGCAAAGCCGACGAACCGCTGCCGAGCAAAACCAAAGCCGTCCCTCAAGGCAAAGGCTTTGACGCGGCAACGTATAAAAAACCCAGCGCTGCTGAACTCAAACGCATTCTGACCGAAGAGCAATACCAGGTTACCCAAAACAGCGAGACCGAATACGCCTTCAGCCACGAATACGACCACTTGTTCAAACCCGGCATTTATGTGGACATCGTCAGCGGCGAACCCCTGTTCAGCTCTGCCGACAAATTTGATTCCGGCTGCGGCTGGCCGAGTTTTACCCATCCAATTAATGCCTCCGCCGTTACCGAACACGACGATTTCAGCTATAACATGCGCCGCACCGAAGTGCGCAGCCACGCCGCCGACTCACACTTGGGACACGTCTTCCCCGACGGCCCGAAAGACAAAGGCGGCCTGCGCTATTGCATCAACGGCGCAAGTTTGAAATTCATTCCTTTGGAAGAAATGGACGCAGCCGGCTACGGTGCATTGAAAGACAAAGTGAAATAACGGATTGAATCGAAAAAGGCCGTCTGAAAAAGATTTCAGACGGCCTTAAATTTATAATTTATTTGGTCATGTCATAAAATGATGCAACAGAAAGTATTAAATACATTACTGATATCAAAATATATTTAATTTTTTTATCTCTAATTTCTTTCCATAAATGCAAGCATATAGGAAGCATCGTAAACACTAGAACCGCAATATTAAAACATAAAAGAAAGAGATATCCTTTAGAACTTTCTTTCCAAAAGGGTATAAAAAAACTTGTACATATCGAAAATCCAATTAGAAAAGAGACAATACTATTTAAAACATCAATAATTCTTGCCTCTATTTGAATAGAAACAAGATACGGAAAATTACATAATTGTAGAAACCTAAGAAAATGAAGATATGCCAATAATACATATATTGGAGTCAAACCCATAAAAGTATCAAATATATTTTTAAAAGGAATTTTTCCATGAAAATGTAATATACTGACTAACAAGCCGATTGGTAACCATATAATCAAATTTTCCTTACTTGGAAAATATTTAAACATCTAAAACTTTCTTCATTATTTTCATACTATATATTTAATTCAAAAAAAGCCATTTGAAGATTCAAATGGCTTTTTTATAAATCAAATTCGTTTTGCCAACTCTTCGGCCTTACCCACATACAACGCAGGGGTCAGCTCAAGCAATTTGGCTTTGGCTTCTGCCGGAATTTCCAACGATTCGATAAAGAGTTTCAACACTTCAGGCGTAATGCCGTCTTTACCGCGTGTCAGGTCTTTCAGCTTCTCGTAAGGATTGGCTACGCCGTAACGACGCATTACGGTTTGAATCGGCTCGGCCAGCAGCTCCCAAGTAGCGTCCAAATCGGCAGCAAGGGCGGCAGGATTCGGCTCAAGCTTGTTCAGACCGCGCAGATGGGCGGCAAAGCCCAATATGGTATAGCCCACGCCTACGCCCATATTGCGCAATACGGTGCTGTCGGTCAGGTCGCGCTGCCAACGGGAAATCGGCAGTTTTTCAGACAAAAAGCCCAATACGGCATTGGCCATACCGAGGTTGCCTTCGGAGTTTTCAAAGTCAATCGGATTGACTTTGTGCGGCATGGTGGAAGAACCGACTTCGCCTGCTTTAACTTTTTGTTTGAAGTAACCCAAAGAAATATAGCCCCAAACATCGCGGTTGAAGTCGATCAGAATCGTGTTGACACGGCTGATGGCTTGGAAGAATTCCGCCATATAGTCATGCGGCTCGATTTGAATGGTGTAGGGGTTGAAGGTCAGGCCGAGGCTGATTTCAACGAAGTTGCGGCAATGGGTTTCCCAATCCACATCGGGATAAGCGACCATATGGGCATTGTAGTTGCCGACTGCGCCGTTGATTTTGCCGAGGAACTCTTGCGCTTGCAGGTTTTTGAACTGGCGTTGCAGGCGGTACACGACATTGGCGATTTCTTTACCCAATGTGCTTGGTGTCGCAGGCTGGCCATGCGTGCGGCTCATCATAGGGACGGCAGCCAACTCATGCGCCATGCCGGTCAGTTTTTTGATGATTTCGGCCAGTTTCGGCAGCAAAACAGTCTCACGCGCTTCTTGCAGCATTAAAGCGTGGGACAGGTTATTGATGTCTTCGCTGGTGCAGGCAAAGTGGATGAACTCGCTGGCAGCAGCCACTTCAGGCACGCCGGAGAAGCGTTCTTTAAGCCAATATTCGATGGCTTTGACATCATGATTGGTGGTCGCCTCAATAGCTTTGACGGCGGCAGCATCTTCAAGCGAGAAGTTTTCGATCACTTTGTCGATTTCGGCAAGCGTAAAATCGCTGAAAGCAGGAACTTCTACAATCTTAGGTTCGGCGGCAAGGACTTTGAGCCAGTTTAATTCAACTTTGACACGCGCACGCATCAGGCCGTATTCGGAGAAAATCGGACGCAATGCTTCAACGGATTTGGCGTAGCGGCCATCTAATGGGGAAAGTGCAGCGATAGGGTTAATCATGTCGGATCTTCCTATGGGATGAAAACCAAATTGTTTGCAATTATACATGATTTTACACTCCAAGGCCGTCTGAAAGACAGGTTTCAGACGGCCTTTTCAGCGTATTTTTCATAAAATTCTTTTCAGAGGTTCAACTTTGCAAAATCGATTTACGATATATGCCATCTTCACGGATAATATCGGCTGACTTTCTGTAAATAATGAGGTTTTATGAATATCAAACGTTTTTCCCTAGCTGCAACCGTATTTGCGGCTTTGATGTTGAGTGCCTGTGAAACAACCACCACATCGAGCGGCGGCGGCAGCTGGACCAACATCGGCACCATCTCTGAAGGCAATATCAAAGTGGCTATTGATAGAAGCAGCATTAAAAGAAATGGCGCACTGGTTACTTTCCGCGATAAAAAAACCGTTTCCAAACTGAAAGAGGAACGTTTCGTCAACACGCCGGCCTATAAAACAGCCATCGGCAGCTGGGAAATTCATTGCTCAAACAAAACCTATCGCCTGGCAGCGCTGCAACTGATGGACGAACACGGCCGGGTAATTTCCAACCAAAGCTATACTCCGACCAGCATCCGCCCAATGAGCGTCATGAGCGGTACGATTACTGAAAAACAATACGAAACTGTGTGCGGACATAAGCTTTAATCCACACTTATTCACAAAGTTATCCACAGTTTAAATATTTAAAAGGCCGTCTGAATGCTTTGAATATCAAGTTTCAGACGGCATTTTTATGTTTTTATGGAAATTTATCTTCAAATTTATCCACAAAATTTGTTTATTCAAAAATAATTTATTAAAGCGATTCATTTACGCTCAAAATTTGCTTCATTCTTTCACAAAATACTGCTTTATCCTCTAGACTGCTATGCATCAAACTGGATCTGCGCTAAATGCTTTTCACACAGGTATTCCAATCTTTTGGAAAAAATTTGCTTCTCCAAATAAATACCTTTCCTTTGAAAATACAATTCTTCTTTAACGCAGCCTTGCCCCTGTTTCTCCGTCAATAATCTGGCTGGGCGTTTTCTGCTTACCTATCAATCCGCCTACAACCCAGACTTTCCTGCCAAACTGTCTTCTGACTTCCCTTTCCGTTTTGCACGCTCGTTTGCCTGCACGATTGCATGAAGTAGAGACTAAAGGCATTTCCAAAACCTGACACAAACGTCTTGCACCTGCGTGCGCAGGAACTCTGACAGCCAATTTACTACGTCTTTTTCCCCGCAATGAGGGCAATACTTTTTTGCCGGCCGGCAATAAAAAAGTTTTCGGAGCAGGCCATGCTTCATGCAGCATGGTTTGGATATTTTCAGACGGCCTTTGCAGCAAAGGTTGCAACTGTTCCAAGCTATGCCCAATGACAATCATGCCTTTGTGTTGCGGTCGTTTTTTCAGATGGATCAGTTGATTGAGTGCTTTAGGCAAAGTAGGGACACAGCCCAAGCCATAGCAAGACTCGGTGGGATAGGCGACCAAACCACCTTTTTTAAGATGCGCCTGCAGCCTGCGTTGGGCTGCAGCCGATAAAATTCTGGGAAACATCATCATCATACCAAGGCCGTCTGAAACTGAGATTGTCGGACAATCTGTGTTCAGACGGCCTATTTCTATTCATTATTAACGGTTGATGGCTTTATCGGCAATGTCTTTACGGTATTGCATACCGTCAAAACGGATTGTTTCCAATGCCTCATAAGCCTTACTCTTAGCTTGTGCAACATCATCGCCCAAACCGACTACACACAACACACGGCCGCCGTTGGTTACAACTTCGCCTTTTTCATTCGTTGCAGTACCGGCATGGAAAACTTTACCGATTTGATTAGCCTGATCCAAGCCGAAGATCACATCGCCTTTTTTCGGAGAGTCAGGATAATTTTGTGCGGCTAACACTACACCTACCGCAGGCTGCGGATTCCATTCGGCGGTAACACTATCCAGTTTGCCGTCGATTGCCGCTTCAACCAAGTCCACTAAATCGCTATCCAAACGGCTCATAATCGGCTGGGTTTCAGGGTCGCCGAAACGGCAGTTGAATTCGATGGTATAAGGCGCACCTGTTTTATCAATCATCAAGCCCGCGTATAAAAAGCCGGTAAATTCATGACCTTCTGCTTTCATACCGGCCACAGTCGGCAAAATAATTTCATTCATCGCGCGCTCGTAAACATCAGGCGTTACCGCCGGAGCAGGGCTATATGCGCCCATACCGCCGGTATTAGGGCCTTTGTCGTCATCCAGCAGGCGTTTATGGTCTTGACTGGTTGCCATCGGCAAAACATGATTGCCGTCCACCATAACGATAAAGCTCGCTTCCTCGCCTTGCAGGAAATCTTCAATCACAACACGCGCGCCTGCATTGCCCATTTTGTTGCCCAACAACATATCGTCAATAGCGGCATGGGCTTCATCCAAAGTCATGGCGACAATCACGCCTTTACCGGCAGCCAAACCATCCGCCTTAATAACAATCGGCGCACCTTTTCGGTTGACGTAATCATGTGCCGCATCGGCATTTTCAAAGGTTTGGTATTGCGCGGTTGGAATGTTATATTTTGCCATAAACGCTTTAGCAAAATCCTTTGAGCTCTCCAACTGGGCCGCGTATTGAGTCGGGCCAAAAATCTTCAATCCGGCAGCACGGAAGTCATTGACCACACCTGCAGCCAAAGGCGCTTCAGGGCCGACTACAGTAAAGGCAATATTTTCATTACGGCAAAAATCAATCAAATCTTGATGCGCCGTTAATGCGATATTCCGAAGTTTAGGTTCAATTGCCGTTCCGGCATTACCAGGTGCAACAAAGACAGTTTCTACTTTAGACGACTGCGCCAATTTCCAAGCCAGTGCGTGTTCACGTCCACCATTACCAATAACGAGCAATTTCATACCGTCTCCTTGAAGAATAGATGTTGTCAATTAAATTCAATCGATGGAATTATTGCTCCATCTTGTATAGCTGTTTCAAATTAAGAATAATATTGCACCAAGACAACCATACTCTAATTTCAAACAACGAAAGGAAAATCATGCAAAAACGTATTGACGAAATTCAAAGCAAATACCGCGAATGGTGCGAATTACTGCCGCAACTAGAGGCAGATATCGCCCGCTGGAAACATGCTGTAAGCCTCATGCAGGACATGGATGAATTCTATACCAACGAATACCAAGCGTGTTATCAAGCCATTGAAGAAGGTGCAGATGTTGATTTGCGTACACAGGGCGAATACAGCATTATGAGCGAAGATGCCCTATGGAACGCATTGGGGGAATTTCATCAACTGGCTTGGGAACATTTGCGCTCAAGCGTAAATGCTTTAGACAGATACCAAGGCTAAAACATCAAAGGCCGTCTGAAACTTTTGATTAATCAAATATGTTCAGACGACCTTTTATTCAAACGGCTTCTCAGTATTTACTTCAATTTGGCGTGTATTTTTCCAAGCAGCAATACAAGCTTCATAATCGGCCAACGCTATTTTCACTGTCAACTTACAATCCAGCTGCAAATCCTGTTCCACAATATCGGCCTGATATTGTTTGGCAATCCGTATCGCCTCATTCAAAACAGGATATTCACATTTCAACCAAACTGTCTTTTCGACATTCTTTTCAACAACTTCTGCTATTGCCAGTGCCTGAGCCGTTGATTCCTTATAGGCATGAATCAAACCGGGAACACCCAATAGCGTACCGCCAAAATAGCGCACAACCACAATCAACACATCCGTCACACCGACAGAATCAATCTGCCCCAGAATAGGGCGGCCTGCGCTTCCGGACGGTTCTCCATCATCGTTTGCGCGAAACTGCATTCCATCCACACCCAATCGGTAGGCGTAACACCAATGTCGTGCTTTGTGGTGCTCTTCCTTTAATGGGTCGAGATATTTCTTCACATCGGCCAACGTGCGGATCGGATAGGCGTATGCGATGAAGCGGCTGCCTTTATCTTTAAATTCAGCCTGTGTCGGAGTGGTAATGGTTTTATAGGTTGTAATCATGCCAAAATATTTTCAGACGGCCTTATATAACAAAGGCCGTCTGAACGTTTCACGTGAAACATTAGTTTTTCAGTGCTTCTGTCAGTTGAGGCACAACTTCAAACAAATCACCAACTAAGCCGTAGTCTGCCACATTGAAAATCGGAGCGTCAGCATCTTTGTTGATGGCAACAATTACTTTACTGTCTTGCATACCGGCAACGTGTTGGATAGCACCGGAAATACCGATAGCAAAGTACAGTTGCGGCGCAACCACTTTACCGGTTTGTCCGACTTGGGCATCGTTTGGCGCATACTCGGCATCCACTGCCGCACGGGATGCACCAATCGCCGCACCCAAAACATCTGCCAAAGGAGTCAACACTTCATTAAATTTTTCAGCACTGCCCAATGCACGGCCACCGGAAACAATCACTTTTGCCTGAGTCAATTCAGGGCGGTCAGACTGAGAAAGTTGACGGTTTACGAAACGGCTCAGGTTTTGAGCAGGCGTTGCCTCAACATTGACCACTTCTGCATTACCGCCTTGTCCGGCAGCATCAAATGCTGTCGCACGGAAAGTCAACACCAGTTTTTCAGAATTGGATTGAACAGTTTCAAACGCATTACCGGCATAAATCGGACGGACAAATGTCGAGTTATCCACAACTTCGGTTAAATCGGAAACTTGTGGCACATCCAATAGGGCTGCTACTCGGGGCAATAGATTTTTACCAAACGCAGTTGCAGTCGCAGCCACATAGCGGTAATCCGCAGCCAGTTTAACAACCAAAGGCGCCAATTCTTCTGCCAAACCTTCAACGTAATAGGGCGCATCGGCTACCAAAACTTTCACTACGCCTGCAACCTGTTTCGCCTCTTCAACCACCGCAGCAGCATTGCTGCCGGCGACCAATAAATCTACATTACCTAATTTGGCGGCAGCCGTTACCGCATGCAAAGTGGCAGGATTCAAATGTTGGTTATTATGTTCCGCAATAATCAATACGCTCATTTCATACTCCTTAGATCACTTTGGCTTCGTTTTTCAGCTTTTCAACCAACTCGGCAACATCAGCCACTTTCACACCGGCTTGACGTGCTTTAGGTTCGGCAAATTTCACGGTATTCAAACGCGGAGAAATATCCACAGCCAAATCGGCAGGACTTAATTTTTCCAAAGGTTTTTTCTTTGCCGCCATGATATTAGGAAGTTTGACAAAGCGTGGTTCGTTCAAACGCAAATCCGCACTGATCACCGCAGGCAGCTTCAATGCAACAGTCTCTTCGCCGCCGTCAATTTCGCGGGTTACCAATGCTTCTTCGCCTTCAATTTGCACTTTTGATGCAAAAGTACCTTGAGCCGCATTCAACAACGCAGCCAGCATTTGGGCAACTTGGTTGGCGTCATCGTCAATTGCCTGTTTGCCCAGCAATAAAATTTGCGGATTTTCTTTATCCGCAACAGCTTTCAGCAATTTCGCAACGGTCAAAGGCTTCAACTTCGCATCAGTCTCAACATGAACCGCACGGTCGGCACCCATCGCCAAAGCAGTACGCAACGTCTCTTCGCATTTTTTCTCGCCAAGAGAGACGGCAACAATCTCGCTTACTTTTCCGGCTTCTTTCAAACGGACAGCTTCTTCTACCGCGATTTCATCAAACGGATTCATCGACATTTTGACATTACCGATATCCACATCGGAACCATCGGCTTTCACACGAACTTTGACGTTGTAGTCCACTACGCGCTTTACTGCGACCAGTGCTTTCATTCAATTCTCCTAAAAAGAATGTCCATCAAATCAAGCATACTGCTTTTGATACATTCTTTATATAAAATCCAATTCAGTTTTCACCAATATGACAAAACCAAATTTGTATAAATCTTGGCAAATAGAGCGGAATTATATCATTTCTAAAGCATTTACTCAGAAATAAATCCAACTCCCCAGCAATTATTTACCGTATGCTGCAACACAATCCATCAAGGTTTGATAAACCTCGTCAACATTGGGAATTTGAGCAATACCGCCTAAATTTTTTGCATAAGCCGAAACTTGAACGCCGGTCTTGGCCGGATCTGTATCTGTATAAATTCCAACGACAGGCTTTTCCAATGCATTGGCAAGATGCAGTAGTCCGGTATCTACGCCAATAATACCCTCTGCGTTTTTCAATAAAAATGCAGCCTGTAATAAATTTATTTTATCGCAAACGAAAACAAACGGTAAATCGCTTGCAATCTGTTCGGCTCGCATTTTTTCGGTTTTATTTCCCCACGGCAGATATACATTGCATTGTTGCTCTTCATTCAACTTTTTCAATAATGCACGCCAGTGTTCTACCAGCCATAATTTACTGTCGCGACTGGTTGCATGCAAAGCAACATAATAAGGGGATTGCACATTTTTCAGACGGCCTGATTCAGGAACCGATAAACCAAATACCTGCGTTTCAGGCATTGTATAACCAAATACTTGGGCGAATAATTCACGGTTTCGCCAAACCGCATTTTTACCTTTCGGCACGGCAAACGTTTTACTGTACGCAAGGGCCGCCAAACTTTCACGCGCGCTGCGCTTATCCAAACCGTAAATAGGGGATTTCGCCATTTTGGCAAAGCATGCGCTTTTAATCAGTCCTTGGCTATCTAAAACAAAATCAAAAGATTCAGCCTGTAAATCTGTTTTCAGACGGCCTATTTCACGCCACGTTTCAGCCTGAAAAAGGTGCTTGCGCCATTGCCGCCATTTCATTACATGAACTTTTTTGACAAAAGGATGCAAGCGCGCAATATCTGCAAATCCGGCCTCACACAACCAATGCAGTTCTACCTCAGGACATTGTCGCGCCAAATCTTCAACTGCAGGCAACGTATGAATTAAATCGCCCATACTGGACAAGCGGACAAGTAAAATCTTCATATTTTGAAAGATGTTTCACGTGAAACAATAGGATTTAAATATATTTTATTGATTATTAATGTATTTTTTTATTTCTTCGGCGTTTTCTAAAATAATAGCTCCGGCAGAACGCATTTCCCGCCATGCAGATTCAACCGTTTCCGGAGCAATGCCACGGCAAGCCGCCTGATTGACGATGACTTTCCAAGCCCCGCCTTTAAGCAACTGTAAAACTGTCGTTTTCACACAATAATCCGTTGCCAAACCGCCGACAATGACTGTATCTGCATTTTGACAGCGCAACCATTCGATCAAACCTGTACTGAGCTTTTCTTCAATATCGTGAAAACATGCGCCGTAAGGATGTAACTCAGGATCGACGCCTTTCCAAACGCAATAATTGTATTCTTTGGCTGAAGGCAGGCCATCCAACAAATCATAGCCATATGTTCCAACCATCGCATGCGATACCCAAGTCAAATCCGCATCGGGTAAACCCGTCGGTTTCAACATATCAACAGGATTATCCACAAGCCATTTTGCCGCGGCATGATGCGCATCTTTCGTCATTACGCGTAAATCCGCCAATGCAGCTTGAGCATTGAGTTCATCCGCAATCAGATGACCTTCGGCAACGGGCAATTCTTTCGGGCACAAAGGCGTAAACGTTTTTTGTGCATCTACATCGATGGAAACAATCATGGATTAATATAACCTATTGATTTTATTTATATAATTTGAATTGAACATTTATTACCAATGTACGGACATTTGGAATAAATGCTTTGTATTATAACAAATTACTACCGCAAAATGTGGGAAAACATCTGTGATATGATGACAGTTTGCACAGAATTTTTATCCATAAATTATGTCCTATTCGATTACGCCTATTGCAACCGTTCATTCCCCCTACAAACAAAAATTCGGCATTGCCCGCCAACCCGGTTTGGTTCCTGCGGCAGAAATTTGCATTGAATTCAATCCTGAATTTACCACAGACAGCGTTCGGGGCTTGGAAGATTTCGACTACGTGTGGATAAGTTTTATTTTCCACGGCGTATTGGATGAAGGTTGGGCGCAAATGGTGCGTCCGCCACGGCTTGGAGGCAAACAAAAAATGGGCGTATTTGCCACGCGCAGCCCGCACCGCCCCAATCATCTCGGTTTATCCCTGCTGAAACTCGAACGCATCGAAACAGGCAAACCTGTCCGCATCTATTGCAGCGGCGCAGACCTATTAGACGGTACTCCGGTAGTGGATATCAAACCCTACATCCCGTTTGTCGAATCCAAACCTGACGCATCATCAGGCTTTGTCAGCGGCAAACCTGAAGAATTGAACGTTGTCTGGGCAGAAAGTACGCTTGCAGAACATTTATCCACAGAAGAAAAACATCTCATTGAGCAAAGCATCGCCCAAGATCCTCGCCCTGCCTATCAAGATATTCCCGAACGGGTTTATGTAATGAATATTGCGGATTATGAAGTGCAGTTTAGGATAGAAAACAAATGTGCCACAGTGATTAAACTATCCACAATCTGATTGCAAATTGAATCTATCTACACACAAAAGGCCGTCTGAAATGTTCAGACGGCCTTTTAATTATCCACAGACTGATTGATTCAGCCCGTTATTTTTTAGATTTTGCTGGCAAAAAATTCCAAGGTACGAACCAATTGGCAAGTGTAAGACATTTCATTGTCGTACCAAGCAACGGTTTTTACCAATTGTTTGTCGCCAACTGTCATCACGCGGGTTTGAGTCGCATCGAAAAGTGAGCCGTATTCGATACCGATGACGTCGGAAGAAACAATTTGATCTTCAGTGTAGCCTAAAGCATCGTTGGCGGCAGCTTTCATGGCTGCGTTGATTTCTTCTTTGGTAACAGGGCGTTCGAGAATAGAAACCAGTTCGGTCAAAGAGCCGGTAGCAACAGGAACGCGTTGGGCAGAACCATCAAGTTTACCGTTCAATTCAGGGATAACCAAGCCAATGGCTTTAGCGGCACCAGTGCTGTTCGGTACGATATTCAAGGCAGCGGCACGGGCGCGGCGGAAGTCGCCTTTGCGGTGTGGCGCGTCAAGGGTGTTTTGGTCGCCGGTATAGGCATGGATGGTAGTCATCAAGCCTTCGACAATACCGAATTCTTTTTGTAATACCGCAGCCATAGGAGCCAGGCAGTTAGTCGTACAAGAAGCGGCGGAGATGACGGTTTCGCTACCATCCAAAATATTTTGGTTTACGCCGTATACAACGGTTTTCACATCATTGCCGCCAGGTGCAGAAATCACAACTTTGCGCGCACCGGCACGGATATGGGCTTCCGCTTTGGTTTTATTGGTAAAGAAACCGGTACATTCGAGGACGACGTCCACACCCAGCTCGCCCCAAGGCAATTCTTCAGGATTAGGATTGGCAAATACTTTGATTTCTTTGCCGTTAACAACAATAGCGTCGTCTTTCAATTCGGCAGAGCCTTCAAAGCGGCCTTGAGTACTGTCGTATTTGAAGAGGTGCAACAGCATGTCTGCAGGAGTCAAGTCGTTAACAGCAACGACTTCGATACCTTGGGCTTTTTCAATTTGACGCAATGCCAGACGACCGATACGGCCAAAACCATTAATCGCTACTTTAATACTCATTTTGCTACTCCTAATTAGATGGAATGGGAAAAATTTTTCAGTAAAGCCATTGTATCCTGAAATAAAATTACTTTCTAGGATTATAGATAATTACTTTTAAGTTGTTTGATTTAAATAAAGAAAACATGAAATTCTTGTTTGTAGGAAAATATCAGGCAAATCGAATCAGTCCTTAATTTTGATATTTTATTTCATAAAAACCTTTTTCCAATCTTAAAAGTTTCATAAGTTTATGGAAATCATAAACTTAGTTCTATTTCCTCCGTATTTTGCCATTTTTGTGTTGATAATTCAGTGTTTTCTTCAAATCATAATATTTTAATTTTTAAAATGATGATTTTGATGAAGAACCAAACCATCTGTGGATAACGGAATAACTTTCTTTAAAACCAATTTGATAGTCGCTTTTTATCTTTGAGGCCAACCCCAACTGAATGCCGAAATAAAAAAGGATAGAATCTTAGTTCTTCTATTTTTCTGTGGATAAAACCCAAATTACCCACTTCAATTTCACATGCTATTGTGGATAATTAAAATTTTGAAATTCACACCCGCAAAACATCCATATTGGCAAATACTATTAAAAATGATGGCTTGTTTTTTCCTTTTTAACGTATCATTTGCCCATCAGACTTTTTAAAAGGAAGCAATTATGTTGCAACGGACTTTAGCCAAATTAGTAAGCGTTACCGGCGTTGGCCTGCATTCGGGCGAAAGGGTCGCTCTGACTTTGCATCCTGCCAAAGAAAACAGCGGTATTTCGTTCCGCCGTACTGATTTAAGCGGGGAAATGGGCGAAATAATCAAATTGAATCCTTATTTAATCAATGATACCCGCCTCTCTTCAACCATCGTTACCGATAAAGGCGTGCGCATCGGCACGATTGAACATATTATGTCGGCACTGTCTGCCTACGGCATCGACAATGCCTTGATTGAATTGAACGCGCCTGAAATTCCGATTATGGACGGCTCCAGCCTGCCGTTTATTTACCTTTTACAAGATGCAGGCGTGGTGGATCAAAAAGCCCAAAAACGTTTTTTGAGAATCCTCAAACCCATTGAAATCAAAGAAACCGGAAAATGGGTACGCTTTACGCCTTATGACGGCTTTAAAGTTACTTTAACCATCGAATTTGATCATCCCGTATTCAACCGCAGTGCACCTACTTTCGAGATTGATTTTGCAGGAAAATCCTATATCGATGAGATTGCCCGCGCCCGTACCTTCGGCTTTATGCACGAAGTGGAAATGATGCGCGCCCATAATCTCGGACTGGGCGGCAATTTGAACAACGCCATCGTGATTGACGACATGGATGTTTTGAATCCGGAAGGTTTGCGTTATCCCGATGAATTTGTCCGCCACAAAATCCTGGATGCGATTGGCGATTTGTACATTGTCGGCCATCCGATTATCGGTGCATTTGAAGGTTACAAATCAGGTCATGCTATCAATAATGCACTGTTGCGTGCCGTTTTGGCAGATGAAAGCGCTTACGAATGGGTTGAGTTTGCCAATGACGAAGACTTGCCCAGCGCTTTTCACGAGCTGCCGGCAGCCTGATAGAAAATAGATAAAGCAGTCCAATGAAAAGGCCGTCTGAACCTTTCAGACGGCCTAAATCATGTTGTTTTCCACAAGTAATTATCCACATATTCATATCTTTTATCTTATTGAAAAATAAAAATATTAAAATTTAATGTTATTCTTATACACATCTTATCCATATATTTTCCCAAACTAAAAAGGCCGTCTGAAACGAAGCTGTTCAGACGGTCTTTACATGTCAAACCGACAATATCAATCGCCCATGACCTTGCCTTCACGGCGCGGGTCGGCGCCGCCGAGTAAACCTTCTTTGCCGATCACAATGCCTTGCACGCCGGAATTCAAATCGCGGATTTGAACTTTATAGCCCAATTTTTCCAACGCAGCTGCTTTATCCGCCGCAGCGGTTTTATCCTCGATCTCATACTGGCTGCCGCGATTAAGCATATTCGGCAGAGAGATTGCCGCCTGAATGTCCATGCCCCAGTCGATATGCGCCACCAGCGTTTTGGCAACGAAACCGATGATGCGGCTGCCACCTGGCGAACCGACTGCCATATAAGGTTTTCCGTCTTTCATCACAATGGTCGGCGCCATCGAAGAACGCGGACGTTTTCCACCAGCAACGCTATTTGCCACCGTTTTACCATCCTCTCCGACAGGATTGAAGGCAAAATCGGTTAATTCGTTGTTGAGCAGATAACCGTTTGCCATCAGCCCCGAACCGAACGCGTTTTCAATCGAAGTCGTCATCGATACAACGTTACCGTCTTTATCCACAACCACCAAATGGCTGGTGGACGGCAGCTCGACCGCCATGCCCTGCGCGTATGCTTTGCCAAACTTGCCTGCCTGAATAGTTTCCAATGCCTTGTCAGCCTTGCGGATTTCTTCGGCACGCGGTTTCAAATAAGCTTGAGAAATCATGGCACGGGTCGGAACGTTTACAAACTTGGGATCGCCGACATAATAATCACGGTCGGCAAAAGCAATCCGCGACGCATCGCCTATCCAGCGCCAACTGTGGATATTTTCCGATCCCAACGCTTTCATATCCTGATTCTGCAATACGCCCAAAATCTGCCCCAAAGCGATTGCGCCGGAACTTGGCGCGCCCATGCCGCAAACTTCATATTCACGATACGGCGCACAAACCGGCTTACGCTCGATAACTTGATAGTTTTTCAAATCCGCCATGCTGATTTTGCCAGGATTATCCACAGCACTGGTAACGGCACGAACAATATTCTGCGCCTGCATTCCCTGATAAAACGGCGCACTGCCTTTTTCCGCCAATAGACGTACGGAACGCGCAAATTCAGGGTTTTTCAACACCGTTCCCGCAGCCAAAGGTTTGCCGTCAGGCAGGAAGTAAGCGGCGGTTTGCGGATAACGTTGCAAGGGTTCCAAATTTTGCTCGATGGATTTCGCCATACGCGGAGAAACAGCAAAACCTTGTTCCGCCAAAGTAATCGGTTTCTCAAACAAACTTGCCCACGGTAATTTGCCGTAACGCTTGTGGACATCTTCGAGCAGCTTTGGAATCCCCGGCACACCGACCGAACGGCCGCCGACCACTGCTTTCATAAAGCCCATCGGTTTGCCGTTTTCGTCCAAGAAAAGCCCCGGCGTTGCCGCTTTCGGCGCCGTTTCACGGGCATCAAACGTCGTCAGCTTTTTCGCCTTATTGTCCCAATACACCAAAAACGCACCGCCGCCCAATCCGGAAGACTGCGGCTCAACCAGTCCCAAAGTTGTCTGCATGGCAATCATCGCATCTATCGCACTGCCGTCGCGCTTCAAAATTTCATAACCGGCTTCAGTTGCCAGCGGATTGGCAGACGCCGCCATATAATGTTTGGCGCGGATTAATTTCTGCTCCGTCAGACCTGTTCCTTGCTCCGGCGCATGGTTGTCCACAGATACAGAGGGCAGGGAAACTTGGGGCTTTTGAACCGGCTGTTGCGCACAAGCGGCCAAAATCAAAACGGATAACAGTTTAATACTAAAGGAAAACTTCATATGCACACCCTTATTGACATATTTTCAGACGGCCTTTTCCCAGCTTAAATAAAAGGAAATATGAAAATAGCTTGAAATAAAAAACCATTTGACTATTTCTCTAGTCAATCAGTTCCAATTGGAGAAGTATAAAACAAGCTAAGATTGTGCACAGGCAAAAAGTTACCCACAGAATGGAGCGGCAGGAAAATTTTATCCACATCTGCAAACAAGGCCGACCTTACTTTATCCTCATCAAAAAATATTAGCTAAGTATTTGAAAATTTTTTGTAATCAAAGTTATCAACAATCTGTAGCAGCACTCAATATCATCTTCTATTTATTATTTAAAATCTAAATTATAGTTTATTTTCCTAAAGGCAAAGGCCGTCTGAAACGTAAAGGCATCTTTTCAAAAAATTAAAAAGTTAAGGATTGTTAAAAACGTGTAAATCAGCTAGAGTTACGCTAGATAAAATTAATCAATAACGGAGTTTCACAAAATGAAAGGCGACATTGGCGTAATCGGCCTTGCCGTAATGGGGCAAAACCTGATTCTCAACATGAACGACAACGGCTTTAAAGTTGTCGCATACAACCGGACGACTAGCAAAGTAGATGATTTTTTAAACGGCGCAGCCAAAAATACCAATATTATCGGTGCATATTCACTGCAAGATCTGGTTAATAAATTAGAAAAACCACGCAAAATCATGATGATGGTACGCGCTGGTTCTGTTGTGGACGACTTTATCGAGCAACTTGTCCCGCTTTTGGACCAAGGCGACATTATTATTGACGGCGGCAACGCCAACTATCCCGATTCCACCCGCCGCACCCACGAGCTGGCGGCAAAAGGTATCCGCTTTATCGGTGCCGGTGTATCCGGCGGTGAAGAAGGCGCGCGTCACGGTCCTTCTATCATGCCCGGCGGCGATGAAGCCGCATGGCCTGCCGTCAAACCGATTTTCCAAGCCATCTCCGCCAAAACGCCTCAAGGCGAACCTTGCTGCGACTGGGTCGGCCGTGACGGTGCGGGCCACTTCGTCAAAATGGTGCACAACGGCATCGAATACGGCGACATGCAGTTGATTTGCGAAGCGTACCAATTCATGAAAGACGGTTTGGGCCTGTCTTATGACGAAATGCACCAAATCTTCAACGAGTGGAACAAAACCGAACTGGATTCTTATCTGGTCGAAATTACCGCCGCGATTTTGGGTTACAGAGATGAAAACGGCGAACCTTTGGTCGAAAAAATCCTCGATACCGCAGGTCAAAAAGGTACAGGTAAATGGACCGGCATCAATGCCCTCGATTTGGGTATCCCGTTGACCCTGATTTCCGAAGCCGTATTTGCACGTTGCGTGTCCGCGTTTAAAGACCAACGCACCCAAGCAAACAGCCTGTTTGGCAAAACCATTACCCCGATTGAAGGCGACAAAGCCGCATGGGTCGAAGCCCTACGCCAAGCCCTGTTGGCATCCAAAATCATTTCTTATGCACAAGGCTTTATGCTGATCCGCGAAGCCAGCGAAAACAACGATTGGGCATTGAATTACGGCAATACTGCCCTCTTGTGGCGCGAAGGCTGCATTATCCGCAGCGCGTTCTTGGGCAACATCCGCGACGCATACGAGGCCAATCCTGATTTGGTCTTCTTGGGTTCCGATCCTTATTTCAAAGGCGTATTGGAAATTTGTCTGCCTGCATGGCGTAAAGTGGTGGCCAAAGCGATTGAGTGCGGTATTCCGATGCCTTGCATGGCTTCCGCAATTACCTTCCTTGACGGCTACACTTCCGAGCGTCTGCCCGCCAACCTGCTGCAAGCCCAACGCGACTACTTCGGCGCGCACACTTACGAGCGTACCGACAAACCGCGCGGCGAGTTTTTCCATACCAACTGGACAGGCAAGGGCGGCGATACCGCTTCAACCACATACGATATTTAATTTGCCCGGGCAAACAAAAGGCCGTCTGAGTATTTCAGACGGCCTTTTTATAGGGTTATCCACAATGAAGAATGAAATGATTTAATCTACTTGATAGATAACTTTATGAAATAAATAAAGATAAATAAAGGCCGTCTGAATATTTCAGACGGCCTTTAAAATTGTTCACAACCTTATCAACAGGTTTTCCATAGATTAAACCAGATTTTGCGGATTGCCGGCCACGAAGCGGTTGATGTTATCCAAAAGGATGTCAAACAGGCGGTTTGCGGCTTCTTGGCTTGCCCATGCAATGTGTGGCGTGACGATGAGGTTGGGCAGTCGGGCTTTCAGCAGAGGGTTGCCGTCGCGCGGCGGCTCTTGTGTCAACACGTCAAAACCTGCACCGCCGATTTGGCCGTATTTCAACGCCGCAACCAAAGCGGCTTCATCGACCAAGCCGCCGCGCCCGCAGTTGATGAGGATGGCGCCGGGTTTCATTTGTTGCAATTCGGCTTCGCCTATCATGTTTGCCGTTTGCGGTGTGAGTGGACAATTAAGCGACACGACATCGGCGGAGCGGATGGCTTCGTCAAAGGAAACATAGCCGTCGCGGACGCTTTGGGCATTTTTATGTTCGGCGAACACGACATTCATTTTGAAAGCCTGAGCATAAGTTGCCAGTGTTTTACCGATATTGCCGCGACCGAAAATCGCCAGCGTTTTGCCGTTCAAATCGCGCATCGGTGCGCCGAGGTAGCAGAAAAACGGCGAGTTTTCCCACAAGCCTGCCGCAACGTCGCGCTGGTAGGCAGGCAGGTTGCGCATCAGGGTAATCATCATCATAAACGCGTGTTCCGCCACGGATTCATTGCCGTAAGCGCGGATATTGCACACTGCCGTACCATTTTGTTTGGCGGCCTCAACGTCCACATTGTTGACGCCCGTCGCGGCTAGCGCAATCAGTTTGAGCTGCGGGTTGGCGGCGATGTGTTCGGCGGAAATCACGACTTTGTTGGTAATGATGATGTCCGCACCCCGTATGCGCGCCAGCGTTTCGTGCGCTTCGGTTGTGCCGTAGCTGCTTAATGTGTGTGGAAAATCAAATTCAAACGGGCGATTGACGAGGGTATCGCGGTCGAGGACGACAATTTGGAGCGGATTCATAAAATTCCTATCAAAAATAAAATATCGATTTATAAAATCTAAATCAGGATAAAGGATTTAAAATATACGTGTTAGTTGATAATAATTATTATGTAGCTATTAAAACATCAATGTATCAGGAAAACAGCATGATTAAAACCATTACATTTGCTATTTTGCATTTCAGCGTCGCATTTAGTGTCGCCTATATTCTGACCGGCAGTATCGGCGTTTCCAGCGCGGTGGCTTTGGTCGAACCCATCGTCAATACCGTCGTCTTTTATTTTCATGAAAAAGCGTGGAACCGCTACGAGAAAAACAAATCCGAAAAGCAAAAATTGTGGGTGCCTCTGCATCAGTGCGGCTAAAGTTTCAGACGGCCTTTTGCTTGGTTAAAACCGATTATGGTTTTTCGGTTCGTCCATTGCCATCAAAATGCCAAACCCTAAAATAGAGTAAGACTTTACGAAGGCTTCATTAAGGTAAAAATGCTAAAATACGCTATTCTTGCAAACCCATTCAGACGGCCTCAATGCTCACCGATTTAGAAAAAAACGCCATCCGCGACCATTACCAAAACATTGGCAAAAACCTGCCCGGTTTCCGTCCGCGCGCTTCGCAGCGGGAAATGATTGCGGCGATTGCCAACGCTTTTTCGCGGACGTTGACGCGTGAAGAAGGCGAAGAAGCGCCCAAACGCGAGGGTGAGAGCATTGCCGTGATCGAAGGGCCGACCGGTGTGGGTAAATCGTTGGCCTACCTTTTGGCCGGCGGCATCATGGCGCAAACGCGCGGCAAATGGTTGATCGTCAGCAGTGCGACGGTGGCTTTGCAGGAGCAGTTGGTTGACCGCGATTTGCCGTTTCTGGTCGAAAAAAGCGGTTTGGAGCTGACCTTTGCGCTTGCCAAGGGACGCGGCCGTTATCTTTGCCCCTACAAACTCTATCAACTGACGCAAAACAATGCCCAGCAAAACCTGCTTGGTTTTGAAGCGCCGGAAGTGTTGTGGGACAGCAAACCCAAGCCTGAAGAATTGAACCTGCTGCGCGACATTGCCGATGAATTTTCCGCCCGCCGCTTTAATGGCGACCGCGACACTTGGCCGGAAAAAATCGATGACACGATTTGGCTCAAAGTGACCAACGACCGCCACGGCTGCCTGAAATCCGCCTGTCCCAACCGTCCGGAATGCCCGTTTTACCTGGCACGCGATGTCTTGGAAACCGTCGATGTCGTCGTTGCCAATCACGATCTTCTGCTTGCCGACATCAGTATGGGCGGCGGCGTGATTCTGCCTGCGCCTGAAAACAGTTTCTATTGCATAGACGAAGCGCACCACCTGTCCAAAAAAGCCCTCAGCCGCTTTGCCGCCGAACATTCATGGAATATTGCCGTTTGGACGCTGGAAAAACTGCCGCAGCTTACCGGCAAAATTGCCGCGCTGACCGATAAAGCCGAACTTGCCAACCTTGCCGACGAAGCTGCCACATCCTTGCTCGACAGCCTGCATGAATGGCAGTTTCACTTAGCGGAAGAGCCGTCTTTAAGTCTGGGGTTGTCTGAAAACGACAGGCGGAAACACAACGAACCGACTTGGCTGTGGGAAGACGGCAAAATCCCCGAAGGCCTGGAAACCACAGTTTCCAATACGGCCATTGCCGCGCGTAGCCTGCTCAAACATGTTGTCGGCTTGAACGATGCGCTTTCCGCCGCGCGCCGCGAAAAAGAGCAGGACGGCGCGCTCCTTGACCGCCTGACCAGTGAGTTCGGCCTTTTTATCGCCCGTATCGAACAAATCAGCGCGGTTTGGGATTTACTCTCCACCGTTCCCATTGAAGGCGAAGAGCCGTTGGCGAAATGGATAACCCGTCGTGCCGACGACAAAAACGACTATATTTTCAACGCCAGCCCCATCAGCAGCGCATCCCACCTTGCCAACAGCCTGTGGCGGCGCGCGGCAGGCGCGGTATTGACTTCGGCCACCCTGCAATCGCTCGGTAGCTTCAACCTGATTTTGCGTCAAACCGGCCTGTTGTGGCTGCCCGAAATCACCACGCTTGCTTTGGAAAGCCCGTTTAATTTCGATACGCAAGGCGAGCTGTATATTCCGCCGGTTCAAGCCAGCCCCAAAGACCCTGATGCGCATACGGCCGCCATTGTCGAATGGTTGCCGAAGCTGGTTTCGCCGGTTGAAGCCATCGGCACGCTGGTATTGTTTTCCTCGCGCAAGCAAATGCAGGATGTCGCCTTGCGCCTGCCTGAAGAATACTTGCCGCTTCTGCTTGTGCAGGGCGAGTTGCCCAAGGCCGTCCTGTTACAAAGGCACCATCAAGCCATTGCCGAAGGCAAAGCCAGCATTATTTTCGGACTCGACAGTTTTGCCGAAGGCCTCGACCTGCCCGGCACGGCCTGCGTACAAGTCATTATTGCCAAGCTGCCGTTTGCGATGCCGGACAATCCCATCGAGAAAACCCAAAACCGTTGGATTGAACAACGCGGCGGCAATCCTTTTATCGAAATTACGGTGCCCGAAGCCAGCATTAAATTAATCCAAGCCGTCGGCCGCCTTATCCGTACCGAACAGGATTACGGCCGCGTCACCATCCTCGACAACCGCGTCAAAACGCAACGTTACGGCCAACAATTATTGGCCTGCCTGCCGCCGTTTAAGCGGATAGGGTAGTTGTGGATTGTTCAAAGGCAAAGGCCGTCTGAAACCAAATGTTCAGACGGCCTTTTATTCTTTTCAAGCTATAAATCCAATTTCATGACGGATACGGTTTCTCCATTATGCCAAGTCTGGGTGATTTCTTTCCAGCCGAACTTTTCATATACGGCCTGCACATCCGGCGTATAGAGAAACAGATGCGGCAACCCCAGTTCGCGTGCTTTATCCAGACAAAACGAGATCAGCTGCCTGCCTACGCCCAAACCGCGAAATTGCGGTAAAACGAACACATCGCCCAGCCAATATTCGTATTCGGGAAAACACGCCATATCAAACTGCTTTAATGCCGCCGAACCCATCAGCCGCCCTTCCTTATCCACAGCCGCAAACGCCAGCGGCAAGTCATCCCCATTAAGGCACTGCGCGTAATACGCACGGATTTTGTCCAGAGACGACCACGGCGCAAAATCGTGCCATTCCTCAAACAGCGCGAGGGCTAAAGGCTCGACAAATTCAGGCTTCAGACGGCATATGTTCATATTGGGTCCTTTTGTTGTACCGCATAGGGATAGTTTTTACAGTATAGGCCGTCTGAAAGGTTAACACATCTTAAAAAATCAGCGTAAAACACGATAAACCCGCCGCCAGCCCCATTCAAATCACTTATAATTCTGTCCATACCGCACACAAACAAAAGAAGAACATCATGGCCAAGAAATTTCCCATTTTCCCGAAAAATCCCGAGCGTATCTGCTGGGGTTGCGACAAATACTGCAAAGAAGACGATTTGCAATGCGGCAACGGTTGCGAGCGCATCCAACACCCCATCGAGTTGGACGGCCGCGACTGGTATAAAAAAGGCGACTGGAGCAATTTGTTGAGCGAAGAGCAGCAAATCGAACTTGGACTGAAAGAAGCACCCAAGCCGGCCAAACCGCATATCAAACTGCCTTTGAAAAACAAAACAGCTTAAACAGCATGCCGTAAACAAACGAAATAAAAAGGCCGTTTGAAACCTGAAAACAGGGTTTCAGACGGCCTTTGCGTTGTCGGATTATGCCTTCACATAATGCACAAACGCGTATTCGATGCCTTTGGCGGAAACATGGTTTTCCCGAGAGGCTTCTTGCCATGTTTCTGTGGAAAACTCAGGAAAAAACGCATCGCCGTCCACATCCAAACCGACTTCGGTCAAACGCAAATCGGTGGCAATCGGCAGGGCTTGTGCATAAATTTGCGCGCCGCCCATGATGATGACTTCTTCAACCCCCTGACACAAAGCCAGCGCATCTTCCAAAGAAGCCGCCGTTTGCGCGCCCTCGGCCTGATAATCTTGGCGGGTGATGACGATATTTTGACGACCGGGCAGCGGCTTGCGCGGCAGCGATTCCCATGTTTTGCGACCCATAATGACGGGTTTGCCGGTGGTGTAGGATTTGAAAAAGGCAAAATCTTCGGGCAAATGCCAAGGCATGGTGTTGTTGATGCCGATACAGCGGCGGGCGGCGTAGGCGGCGATAAGGGTGATTTTCGGCATGATGAAGTCCGTTTGCAAAATAAAATGATTATAGCGGAAGGGAGGCGGGATGGACTGAATATCCGATATTCTAAAAATGTTTCAATATTTATAAAATTAATATTCAAAATACTTAATTTTGACAAAAATCATTTATTGTTCATTTTTTTAGGTATATGATAAATATCATATCAAATAAAAAAGGAAAGGAAAAAATGATGAGAACCCTCCGTATTTTTGCTTTGACTGCTTCCCTGTCTTTGATGTTGGCTGCCTGCGGTGGTGCAACAAGCGGCTTGTCGAATGCCGTGACCGAGCCGCTCAATCCGCATCCGAAAGGCGTGTTGTCCGTTGAATTGAACGAATCCGTCCCTGAAAACGGTACGTTGGAGCTGACGGCCAACGGTAAACCGCAAACCCTGCAAAAAGGCGGCAAACTCGATACCGGCTTTTTGAAAACCGATAAAGTATCTTCTTACGACTACGCCCAAAAAATTAAGGTAAACGGCCAAGTCATTACTTTGGAAACGGGCGACTTCCAAGTGTATAAACAAAATTATTCCACTGTTGCTGCGCGTTACACCAAACAAAAAGCCGATGACGCAGGCAAGCTGCAAAACCTCGATACATACACATTCACCGTCGGCGAAGTCCAAGGCGATGAAACTGCGTATCGCAATTTGCCCAAACAAGGCAGCTATCAGTATTCGGGTATTGCGTTTAACGGCGACGACCGCAGCGGCCGTCTGAAATACACCGTCGATTTCGATAAAAAACAAGGTTACGGCAAAATCAGCAGCATGACTTCCCACGATAATGTCGACCTGCTTGCCGCAGGCATTGCCAATAACAATGGCAAAGCCGCCATCAGCGGTAAAACCAGTTTGAACGGTATCGAAAACGGCCGTTATGATTTGAAACTCTTCGGCCCGCAGGCTGAAGAAATTGCCGGTAAGGCGCAAATCAAAGTTGGCGATTCCACCAAAGAAATCGGTTTGGCCGGTAAAAAAGAATAGGAAATAAGGCCGTCTGAACATTTCAGACGGCCTTATTGTGACAAAAAAAGCAACGGCCCAAACCGTTGCTTTTTTCATGCCAACCTAAATTACAGGCTGCCCAAGATAATGCGCAATACGCGGCGCAACGGCTCGGCAGCACCCCACAAGAGTTGGTCGCCGACAGTGAACGCGCTGATGTATTCGCCGCCCATCTCCAGTTTGCGGATACGGCCGACAGGAACAGACAGCGTGCCGGTAACTTTGGCAGGAGTCAGCTCGTGGATGCTGGCTTCTTTTTCGTTAGGGATGACTTTCACCCAGTCGTTTGCGCCTGCCAAAATCGCTTCGATTTCGGAAACAGGCAGGTCTTTTTTCAGTTTCAGGGTGAGGGCTTGGCTGTGGCAGCGCATAGAACCGATGCGCACGCACAAGCCGTCGATTACGGTCGGATTGTCGCTGCGGCCGAGGATTTTGTTGGTTTCCACGCCGCCCTTCCATTCTTCTTTGGACTGACCATTGCCCAAGTCCACGTCAATCCACGGAATCAGGCTGCCGGCGAGCGGTACGCCGAAGTTGGCTTTCGGATAGTCTTCGCTGCGCAGGAAATCGGACACTTTTCGGTCGATGTCGAGGATCGCGCTGGAAGGATCGGCAAGCTCGTCTGCCACTTTGGCGTGAATCGCGCCCATGCCGCTGATGAGTTCGCGCATGTTTTTCGCACCCGCGCCGGAAGCGGCTTGGTAGGTCATGCTGGTTGCCCATTCAACCAAATCGTTTTGGAACAGGCCGCCCAAAGCCATCAACATCAGGGAAACGGTACAGTTGCCGCCGATGTAGTTTTTCACGCCGTTTTTGAGGCCGTTGTCGATAACGTTGCGGTTGACAGGGTCGAGGACGATGATGGCATCATCTTTCATGCGCAGGGACGAAGCCGCATCAACCCAGTAGCCATTCCAGCCACTGTCGCGCAGGGGTTGGAAGACGGATTTGGTGTAATCGCCACCCTGACACGTAACGATGATGTCCATTTTTGCCAATTCGGCAACATCGTTGGCATCCAACAATATTTTGGCTGCCTGACCGAAATCAGGGGCAGTGCCGCCGACGTTGGAAGTGGTAAAGAAAAACGCTTCGGGAATGTGGGCGAAGTCGTTTTCTTCTTTCATACGCTGCATCAAAACAGAGCCGACCATACCGCGCCAGCCGACAAAACCTACTTTCATGTGTTACTCCTTACAAAGAAAATCCGGATAAGTTTATAGTGCATTAACAAAAATCGGAACGGCATCGCCTGCCGCTTTGTTCAGACTTTTGTTAACCCACTATAAAAAAGGGTAAAACAAACGTTTTAACGCCGTCTGCGGAAAATGTAAAGGTTTTTATCGAAATTTTTTAGAATGATGGAAAAATAGGTTAAGATGGCAATGAAATTGCATCTCATTAAATAGCACAGAGGAAGATTAAATGAGCGAAATCAATTTGTCGGATTTGCCTAAAACAGAAATAGTAGATGTCCATATTGCTTCGCCGGGGGCGAGGGTTGCGGCATATTTGTTGAATAATCTGTTTACTTTTTTGATATGGTTGCCATTCATCGTGATGGTAGTTTTCACTTTAGATGAAAGCAAAAAATTAGTTTCGGAATCTTCTCTTTTTAATACCCCTGAATATTTTGCCATAACATTTTTTATTTCTTTGGCTGTTTATTTGGTTTTTGGTATTGTCCAACTGTATTACATGAGCCGGGACGGTCAGTCTTTAGGTAAAAAAATTATGGGCATCCGGGTGTTAAAAAATGACGGAAGCAATCCGGGCTTTGAAGGAACGGTTTTAATCCGCGAAGTTGTCTGGGCGCTTGCTGTTGGTGTTGTGGTAACTATTGTATCGTTGGCAATAAGTGACACGGGTGGAAACCTGATTTCTCTGCTTATAGCCTTCATTAACTTCATCATGCTCTTCTCCGTCAAACGCGACCGCCGCACGCTCTACGATATGCTGGCCGATACGGTTGTCGTCAAATTGCCGCCGCGCCGATAAATGGCTTTTTTGTGTTAAAATCAGCACTTTCCAACATAGGCCGTCTGAAAAATAGCTTTCAGACGGCCTTTCGACACGCTATTGATTCCATGAAAAAACATCTGTACCGCATCACGCTCGTCAGTATTGCCGCAGCCATTCTTGCCGCCTGTCCGAGCAAAAGCATTAAAAACCTCCCCGAAACCGACACCAGCGTTATCAAAGGCCCTGACCGCCCCACCGGTACGCCCGATCCCATCGGTACGACAGTGAGTGGGGGAGGAGCAAACTATACCGTAGTTTCCTACAACGAATTGCCGCACTGGGATCTCCAACACTTTACCAAAAGCCTGCAGTCTTTCCGTTTAGGCTGTGAAAAACTTAAAAACCGCCAAGGCTGGCAGGACGTTTGTATCCAAGCCATGCAAACACCGGTGCACCATTTCCAAGCCAAACACTTCTTTGAACGCTATTTCACCGCATGGCGCGTCGATAACGGCGGCAATCCTGCCGGCACCATTACCGGCTATTACGAACCGGTCCTGCACGGCGACGACAAAGCCACAAGCCAATCCCGTTTCCCGATTTACGGCATTCCGAACGATTTTGTTTCCGTTCCGCTGGCTGCAAACTTGAGGGGCAGCAAAGCCACCGTCCGCATCCGCCAAACCGGCCCAAACAGCGGCGTCATCGACAACAGCGGCACATACACGGCCGACTTGTCCAGATTCCCGATTACAGCACGCAGCACTGCGCTGAAAGGCCGTTTTGAAGGCAGCCGTTTTGTTCCTTACCACACCCGCAGCCAAATCAACGGCGGCGCGCTTAACGGCAAAGCGCCGATTTTGGGTTATGCAGATGATCCGGTCGAACTTTTCTTTATGCACATTCAAGGTTCAGGCCGTCTGAAAACACCGTCCGGCAAATACATCCGCGTCGGATTTGCCGATAAAAACGAACATCCGTATGTTTCCATCGGCCGCTATATGGCGGACAAAGGCTATCTGCCGCTGGGTCAGACCAGCATGCAGGGCATCAAGGCCTATATGAAGCAAAACCCCGGCCGTCTTGCCGAAGTTTTGGGACAAAACCCAAGCTACGTCTTCTTCCGCGAGCTGACCGGCAGCAGTGATTCAGGCCCGGTGGGCGCATTGGGTACGCCGTTGATGGGCGAATACGCCGGTGCCATCGACCGTCACTACATCACGCTTGGCGCACCATTATTTGTCGCCACTGCCCATCCGATCACCAAAAAAGCCCTCAACCGCTTAATTATGGCGCAAGATACCGGCAGCGCGATTAAAGGCGCAGTCCGTGTGGATTATTTCTGGGGCTATGGCGACGAAGCAGGCGAAGTGGCCGGTAAAATGAAAACCACCGGCTATGTATGGCAGCTCCTGCCCAACGGCATGAAACCGGAATACCGTCCATAAACAGCGGTTTAAAAAAGGCCGTCTGAAACCAAGATTCAGGTTTCAGACGGCCTTTTTATTTCTATAAAAATGCGGCAGGTTTTAAAAACCTGCCGCGGTATGGGGACATACAGCTCGGACGGTAAGCCGGGTTCTGTCGCGGACAGTCATTCCTCTAGGCACATCATTGCTGGTGTGCTCAAGCAACCTACCCGAACGCTCGGCGAGCAGCGTCATCGCGTTCTGTTTGGTCTTGCTCCGAATGGGGTTTAGCCTGCTGCGCTTTGTTACCAAATGCACGGTGCGCTCTTACCGCACCTTTTCACCCTTACCTGTTTTGCCCGAAGGCAATCATCGGCGGTATTGCTTTCTGTTCCACTTTCCGTCGCGTTGCCGCGCCCGGCCGTTAGCCGGCATTCTGCTCTGTGGAGCCCGGACTTTCCTCCCCGTATGCCTTACGCGATACGCGGCGACTGTCTGTCCGACCTGTATGAGGTGCGGATTATAACACAGCCGCCATAGGGTTCAGACGGCCTAAATATTTATTTTTTCTTTTTAAATGCTATTTCGGTCAAACCCAATTCCTGTGCTTTTTTGCGGACTGCGGATTCGGGCATTTCGCGTGCCAGGCGGCTGGTGCAGTATTCAGTCATGGTGGTGGCGCAGGCTTTGAAGTTGCCGGTAAAGTCGCTGGCGGCACTCAAAAACGGGATGAGGCGGCCGGCCATGATTTCTTCGGCCGGTGCGTCTGTTTGGGCGGATACGCGTCCGGACTCGACCGCCGAGAAGATTTGTTCGGTAAAGCGTTGGGCGAAGTTTGCTTCTGTTTGGCAGTCTTGGAATGCAGTGTTTTCATGTTGGCAGACAAGGGTAACTTCGCCTTGAGCTTCTTGCAGCGGTTCGGCCAAATCGAGTTTGAGGGTTTGCTTGTCGGTTTGCAGCCAGGCGGTGCGGCCTTGGGTTTTGATGATTTTGCCGTAAACGCCGATGGCATCGTTTTTAGGGATGTTTTTCTGTTCGGCAAGTTGCTGGGCCGAGAATAAGGGGGCTTGTTCGGCAAATGCGCCGCCGGTTTCGTGTTTGAAGTAGGCGGCGAGGTCTTGTTTGATGAGGGCTTGGGTCAGTAGTTTTTCGCCTTCGGTCAGGTGGTGTGCAAAGCTGTGTGTTTTGGGGGCGGATGCAGCATCCGTGGTCTTGGTGTCCGGCGTGCAGGCGCTCAGGAGTAAAAGCAGGGGAAGGATGTATTTCATGGTTGGTCTCTCAACAGGCCGTCTGAACCTATGGTTTCAAACGGTCAGCGTTGTTTATCGATAACGATAAACCCGGCGGGGATAAACGGGATAGGCCGGGTAATTGCGGACGGGTTCGCTGTCTTGATAGATGACGGTCGTCCCGGGCGGGGCGTTGATGGTCACGGTTTTGTTGACGGTGGTTTGCGAGTGGATGGGCAGGTCTAAGACGGCGGTGCGCCCGTACGGAGTCTCGGTATAGACGCACGCGCTTAGAAAGAGGGTGATGCTCAGGGCCAATGCCTTCATGTTTCAGACGGCCTTATTTGAGCAGGTTTTTCAAGGCCAGGCGCACGCCTTCGCCGACTTCCGTGCCCTTGGGAATGCCTTTGGTGGCGGCTTTGGCTTCGCGTTCGTTGTAGCCGAGGGCAAGCAGGGTGTTGATGATGTCTTGACTTTCATCGGCAACGGCATCAGGGGCAAACAGACCGTCTGAAACGGTATGGGATACGAGTTTGCCGCGCAGTTCTAACACCATGCGTTCGGCGGTTTTCTTGCCGATACCGGGGGCGGAGGAGAGGCGTTTCACGTCTTCTTCGGCGATGGCTTGCGCCAGCTCGTCGGCATTCATGGTCGACAAAATGCCCAATGCGGTTTTAGCACCGATGCCGCTGACTTTGACCAGTTGGCGGAAGGTGGCGCGTTCCTCGGCTGAGGCGAAACCAAACAGCAAATGTGCGTCTTCGCGGACGACAAGCTGGGTGTAGAGATGGACGGTTTCGCCAACGGAGGGCAGGTTGTAGAAAGTCTGCATGGAAACGTCGGCTTCATAACCGACGCCGTTGACATCGATAACGACCTGCGGCGGATTTTTCTCAATCAATTTGCCTGTGAGCCTGCTGATCATGGTGTTCCCCTGTGATTAAAAAAGGCCGTCTGAAACCTTGCAATTGGGTTTCAGACGGCCTTGTATTGTATCAAACTTCAGCGGTAACGCGGACGAAATCAGATGGCGGATGCCAGATTCAGATGACGGGCGCGTTCGCCTGCTTCGGCGGCACGTTCTTGGCTGCTGAACGGACCCATTTTGACAACGTATTCGTAGTTGCGTTTTTCAAGCATGACTTTGCTGTCGGACGGCAGGCTTTGTGCGGCTTGGTTCAAATAAGCCTGTGCTTCGCGTTGGGTACCGAAGGATTTCAAATCAACAAAAAATTCTTTGTTGTTTGGGGAAATAATGGTTTGAGCGGCGGTTTGGCCGGGGATGATCTGCTCAACTTTGACGTTGGCTGTGCCTTGGTTGATGAAACCCAATTGTTGGGCGGCGGCTTTGGAAACATCGATGACGCGGTTGCCGTGGAAAGGGCCGCGGTCGTTGACGCGGACGATGACGCTTTTGCCGTTTTGCATATTGGTCACGCGTGCGTAGCTGGGAATAGGGAGGGTTTTGTGGGCGGCGGAGAGGGCGTTCATATTGTAACGCTCGCCGCTGGAAGTTTTACGGCCGTGGAATTGGTTGCCGTACCATGAGGCTTTACCGGTTTGGCTGAAAGAGGAAACTTGGGTCAGCGGCGTGTAGCGTTTGCCGGCAACTTTGTAACTGCGGTTGGCAGAAGGATGCAGTTTTTCGACTCGAACCACGCTGTCGGCGACGGCGGCATTGATGGAAAGGACGCCGATGGTGGCGGCGGCTAAGGAAAGGAGGTTTTTTTTGGTAAAAGTCAAAACGGGTTCCGTTCTTGAGTTGATAACGCAGCGGTTTCAGACGGCCTGCTATACGCCGCCGGCAAAACCGTTTTGTCGCCATGCTTCAAACAGAATAACGGCGACGGTATTGGAAAGATTCATGCTCCTGCTGCCGGGCATCATCGGCAGGCGGATTTTTTGTCCGGCAGGCAGGCTGTCGAGAACTTCGGCAGGCAGGCCGCGCGTTTCGGGGCCAAACAGCAACACGTCGCCTTCGCGGAAGGAAACTTCGTCGGGGCGGGTAGAGCCTTTGGTGGTCAGCGCGAAAATGCGGCGGCCTTCGAGTGCCTTGAGGCAGTCTTCGAAATTCTCATGTACCGTCAGTTTGGCAAACTCGTGATAATCCAAACCCGCGCGTTTCATTTTGGACGAATCCAAAGGGAAACCAAGCGGCTTGACCAAATGCAAATCGGCACCGGTATTGGCGCACAGGCGGATGATATTGCCCGTATTAGGCGGGATTTCGGGTTGGTACAAAACTATGGTAAACATATAAATCAATCACTTATTGAGTGGCATAATGCCGAAATGTTCCATGGGTGTCAAAAACTTTAAGCTATTTTTTCATTGGCGGACGCGCCAAGCTCCAGCAAAAAATCTTACCTGCGCCTGATTTTTTCAGCGTTTTCGCCAATTCGTCCAAAGTCGAGCCGGTGGTGAAGACATCGTCAATTAACAGAATATTACACGCCTTCGGCAATTCGGTTTTGATTTTAAATGCATTCTTGATATTTCGCCGACGTTCGTCGCTTTTCAGTGTACTTTGCGGCTCGCCGTGCCGTCTGAAAACCGCGTGTCGCGGCAGCAGCGTCCAGCCGTAGCGTTTTGCCAAAATATCCGTCAACGCCTCGCTTTGGTTGAATCCGCGCTTGAGCCGCCGCTCTTTGCTCAAAGGCATGGGCAGGACGAAATCGAAGTGTTCCGTCGCCAGCCAGTCCGGTGCGTTTTGGCTCATCAAATCCGCCAGCGGACGGCTCATGCCCAAGTCGGCCAAGTGTTTCAGCTCGCGTATCATGCTGCTGACGGGCGGTTCGTAATACAGCGAGGCCCACATTCTATCAAATGCGGGCGGCTTTTTCTGGCAACCGCCGCACACCGCCCCGCCCGCGACATGGCGGAAACACAAAGGACAGCTTTGTGCCGCGTCGATAAAATATTCCGTCAAATCGTTTGCGCAGCCTCGGCAAAGGCCGTCTGAAACGGAATCGTGGCATAATATGCAACGTCGCGCATTGAGCCGTTTCAAATTGCGCCACCAAGAAAGAACATTCATGCCACACTCCGCCAAAAAAGTTTATCTGATACACGGTTGGGCGGCGAACCGCCATGTATTCGACGATTTGATACCGCGCCTGCCTGCCGGTTGGGACGTCCGCGCGCTTGATTTGCCCGGACACGGCGATGCGCCTTTTACCGAGCCGTTTGATATTGCCGCCGTTGCCGAAGCTTTCGCCGGACAAATCGACACGCCGGCACACATTCTCGGCTGGTCGCTGGGCGGACTGGTTGCCCTGTATCTGACCGCGCTTTATCCTGACAAAATCCGATCGCTCTGCCTGACGGCAAGTTTTGCCCGATTGACTGCCGACACGGATTATCCGGAAGGCTTGGCACAACCTGCCTTGGGCAAGATGGTTGGCGCATTCCAGCAGGATTATGCCAAACATATTAAACAGTTTCTACAACTGCAACTGCTGCACACGCCCCATTCCGGCGAAATCTTAAACCGGGTGCTGCCCGATTTGGCGCGCTGCGGCACGCCTTCCGCCTTACAGGCCGCGCTTGAAGCGGTCAACCATGCCGATGCGCGTCCGTTGTTGCCGCTGATTCAAACGCCGTCATTGCTGGTGTTTGGACAGAAAGACGCCATTACGCCGCCGCGCATGGGCGAATATTTACACCGCCATTTGAGCAACAGCGAGCTGGTCCTTATCGACAAAGCCGCACACGCGCCCTTTTTAAGCCATGCCGACGAATTTGCCGAAATCTACCGCAATTTTGTCGAAAAGGCCGTCTGAAAAAGACTTCAACCATAAAAACAGAATATTGTCGGGTAAAGCCCGCTGACACGACCCACCATGACCGAACAAGACAAACGCTGGCAAATTCACCGCCATCTCGCCCAAGACACCGACGAGCGCCTGCAGCTGGTCCGCAATGCACCCAAACGCATCATGCTGATTGGTGCCGATGCCGACATCAGCCGCAGCCTGCTGGCCGCGCGTTATCCCGATGCCGTGTTTGAAGAATACGATCCGAATGCCGAATTTTTGAAAACCGCCGCCGCCGCGCGCAAAGGCGGTTTCTGGCAGAAGCTGACCGGTAAAACCATCCCGCAGCATTGCCAAGCCCTGACCACGCCGTTGCCCGAAGCATCTGCCGATATGTTGTGGGCCAACCTCAGCCTCAGCCGCGCTGACGATATTTTACCGGTATTGAAAAACTGGGCCGCTGCTTTGAAAACCGACGGATTATTGTTTTTCACGCACTTTGGCCGTGACAGCCTGAGCGAGCTGACAGGCCGTCTGAACCATGAAGGCATCGAATGCGAAGCGCCCACGCTGATTGATATGCACGACTTGGGCGATATGCTCGCCGACAACGGCTTTTACGATCCGGTAACCGACACGGCCAAACTTGAGTTGAGCTATAAAAAAGCCGGGACGTTTTGGCAGGACATGGAGACCTTGGGATTGTGGAATGCATTGAAGTTCAGCAATCCGCAAGCGGCCAAGGAATGTGTGGATAAGATTTTTGCCGACGAAGGCCGTCTGAACATCACGCTTGAAACCGTGTACGGCCATGCCGTGAAGAAATTGGTGTTGCCGCAAGGGGAGAATGTGGTGCAGTTTTTCCCGAAAAAACAGATGCAGGCCGGAAGCTGAGGCTGCTTGGGTTTGAATGCAAAAAGGCCGTCTGAAAACTTTTCAGACGGCCTTTTGTTTGATTTCGAATTAAGCCTGTTTGGCCGCCCATTCGGCCGGCGTGGCGGCAACGGAAATCGACAGCGCGTGCAATTCGTTGCTTTCGAGTTGCGGCTTGAGGCCGTCTTTAATCAGGCGGTGGCGGGCGAGGCGGGCTTTGCCTTCAAATGAGGAGGAAACGATTACGGCGAAGAAGTGATGGCCGTCGCCTTCGACTTCGACGTGTTCGCAAGGGGTAACGCCTTCAATCAGGGTTTTGACTTGTTCGGGTAAAAGCATGGGGGTTCCTTGGGAAATGGTTTGCTTGTAAAAGAGGGCATTATACCGAATCTTGATAAAAACAGGCCGTCTGAAAAACCAAACTTCGGGTTTCAGACGGCCTCGGCCTTTGGAAGCGTCAAATGCTTATTCGTACACTTTCAGCAGCTCGACTTCAAAAATCAAAGTTGCGTGCGGAGGAATCACGCCGCCGGCACCGTGTGCGCCGTAGCCCATTTCGGAAGGAATGGTCAGCTTGCGTTTGCCGCCTTCTTTCATGCCGCCGAAGCCTTCGTCCCAACCTTTAATCACTTGGCCGACGCCCAGAGTGATGGTCAGCGGTTGACGGCGGTCGAGGCTGGAGTCGAATTTGGTACCGTCTTCCAACCAGCCGGTGTAATGTACGGTGATTTCTTTGCCTTTGACGGCTTCTTTGCCGTGGCCTTCTTGCAAGTCTTCAATAATCAGGCTCATGATGTTCCTTTCGGATGTATGGTGAAAATCGGTTCAAGATTACCATATTGTGTGGAATCGTGAAACAAATGCGCCCATATGGCCGGCAACAAAAAGGCCGTCTGAAACGGATTTTCAGACGGCCTTGTTTTATGCTAAACCTTATTTGTTGTCAGGTTGGGATTTGACATCGTGGGAGACGGGCAGCTCAGGCATGGTTCGGGCAGACTCCGGAACATTGCCGGAGAGGGCTTTCAAGAAGGCAACGATGTTTTCAGTGTCTTCCGGAGCCAAGGTTTTACCCAATTGCGCTTTTGCCATGATGTTGACGGCTTTATCCAGTTCCCAAACGCTGCCGTTGTGGAAGTATGGATAGGTACGTTCAACGTTTCTCAAGCCGGGAACACGGAAGAAGAATTCGTCTTCGGCTTTTTTGGTTACGTCCGCACGGCCTTTGTCGTGTTTAGGATCGTCAATGTGTTTCCAGTAAGGACCATCCACCAAACCGAATTTTTGGAACATGGTACCGCCCAAGTTGACGCCGCTGTGACAAGCGATACAGCCGTTGTCCATAAATGCGCGTACGCCTTTGCGTTCTTGTTCGCTCAGGGCAGATACGTTGCCTTTCAGGTAGTCGTCCCAACGGGTCGGGGTCAACAGGGTACGTTCAAACGCGCCCAATGCGGTGGTGATGTTTTTGAAGGAAACGGCGCCGTCTTCAGGGAATGCGGCTTTGAATTTCTCTTGGTATTCGGGAATGCCGGCGATTTTGGCGGCGGCATCGGCTTCGGTCGCGTTGGCCATTTCAACAGGGTTGAGCAATGGGCCGCCGGCTTGTTCTTCCACATCGGCGGCACGGCCGTCCCAGAATTGGCTGCCCAACAAGGCGGCATTCAGGGCAGTCGGGGGGTTACGGGCGCCGAATTGGCTTTTGTGGCCCGCGCTGGTCGGCATGTTGTCCACGCCGGCCGTTGCCAAGTTGTGGCAGGAGTTACAGCTGACGGTATTGCCTTTGGACAGGCGGGTTTCGTACCAAAGTTGTTGGCCGAGTTTGACCTGCTCTTCGGTAAACGGACGGATTTTTTGCATTTCGGCCGCATCAGGCAAAGGTTTGAACACGGCTTGTGCGCGTTCCAACAGGGCTTTGTCTTCGGCAGAAACATCGGCGGAATTTTGAGGGGCCGAAACGGCGGCGGTGCTTGCGGCAGCATCGGCACCGCTCGCGGCAGAAGCTGCTTGAGGGGTTTCGGTTGTTTGAGCCGTTTTCTCGCCGCAGGCGGTCAGCGCGGCAGAAACGGCCAAAGCCAAAGCGATTTGGTGGAGTTTTAAACGTGGCATAGGAGGGTTCCTTTGTTATGCGTTTGTTATGTCATGGATTGCTGATTGCACCAGCAATATGCCAACTATAAAAGATAAGGCGGTTTTAATTTTTGTTGTAAATCAACCTTTTAAATTTGATAAATTCTGAAAATATCACTGATAGGGAAATTTATACTATGGAACTTTTTTATTATTTATTTACAATTGCTTAGATAAATTAAGGCCGTCTGAAAAAATAAAATTCAGACGGCCTTATTCAGACGGCCTTTTAGTTTTTATTGATTACGTCCGTTATTTTATTTTAAAAAATCTTAATAAATATGGGGTTATTAAAAAATAAAAATAATTTGCGTTATTAAGCGTAAAGCGTTATAAATGCGTTAACAAATGAACGTTTCACTTTAGAGTTTTTTATGCTGATTGCTTTTTTGATTATGCTGCGCGAGGGCATTGAAGCCGCCCTGATCGTCGGCATTGTTGCCAGTTTTTTAAAACAGTCGGGACACAGCGAGCTGATGCCGAAGGTTTGGCTGGGCGTGTTTTTGGCTGCGGCCATGTGTTTGGGTATCGGATACGGCATCCATTCGGCAACGGGCGAGATTCCGCAGAAGGAACAGGAATTGGTGGTCGGCGTCATCGGCCTGGTGGCCGTGGCCATGCTGACGTACATGATTTTGTGGATGAAAAAGGCCGCGCGTTCGATGAAACAGCATCTGCAGGATTCTGTTCAGACGGCCTTGAACCGCGGCAGCGGCCAGGGATGGGCCTTGGTCGGCATGGCGTTTTTGGCT
Source organism: Neisseria sp. P0017.S009 (assembly GCF_051957375.1). Classification (NCBI taxonomy): domain Bacteria; kingdom Pseudomonadati; phylum Pseudomonadota; class Betaproteobacteria; order Neisseriales; family Neisseriaceae; genus Neisseria; species Neisseria sp. P0017.S009. The sequence continues at coordinate 293,526 of NZ_JBQCWL010000003.1, forward strand.
GTGGCGCGCGAAGGTTTGGAAAGTGTGTTTTTCCTGCTGGCCGTGTTCCAGCAAAGCCCGACGTGGTCTATGCCGATAGGCGCAGTGTTGGGGCTGTTGGCGGCGGTTGTCATCGGTACGCTGATTTATCAGGGCGGTATGCGCCTGAACTTGGCGAAGTTTTTCCGTTGGACGGGCGCGTTTCTGATTGTGGTGGCGGCCGGTCTGCTGGCTGGTTCGTTTCGCGCGCTGCATGAGGCCGGCGTATGGAATGTGATGCAGGATATTGCTTTCGACACATCGAAATATTTGCATGAAGACAGCCCTTTAGGCGTGCTGCTCGGCGGTTTCTTCGGCTATACCGACCACCCGACCGAAGGCGAAGTCCTGATTTGGCTGCTGTATCTGGTTCCCGTCATGATTTGGTTTTTGCGCGGCAGCGCGCCGGCAAAAACGTTAACTAAATAAAAAGGAAGTAAAATGAAAAAATTCAATCTGACTGCTTTGTCTGTAATGCTGGCTCTGGGTTTGACCGCGTGTCAGCCGCCTGAAGCCGAAAAAGCCGCGCCTGCCGCTTCAGGCGCATCCGCTGCCGCCAATGCCGACGGTTCGGTCAATATCGGCGTGAACGATACTGCTTGTGAACCAATGGAATTGACCGTCCCCAGCGGCCAAGTCGTGTTCAATATTAAAAACGACAGCGGCCGCAAGCTGGAATGGGAAATCCTGAAAGGCGTGATGGTGGTGGACGAGCGTGAAAACATCGCCCCGGGTTTATCCGACAAAATGACCGTTACCCTGCTGCCGGGCGAATATGAAATGACTTGCGGCCTGTTGACCAATCCGCGCGGTAAGCTGATTGTTACCGACAGCGGCTTCAAAGATACTGCCAACGAAGCGGATTTGGAAAAACTGTCTCAACCGCTCGCCGACTATAAAGCTTACGTTCAAGGCGAGGTTAAAGAGCTGGTGGCGAAAACCAAAACCTTTACCGAAGCCGTTAAAGCCGGCGACATTGAAAAGGCCAAATCCCTGTTTGCCGCCACCCGCGTCCATTACGAACGTATCGAACCGATTGCCGAGCTTTTCAGCGAACTCGACCCCGTCATCGATGCGCGTGAAGACGACTTCAAAGACGGTGCGAAAGATGCCGGATTTACCGGCTTCCACCGTATCGAACACGCCCTTTGGGTAGAAAAAGACGTATCCGGCGTGAAGGAAATTGCAGCCAAACTGATGACCGATGTCGAAGCACTGCAAAAAGAAATCGACGCATTGGCGTTTCCTCCGGGTAAGGTGGTCGGCGGCGCGTCCGAACTGATTGAAGAAGTGGCCGGCAGCAAAATCAGCGGCGAAGAAGACCGTTACAGCCATACCGACTTGAGCGACTTCCAAGCTAATGTGGAAGGCTCCAAAAAAATCGTTGATTTGTTCCGTCCGCTGATCGAAGCCAAAGACAAAGCGTTGTTGGAAAAAACCGATGCCAACTTCAAACAGGTTGAAGACATTTTGGCGAAATACAAAACCCCGAACGGTTTCGAGCTGTACGACAAATTGAGCGAAGAAGACCGCAAAGCCCTGCAGGCGCCGATTAATGCCTTGGCAGAAGACTTGGCCAAACTGCGCGGCATTTTGGGTTTGAAATAAGATAACGCGTTTTCAGACGGCCTTTGGATATTGAAAGGTCGTCTGAATCTTATTGTCGTCCACACAAAATATGCTTGAAAACCAACCTTACTTCACACGATTGCAATCTTTCCGTTCCCTGCCAAGGAGCAGACCATGAGCCAAAACAAACAACCGGCACAACCCGAAAAACGAACCCTTTTCAAAACTGCCCTTGCCGCCGGCGCCATCGGCGTTGCCGGTTATTTTGCCGGTAAAAAACAAGGCGAATCCGCCGCCGAGACCCAAAACAACCAACATTCCGAGCTGGCCTATCCGTGTTACGGCGAGCATCAGGCAGGCATCGTTACGCCACACCAGCTCTTCGGCATCATGTGTGCCTTTGACGTTACCGCCAAAGACGCCAAACAACTTGAAAACCTGTTCCGCACCCTGACCGCCCGCATCGAATTTCTTACCCAAGGCGGCGAATACCAAGACGGAGACGACAAGCTCCCGCCAGCAGGCAGCGGCATCCTCGGCAAACAATTCCGCCCCGACGGGCTGACAGTTACCGTCGGCGTCGGCAGCAGCCTCTTTGACGACCGTTTCGGCCTCAAAGACAAAAAGCCGAAACACCTGCAGGAAATGCGCGACTTCCCCAACGACAAACTCCAAAAATCTTGGTGCGACGGCGACCTCAGCCTGCAAATTTGCGCATTCTCCCCCGAAACCTGCCAAGCCGCCCTGCGCGACATCATCAAAAACACTGCCCAGTTTGCCGTCATCCGCTGGAGCATAGACGGTTGGCTCCCTAAAGCCGAACCCGGCGCCATTGCCGCGCGCAATCTTTTAGGTTTCCGTGACGGCTCCGGCAATCCCAAAGTCGAAGATCCCAAAGTCGCCGATCAAGTCCTGTGGACAGGCGTTGCCGCCAACAGCTTGGACGAACCGGCATGGGCGAAAAACGGCAGCTATCAGGCCGTCCGCCTCATCCGTCACTTTGTCGAGTTTTGGGACCGCACCCCGATGCAGGAACAAACCGATATTTTCGGCCGGCGCAAATACAGCGGCGCGCCCATGGACGGTAAAAAAGAGGGCGACACCGCCGATTTCGCCAAAGACCCCGACGGCAAAATCACGCCCAAAGACAGCCATATGCGCCTTGCCAATCCGCGCGATCCGGAGTTCATGAAAAAACACCTGCTCTACCGCCGCGCCTTCAACTACTCGCGCGGTCTCGCCGCCAACGGCCAGCTCGATGTCGGCTTGGTGTTCATCTGCTATCAGGCCAACCTTGCCGATGGTTTCATCTTCGTGCAAAACCTGCTCAACGGCGAGCCGCTGGAGGAATACATCAGCCCGTTTGGCGGCGGCTATTTCTTCGTCCTGCCGGGTGTCGAAAAAGGCAGCTTCCTCGGCAAAGAACTTTTGGGCGTATAAATCCGCCGATGGTTTGAATAGATAAAAAGGCCGTCTGAAACCTGATTTCCAGATTTCAGACGGCCTGAGTTTTTGCTATCAAACCAAATGTTCCGCCAAGAAAGCCAATGCGTATTCGACGGCTTGCGCCCTTACTGCTTCGCGATCGCCCGTGAATAGCGCGGTTTGCTCAAACGAACCTTCGGGCGTGGCCAGGCCGAACCAGACTGTGCCGACCGGTTTGGCCGCGCTGCCGCCACCGGGGCCGGCGATGCCGGAAATACTCAAGGCGTAATCTGCCTGCGCGACGGCTTTTGCGCCGCGTGCCATTTCATAGACGGTCTCGCGGCTGACCGCGCCGTGTTTCAGCAAGGTATCGGGCATGACGCCAAGGCGGTCTTGTTTGGCTTGGTTGCTGTATGTGACGAAGCTTTGGTGAAACCATTGCGAGCTGCCCGGAACGGAGGTCAGCGCACCTGCAAGCAGGCCGCCGGTGCAGGACTCAGCGCAGGTAACGGTTTGGCAGCGGCTGGTCAGGTGTTCGGCGATGGTTTGCAGATGGGACATGGCGGCTCCTTATGGAAATGGTGGAATGGGGCGGGCGTTTGACCCGCCGGGTTTCAGACGGCCTGAAAGCTGAAATCAGTCTTTCGGCTGAATGAGGTGGACATCACATTGTGGGAATGGGATGTTGATGTTGGCTTCGCGCAGATTTTCGACGATCTGCTCGTTCAGGGCGAATCGGAATGGGCCGAGATTTTCTTCTTGCGTCCACGCCCAAAGGGTGATTTCGATGGCGCTGTCGCCAAGGTTGGTAATGTATACGACGGCAGGTCGTTCTTCGGTTTGAACACATAATGGATGCTCGGTTGCCGCTCTCAATACGGCGGCTTTGGCGGCTTTCAAGTCGCAGGCGTAATCGACGCCGACAACGACTTGGGCGCGGCACAGGGGCAGGGAGGAGCGGTTGGTGATGCTGTTGGTCATGACCACGCTGTTGGGTAGGACGACTTCTTCGTTGTCCGGCGTGCTCAAAGAGGTCTGCACCATTTTGATTTCTCGGACGATACCTTCAAAACCGTTGACGCGGATAAAGTCGCCGACTTTAAACGGGCGGAACAGGATAATCAGCACGCCGGCGGCGAAGTTGGACAGTTGGTCTTTCAAAGACAAAGCCACGGCCAAGCCTGCGCCACCGATCAAGGCGGTCACGGAAGTGGTCGGAATGCCGAGTTTGCCCAGTGCGGCGATGATGATGAGGATCAGCAGGCCGATGTTGGCGACGTTGCCGAGGAAGCTGACCAGCGTTTTATCGACTTTGGCGCGCGTCAGTGCGGTTTTCATCAGTGTCACCACGCGCGTGGTGACCCAGCGGCCGATAAAGAAGATGGCTAAGGCGGCCAGCAGGTTCGTGCCGAAAGACATGCCGGTTTGGGCGAGTTGTTCCCAACCGGAGAAGGGGGAGAGGGATTGAAGATCGAAATTCATAATTGTGTGTGCGTGTGAAGTTGTTTAAAAGGTCATTGTAAAACAAGGCCGTCTGAAAAACTAATGATTTGGTTTTTCAGACGGCCTTTAATCTTTCTTAAATCTTTTTCAGCTTAACGTAAAACGGTTTTGCTCCAACGGCTCACCCATTGTTTTTGTTTGGTGTTGATGTCGGCGCGGTTGGGGGAATCGCTGTGTTTCGGGGTTTGGGCAAACTCGAATACTTTGGGCAGCGGCGTGTTTTTGGCAGCCGGATAGACCCACATTTCGGCAGGCAGGGCTTGTTGCACTTCGCCGCTTTGCAGCCAGCTCACCAGTTTGGCCGCCAGTTCGGGTTGCTTCGCGCCTTTCAAAACGGCCGCGCCTTCAACTTGGCGGAATGTTCCTCCTTTGAGGAAGAGGTTGCCGGTGGGCGGGGTGTTGTATTTGCCTTTGGAGTAGTGGACTTCGGCCGCCGGGCTGGTGGCATAGCTGACCACGAGGGGATAAGCGCCGCCGTTTTGGGTGAAGTCGGTGTAGTAGGCTTCACTCCAGCCTTTGGCAACTTTCACGCCGTTTTGGCGCATTTGCGCCCACCATTTGAATGCGCCTTCTTCACCCATGCCGCCGATGTTGGCCAAGAGGAAGGAGAGGCCGGGCGAGGATGTGGCGGGAGACGGGGTTACCAAAAGGTTTTTATATTCCGGTTTGGTCAGGTCTTGCAGGGTTTGCGGCAGAGGCAGTTTTTTCTGTTCAAACCATTTTTTGTCGTAGTTGATGGCGACATAGGCGTAATCAACGGCCAGCGCATCGGGCAGGGAAGCGGTTACGGGTGCGGATTTGGGTTGGTTGGCAGCGAGGATGCCGGCGGCTTTGGCTTTGCCGATGTTGGCGTTGTCCAAACCGTAAACCGCATCGGCAATCGGGTTGGCCTTGCTCAAAATTAGCTTGTTGAGCATTTCGTTGCCGCTGCCGGCCTTGATGACGGACACTTTGGCATCGTTGGCTTTTTCAAATTGCGCGATGACGGATTGGGGCAGGCTGAAGGATTTGTGCACGGCCAAACGCACTTCGGTTTGGGCGTACAGGTTTGCCGAAGCCAGCAACAGAGCCACGGCGGACAATTTCAGTTTCATTCTCTTTCCTTTGTACGGGTAAAATACGAAATATCATAACAAAATCTGCATATCAAGGCACGATATGAATCATTCTCCCGTTTGGCTGTTTGACCTCGACAATACTTTGCACAATGCCGAAGCAGGCATTTTCTACATTATCAACCGCGCCATGACCGAATACATGGCAGGCCGTCTGAAACTTTCCGAAGAAGCCGCCTCCCATCTGCGCCAAGATTATTGGCACCGATACGGCGCGACGCTTGCCGGTTTGCAAATCCACCATCCCGAAGTCGATATCGATGAATTTTTGCGTGAAAGTCACCCGCTTAAGCAAATTTTGGCAAAGGTGGAGGGTATGGATGGAACTGATGACGTTTTAGGCCGTCTGAAAGGGCGAAAAGCCGTATTTTCCAACGGGCCGTCGTTTTATGTCCGCGCATTGGTTGAGGCGTTGGGCTTGGAAGCGCATTTTGACGGCTTGTTCGGCACGGACGACTTCGGCCTGCTCTACAAACCCAATCCGCAAGCCTATCTCAATGTCTGCTGCCTGTTGGGCGTCAAACCCGAACAGTGCATTATGGTGGACGACAGCGCCGACAATCTGCACCAAGCCAAAGCCTTGGGCATGAAGACCATTTGGTATGGCAAAAACGCCCATCCGTTGCCATTTGCCGACGGCATAGCGAAAGATATGCAGGGCTTGCTTGAATTTTGCACAAAACTGCCGTGAAGTTTTGAAAAAACAAGTACAATACACGGTATTGCCGACATTTAAAAACAAGGACAACATCATGCGTAAACTCGCTTTAATTCTGACCGCCGCTGCCGTTTTGGCCGGTTGCTCTTGGGAAACCTACACCAACGAATCCGGCCGTACCGCCGTACGCCAAAAATATGCTACCGGCACACCTATCGTTTATCAGGACGGTACTTATTCTAAAAACATGAATTACAACCAGTTCCGCCCCGAGCGCCGCGCCGTCCAATCCCATCAAGCGGATCATGCCGAACACGGCGAACGCGGCCAGCACTGGCAAAAACCGCAATTTGCCAACCAACAGCCAGCAACCGAATAACAATATCCCCAAGGCCGTCTGAAACGGAGTGAAAAACAATCAACATTAGTTGTCCCACTTTTCAGACGGCCTCAAACAACGACAACGGAAACCGTATCATGGCTCAGACAGCTTTAAATATCGTCATCCTCGCCGCCGGCAAAGGCACGCGCATGTACTCCAAAATGCCCAAAGTGCTGCACCGCATCGGCGGCCTTCCCATGGTTGAGCGCGTTATCGACACCGCCGCCTCCCTGAATCCCCAAAACATCTGCGTCGTCATCGGCCACGGCAAAGAGCAAGTCTTGGACACCGTCAAACGTGATGTCGTTTGGGTTGAACAAACCGAACAGCTCGGTACCGGCCACGCCGTCAAAACCGCCCTGCCGCACCTGTCTGCCGAAGGCCGCACGCTGGTGTTGTACGGCGACGTTCCCCTGATTGACGCAGCCACCCTCGAAACCCTGCTCGAAGCCGCAGGCGACGAAGTCGGCCTGTTGACCGACGTGCCTAACGATCCGACAGGTTTGGGCCGTATCATCCGCGACAGCAACGGCAGCGTAACCGCCATTGTCGAAGAAAAAGACGCCGATGCCGCCCAAAAAGCCGTGAAAGAAATCAATACCGGCATTTTGGTTCTGCCCAACGCCAAACTCGAAGCTTGGTTGAACAGCCTTTCCAGCAACAATGCCCAAGGCGAATACTACCTGACCGACCTCATCGCCAAAGCCGTTGCCGACGGCATCAAAGTTCATCCCGTCCAAGTCCGCGCCTCCCATCTGGCCGCCGGCGTGAACAACAAACTCCAACTGGCCGAACTCGAGCGTATCTTCCAAACCGAACAGGCGCAAGAATTGCTCAAAGCAGGCGTAACCTTGCGCGATCCGGCACGTTTCGATTTACGAGGTCGTCTGAAACACGGACAAGATGTCGTGATTGACGTCAACGTCGTCATCGAAGGCGAAGTCGAACTCGGCGACAACGTCGAAATCGGTGCCAACTGCGTGATCAAAAACGCCAAAATCGGTGCCAACACCAAAATCGCCCCATTCTCCCATTTTGAAGGTTGCGAAGTCGGCGAAAACAACCAAATCGGCCCATACGCCCGTCTGCGTCCGCAAGCCAAACTGGCCGACGACGTACACATCGGCAACTTCGTCGAAGTCAAAAACGCCACCATTGGCAACGGTACCAAAGCCAACCATCTCACCTACATCGGTGATGCCGAGATCGGCAGCAAAACCAACTTCGGCGCCGGCACGATTATTGCCAACTACGACGGCGTGAACAAACACAAAACCGTCATCGGCGACGAAGTGCGCATCGGTTCAAACTGCGTACTGGTTGCCCCCGTTACCCTAGGCAACAAAGTAACGACAGGCGCGGGCAGCGCGATTACCCGCAACTGTGAAGACGGCAAACTCGTTCTCGCCCGTTCGCGCCAAACCGTCATCGAAGGCTGGGTGCGTCCGGAAAAAGGCGATAAGAAGTAAGGTTGATCTTTTATTTGTTTTCAGACGGCCTTGAGAAACAACAGGCCGTCTGAAACCCAGATTTGCCGTTTCAATGAATATAAAACGGCGTTTTCCGACTGCCGCTTTCGGGAGCCGGAGCAGCAGTCATTTTCTCAAACTTTTGATACTAAGGAACTTATATGTGCGGTATCGTAGGTGCTATTCGCGCCAATCACAATGTAGTCGATTTTCTGACCGACGGTCTCAAACGCCTTGAATACCGAGGCTACGATTCGTCGGGTATCGCCGTAAACATGGACGGCAAAATCAAACGCGTCCGCCGCGTCGGCCGTGTGCAGCTGATGGAAGATGCGGCACGCGAAAAAGGCGTGTTCGGCCATATCGGCATCGGCCATACCCGTTGGGCAACCCACGGCGGTGTAACCGAGCCTAACGCCCACCCTCATATTTCCGGCGGTATGATCGCGGTTGTCCACAACGGCATCATCGAAAACTTTGAAGCCGAACGCGAACGCCTGAAAGCGTTGGGTTACACCTTCGAATCGCAAACTGATACCGAAGTCATCGCCCACAGTGTCAACCACGAATACACACAAAACGGCGGCAAACTGTTTGAAGCCGTCCAAGCTGCGACTGCCCGTTTCCACGGTGCATACGCTATTGCCGTTATCGCACAAGACAACCCTGAACAAATGGTTGTTGCACGCATGGGCTGCCCGTTGTTGGTGGCCTTGGGCGACCAAGAAACCTTTATCGCTTCCGACGTATCCGCCGTGATCGCCTTTACCCGCCGCATCGCTTACTTGGAAGACGGCGACATCGCCCTGCTGAACGCAAACGGTATCGAAAAACTGCTCGACAAAACCGGTGCGCAAACCGAGCGCGCGATTAAAGTGTCCGAATTGTCTTTGGCTTCTTTGGAATTGGGCCCATACAGCCACTTCATGCAAAAAGAAATCCACGAACAGCCCCGCGCCATCGCCGATACTGCCGAAGTCTTCTTGGACGGCGGTTTCGAACCTGAAAACTTCGGCGCCAACGCCCGCGAAGTGTTCGACGATATCCACAGCATCAAAATTCTTGCTTGCGGTACGTCCTACTATGCCGCGCTGACCGCCAAATACTGGTTCGAATCCATCGCCAAAGTGCCGACCGACGTGGAAATCGCCAGCGAATACCGCTACCGCGACGTGATTGCCGATCCGAAACAATTGGTCATCACCATTTCCCAATCCGGCGAAACTTTGGACACCATGGAAGCCCTAAAATACGCGCAATCCTTGGGACACAAACACAGCCTGTCTATTTGTAACGTGATGGAATCCGCCCTGCCGCGTGAAAGCGAATTGGTACTGTACACACGCGCCGGCGCAGAAATCGGCGTTGCCTCTACCAAAGCATTCACGACCCAACTGGTTGTCCTGTTCGGCTTGGCCGTTACCTTGGGCAAACAACGTGGTCTGGTTTCCGATGAACAGGCGCGTGAATACGTTGAAGAATTGCGTCAACTGCCGGGCAGCATTCAGCACGTTCTCAATCTTGAGCCGCAAATCGCCGCTTGGGCGCAAAAATTTGCCAAGAAAACCAGCGCACTCTTCCTGGGTCGCGGCATCCACTTCCCAATCGCTCTTGAAGGCGCATTGAAGCTGAAAGAGATTACCTATATCCACGCCGAAGCTTATCCTGCGGGTGAGTTGAAACACGGCCCGTTGGCCTTGGTGGACGAGAACATGCCTGTTGTCGTGATTGCCCCGAACGACAGCCTGTTGGACAAAGTAAAAGCCAATATGCAGGAAGTCGGCGCACGCGGCGGCGAACTCTTCGTCTTCGCCGACCTCGACAGCAACTTCAACGCCACCGAAGGCGTGCACGTTATCCGCGCCCCACGCCACGTCGGCGTACTCTCGCCGATTGTGCACACCATCCCCGTGCAACTCCTGTCTTACCACGCCGCCCTTGCACGCGGTACAGATGTGGACAAACCGCGCAACTTGGCTAAATCAGTAACGGTTGAATAAGTAATTGACCGGTTAAAAAAGGCCGTCTGAAACCTGAGATTTGGGTTTCAGACGGCCTTTTCATTTTAAGAATCCGATTTATTTTTCGTATTCAGAAATGTATTGTGCAACAGCAGCTTCAGGATTGCTGGCCTGAATGACTTTAGGCGCTTCTTGATAGCCACGTTTTCTCAGATTTCCTTCACGCAATTTGTTGCCTTGTAAGCCAAGTACAATGCCTACACCGAAGCCAAGTGCGCTGACAAGGCTTCCCATGGCCTGATTGTCACCGGCGATTAAATTCAAAATTATAAATACAACAAAGATTCCGATACCCAAGCCCCATATTTTTTTCACGCATGCCCAGATGCCGCCAAAGAAAAATGCAGGCCAAGACCAACCTTGTTTGACAGCTTCATATTGACCTGTCGGATTTTTGAATATTTTGTAAGTTTTCATAAAATATATTCCTTTTACGATCAAAAATTGAAAAAACAAGTGATTGTATCACGATAACATAAACGATTTGAATAATTAAGAAAACAGGCTGTCTGAAAAATCTTTCAGACGGCCTGTTGTTTTAAAGCGTTTTATTCTGCACCGACAACGACGGTGTTGAGGTCTTTGAATTTGATGCGGCGTTGCCATGCGTCGCGGACTTGTTCGACGGTCAGGCTGTTGATGGCTTTGGGATAGGCTTCCAAGTAGTCGTTGGGCAGGTCGTAGAGGCCGATCAGGCTCAGGTAGTTGAGCAGTTTGTCGTTGGAGTCGTAGCGCAGGGGGAAGCTGCCGACGATGTTGGCTTTGGCTTGTTTCAGCTCGGCTTCGGTCGGGCCTTCGGCGATAAACTGTTCGATGACGGCTTGGGTATCGGCCAGTGAGGCTTTGGTGTTTTTCTTTTGGGTGGAGTAGGAAACGGCAAACGTGCCTTCTTCTGTCGCCGGGGCGAGGCTGCTGTATACGCCGTAGGTGTAGCCGTGTTGGTCGCGCAAAACTTTCATGAGGTGGCTGTCGAAACCGCCGCCGCCGAGGATGTAGTTGCCGGCAACGAGGGCGTAGTAGTCGGGGTCGTGGCGTTTGATGAGGGAGGTGCCGAGCAGGACTTGTGCTTGTGTGCCGGCAAAGGGGATGTCGCGGCGTTGGGCGGTTTGTTTGGGAACGGGCGGGATGGCGTGGGTTGCGGTGGCTTTGGCCGGCAGGTCTTTGAGGACGCGATCGACCAGTTGCTCTGCCTGTTTGCGGTTGAGGTCGCCGACGATGGCGACGATGGCGTTGTCTTTGCCGTAGTGGGTGCGGTGGAAGGCGCGGATGTCGTCCAGACTAACTCGTTTGAGGCTGTCAACGGTTATGTTTGCGCCGCTGCCGTAGGGGTGTTTCGGGTAGATGAGTTTGGTCAGTTCGCGCGTGGCGGTGTAGTCGGGGGTGGTTTCTTGTTGTTGCAAGCCGGTAATGGATTGGATTTGACGGCGGCGGAAAACGGCTTCGTCAAAGCGCGGACGGGTCAGCGAGTGGTTGAGCAAGTTGGCGGCTTTGTCGCGGATGTCGGCTTTGCTGAGGCTGCGGAAGCCTGCGGACGCGCTCTCGGCATTGCTGTCGCTGCTGATTTGTGCGCCGATGTTGTCGGCTTCGGCATTGAAGGCTTCTTCGTCCAGCTCTTGGGTGCCGTCGATCAGGAGGGCGGCGGTAAATTCGGCAACTTGGCTTTTGCCGTCCGGATTGGCGACGCTGCCTGCGCCCTTGAAGCTGACTTCAAGGTCGATGATGGGGTTTTCGTGGCGTTCGACAAGGAGGATTTGGGTGCCGTCGCGGTTGCGCCAGCGTTGGATGTCGGTGGCGGCTTGGACGCTTAAGGGCAGGAGTAGGGCAAGGGCGAGCAGGGTGGGTTTCATGTTGTGGCTTTCTGTTAGGGCCGTCTGAAAGGGTATGGGCTTTCAGACGGCCTGATGTTTATCGGCGTTTGGCAGCTTTTTTGCTTGGCGCGGCGGCAGGTTTTTGCGGTTCGATGATGACGGTACTCATGCGCTCGTCGGTCAACATCCGGGCTGCGGCCTGTACTTCTTGCACGCTGACGGCCTGCAGGCGGCGGTGGATTTCTTGTTCGTCGGTATATTGGAAACCGCGCGCTTCGAGGCGGCCCATCATGGAGGCTTGGGAAGACATGGAGTCTTTGGCGTAGATTTCGTTGACCGCTGCCTGGGTTTTGACGCGCTGCAATTCTTCTTCGGAAACGCCGTGATCGGCAATGTCTTTGATTTCTTGGCGCAATTGGGTAATCAAGGTATCGGCTTTCACGCCTTCGGCAGGCATGGCTATTACGCTGAACAGCGGCATTTCGCGGCTGATGATGTCGTAATGCGTTCCTGCGCTCAATGCGGTTTGCTTGCCGCGCACGAGGTTTTTGTCAAAACGGCTGGATGCGTTGCCTGCCAAAATATCGGAGAGGATATCGAGGGCAAAAGGCATCGTGTCATCGAGTTTTTGGAGTTTCGGCACACGGAAGTTGATGGCAATCAGCGGCTGGTGTGTGACCGGAGAAGTGGCTTTGACTGTAACAGGTTTGCGCAAATAGGGTTCGGTATTCAGTTTGTTGCGCGGCGGCTGGGCTTTGGCCGGAATATCGCCAAAGAGTTTGGCGGCCGTCTGAAGCGTTTGTTTGGCATCGACATCGCCGACAATGACCAATACGGCATTGTTGGGCGCGTAATATTGTTTGTACCACGCGCGCAGGTCGTCGGCTTTGAGGGTGTGCAAATCTTTCATGTAGCCGATGACGGAGGCGCGCATGGACGGTTGGGTAAAGGCGGCAAGATAGGCTTGTTCCCACATTTTGCCGTCGGCTGTGTCTTCCGTGCGCAGGCGGCGTTCTTCACGGATGACGTTCATCTCGTTGAGGAATTCTTTGTCGCTGAAGTTGAGGTTGTGCATGCGGTCGGCTTCGAGCTTCAGAATCTCGGGCAGGTTGGCGGCGGCGACGTTTTCGTAATACACCGTTTCATTTCGGTTGGTATAGGCATTGTTTTGTCCGCCCAGCTCGGACACGCGGCGGTTGAATTCACCGGAGGGAACGTCTTTCGTGCCTTTAAACATCATGTGTTCCAAAGCGTGGCTCAGGCCGCTTTTGCCCGGTTTTTCATCCACGCTGCCGATTTTGTACCAAATCTGCGAAACGGCCACAGGCGCGCGGTGGTCTTCTTTGACGATGATTTTCAGACCGTTGGGCAGGGTTTCAGAAAGCGTCTGCGCCCATGAAGCGGCAGGCAGCGCGAAGGCAAGCATTAAAGCAATTCGGCGTAACATGGTTCAATCCGTAAAATGAAAATCAATCGCCAAAGTATAGCGGAAATCTGCAAAGATTGGCCGAATGTTTCAGACGGCCTGCGGCTTTATCTGCTGATTCACATCAAGCGCGGCCATTGCCAATCTTTACCGTCGCGCCTCATTCGCGGATAATCCCAAACATTCCCGTTCCCAACCATCACAAAGGAATCATCATGGCATTTTTGAAACTGACCGAACAAAATGTTCAAGGCAAAACCGTTCTGATCCGCGCCGATATGAACGTACCGTTCAAAGACGGCAACATCAGCGACGACACCCGTATCCGCGCTTCGCTCGCATCCATCAAATACTGCTTGGACAACGGCGCGTCTGTGATCGTGATGACCCACCTCGGCCGTCCGACCGAAGGCGAATTCCATCCTGAAGACGATGTAGCGCCTGTTGCCGCGCATTTGGGCAAACTGTTGGGCAAAGACGTGAAAGTATTGAACGACTGGCGTGAAAACAAACCGACTTTGAACGCCGGTGATGTCGTGATGCTGCAAAACGTGCGCATCAACAAAGGCGAGAAGAAAAACGACTTGGAGCTGGGCAAAGCCTACGCTTCTTTGTGCGACGTGTTCGTCAACGACGCATTCGGTACCGCCCACCGCGCCCAAGCTTCGACTGAAGCCGTTGCCCAAGCCGCACCGGTTGCCTGCGCAGGCGTGTTGATGGCGGGCGAACTCGACGCTTTGGGCAAAGCCCTGAAACAACCGGCTCATCCGATGGTTGCCATCGTTGCCGGCAGCAAAGTGTCCACCAAGCTGACCATCCTCGAATCGCTGGCGGACAAAGTCGACCAACTCATCGTCGGTGGCGGTATTGCCAACACATTCTTACTGGCAGAAGGCAAAGCCATCGGCAAATCTTTGGCCGAACACGATTTGGTGGAAGAATCCAAAAAAATCATGGCGAAAATGGCGGCCAAAGGCGGCTCCGTACCGCTGCCGACCGATGTGGTTGTCGCTAAAGCCTTTGCCGCCGATGCGGAAGCTGTGGTGAAAGACATTGCCGACGTTGCCGAAGACGACATGATTTTGGACATCGGCCCGAAATCCGCCGCTGCGCTTGCCGAACTGCTCAAAGCCGCAGGCACCATCGTTTGGAACGGCCCGGTCGGCGTGTTTGAATTTGACCAATTTGCCGGCGGTACCAAAGTATTGGCTGAAGCGATTGCCCAAAGCGATGCGTTCTCGATTGCCGGCGGCGGCGACACGCTGGCGGCGATTGCCAAATTCGGCGTAACCGACCAAATCAGCTACATCTCCACCGGTGGCGGTGCGTTCCTTGAGTTCTTGGAAGGCAAAGAGTTGCCTGCCGTTGCTGCTTTGGAAAAACGCGGCGCATAATCGGTTTTAATCTCGATGGCTGAATAAAGGCCGTCTGAAATCCAAATCGGGTTTCAGACGGCCTTATTTATTTTGTTGAAATGTGTTATCGGTTTAGGCGGTTTGCGTATCCGACTGTCTGTGCAATGCCTGATAACACGGTGCAAGCTGGCGGATGATGAGGTCGAGCTGGTGTTTGAGGATTTGGTTTTGTTGGGACTGCTCTTTGTCGGTCTGTTCCAAATCGGCAAATTCCTGTCGGATGGCTTCGATGCTTGCATCGAAGGTGGCCGGTTCGGTCTGCGGCATTTGTTTGAGGAGTTCGGCGATGTGGTGGGTCAGGCGGGCATATGGGGCGAAGGTATTGCTGCCGTCGTGATGAACCTGGTCGCGGTATGCGCCGAGCGCGGAAATGTGACCGGTCAGTGCATAGCTGGTTTTGAGCAGGGTAAAACCGTCTTGCAGGCGGTCTTGGTATTTTTTCGGGTTGCTGCTCATGTCGGATAAGGTGCTGCTGAGGGCGGCGGTGCTTTCGTGGGCTTGGCGGCGGGTAAGGCGGTAGTCGACATCGTCGCGGCTGCCGTTTTGCAGCTGGTCGAGGATGGCGTCGAGATAGCGGCCGTTGGCAGTGATGGTCTGGGCGGCGGTGTGGCTGAGGGTGAGGTAACGCCAATCGGGCCAGAGGTAGGTGGCGGCGGCCCATGCGATAACGGAACCGACGATGGTGTCGATGATGCGGATGGGCATGGCGTGGTACACGTCCAAACCGGCAAGCGAAAGGCTGGTCAGGGCTTGGATGGTGATGAAGAATGTGGAGAAGCTGTATTTGTAGCTTCGGGTCATGAAGAACAGGGTGGTGCTGGCGATGACAATCCAGAGCTTGGTTTCAACAGACGGGGTGAAGTAGGGGACGAGCGAACCGACAATCACGCCGAGAATCGTGCCGGCAATGCGTTGGTACACGCGGCTTTTGGTGGCGGTGTAGTTAGGCTGGCAGACGAAAAGGGCGGTCAGCAGAATCCAGTAGCCGAGGTTGAGATGGAGGATTTCGACAATGATGCAGGCCGCGGCCACGACGATGGAGAGGCGGGTGGCATGGCGGAAGACGCCGGATTCGAAATTGAGCTGGCTGAGGACGGTTTCGCCGATATTGCGGAACTTGGTGTTTTCAAGGGCGGCAATGCGGGTGTCGGCGTTGTCGTTTTCGGCAAGGGACGCATCGTTTTGCAGTTGCCGCAGTTGGTAATCGACGCTGCTGAGATTGTCGAGCAGACGGCGGATATTGTGGAGGTTGGCATTGTCGGCATGGGTCTCGGCAAAATGGCTGAGGGATTGGCGGCAGCCTTCCATGGCGCGGCCAAGGCGTTTGCTGTATGCGTAGGGTTTGTTGTTGCGCAGGGAGGCGGCAACGTTGCGGCACGCCTGGCCTTGCATTTCAAGCAGGCGGCGGATGCGGAAGATGAGGTCGGTGTTTTTGAGCTGCTCGGCCATTTCGCTGTAATCGACGTGGGCGGAGCTGATGCGTTCGTGCATGTCTTGCGCACAGAGGTAGTAGCGCAGCATTTTGGCGGTACGCGGATGGCGGTGTTGGCCGCGCAATCGGTAGAAAAGTGCGCCGCGGCATTGGTTGAAGGCAGTAATCACGCTGGTGTTGCTCATGGCCAAGTCGATTTGGCGGTTGCCCAACCATGCGGCTTCGTCGGGATCGAAAAAGTCGGCTTTGGCATCGAAGTAGTTGCTGAGTGCGTCGTAGGCGTTGGCGACGGTTTCTTGGACGGGGCGGTGGGGCAGGATGATTTGGAAGATCAGGGTGTTGACGCTGTATAGGACAGTGCCCAACAGAATCATGACGGGGTTGGTCAGCCAGTAGGTTTCGGGTGTGTAGGTCAGCGTGGTGTAGGTGGCGACGGCGAGCGCACCGAAAGCGAAGGTGCGGTATTTGAGGCCGACGGTGCCGAGGATGGTGAAGCCGAAAGTCATTAGGGTCATGGCCAAGATGAAGGGAACGCCTGTGCCGATGGTGCTTTGGGCAAGCAGCGAGGAGAGGGTGAACAGGGCAACGGTGATGACGATGTTTTTCAGACGGCCTGTGAGGCGGTTGTCCAAATCGACTAAACCGCCGGCAATAATGCCGAGTACGAAGGGCATGACGAGCTTGGGCGTGTTGAAGTGCCAAACGAGGGTGGCGGCGATGAACACGCTGGTGAAGACGGGCAGGGAGGCAATGATCAGAGGTTTGAGCGGCGGAGTTTTCATGATTGGGTTGTTTTATTTGTTATGAGATGAATGATTGGATTTTAACAGGATTTTCAGTCGGTTTCAGAATGCTTGAAATAGGATAAGGCCGTCTGAACGGATATGGGGAAATACTTGATTTCGTTTCCACATCTGTTCAGACGGCCTTTTTTGGCTTACGCCATTAGGTCATCAGGTTGAGGTCGCTGATGCGGTCGTAGAGACGCTCGGTATTGTTGCCCTCGTCGTGCATTTGAATGCGCAGGCGCAAATCGTTGGCGGATACCGCTTGGCGCAGGGCTTCGCTGAGTTCGATTTGGCCTTGTGCGTAGAGGTTGAAGAGGTTTTGGTCGAACGTCTGCATGCCGTTGCTGCCGGAGCGTGCCATCAGGTCGCGGATTTCCAGCAATTCGCCTTTGAAAATCAAGTCCTGCATGGCCGGAGTGTTGAGCAGGAGGTCGGTAACGGCCGTGCGTTGGCGGTTTTTCTTGATGGTGAGGCGTTGGCCGATGATGCCGACGAGGTTTAACGCCAAATCCATCAAAACCTGTTGGCGGCGGTCTTCCGGATAGAAGTTGATAATGCGCTCGATGGTTTGGGAGGCCGTACTGGCATGGATGGTGAAAACGCACAGATGGCCGGTTTGAGCCAGTTGAAGGGCGTATTCCATGCTTTCTTCGCTGCGGACTTCGCCGATACAGACGACATCGGGTGCTTGACGCATGGCGCTTTGAACGGCAATTTTCCAGTTGTCGGTATCGATGCCGATTTCGCGCTGGGTGAAGATGCTGCGGCAAGGTTTGTAGATAAACTCGATGGGATCTTCGATGGTGACGATATGGCCGGGCAGCTTTTGGTTGCGGTAGTTGAGCATGGAGGCCATGGTGGTGGACTTACCCGAACCGGTCGGGCCGGCGAGGATCAGCAGGCCGCGTGGCGCGAGTGCAAGCTCTTGGAGCTTTTCGGGCAAACCGAGGGTTTTCATCTCGGGAATGTCTTGGCTGACGCGGCGCAATACCATGCCGACGCGGCCTTGCTCGTGGTAGGCGTTGACGCGGTAGCGTGTGTTGCTGCGCGATTGGACGGAATAGTTGATTTCCCAGTCGCGGTTGAAGGCTTCGAGTTGGTCGGGGTTCATGGTGGATTCGGCGATGGCGGCGGTGTCCGCGCCGGTCAGCGCTTTGTGGGGCATGGGCGTGAGGGTGCCGCCGACTTTAATGGCAGGAGGAAAGCCTGCGCTGATGAAGATGTCGGACGCGTTGCGTTTTTCGGCCTCTTCACACATGCGGTCGAGCAGGGGATGAAGATGTGTGCCGATTTCGGCCGGGGTGGGGATGTGCGGTGCTTGGTTTTTTTGTGAGTAGGCTTGCACCATTTCGCTTAACAGGTCGTGCAGAGGGGCGAGGTCGCTCATGATGATTCTCTTTAAAACGGGTATTCGGTCAGGCTCAAAGGCCGTCTGAAAACGGGATGATGGGGTTCAGACGGCCTGGGTATGGTTTAGAAAACAGAGAGGTTTTCGATGTTTTGCGCCTTGCTGCGTGCCAGCTCGGGGCTGATGGTGCCTTGGCGGACAAGGGTTTGCAGGGCTTGATCGAGGGTTTGCATACCGTGGGCCTGACCGGTTTGGAGGGCGGCGTTGATTTGGGCGATTTTGTTCTCGCGGATGAGGTTGCGCACGGCCGGTGTGGAAATCAGGATTTCGTGTGCGGCGACGCGGCCGTTGCCGTCGCGGGTTTTCAGCAGGGTTTGGGAAATGATGGCGCGCAAGGATTCGGACAACATGGAGCGCACGATTTCTTTTTCGCCTGCAGGGAATACGTCGACAATACGGTCGATGGTTTTGGCGGCGCCTGTTGTGTGCAGCGTGCCGAAAACCAAGTGGCCGGTCTCGGCGGCGGTCAGGGCGAGGGAGATGGTTTCAGGGTCGCGCATCTCACCGATCAAAATCACGTCTGGGTCTTCGCGCAGGGCGGAACGTAGGGCGTTGGTGAAGCTGTGGGTGTGCTGATGCAGCTCGCGCTGGTTGATGAGCGCTTTTTTGCTTTGATGGACGAACTCAATCGGGTCTTCGATGGTCAGAATGTGGGCCGGTTGGGTTTCGTTGATGTAGTTGACCATCGCCGCCAGCGTGGTGGATTTACCCGAACCGGTCGGGCCGGTTACCAAGACCAAACCGCGCGGATTT
This sequence comes from Neisseria sp. P0017.S009, assembly GCF_051957375.1. Classification (NCBI taxonomy): domain Bacteria; kingdom Pseudomonadati; phylum Pseudomonadota; class Betaproteobacteria; order Neisseriales; family Neisseriaceae; genus Neisseria; species Neisseria sp. P0017.S009. The sequence continues at coordinate 312,716 of NZ_JBQCWL010000003.1, forward strand.
TCGGCAATTTTTTGGAAAATGCGCGGCGCACGCAATTCTTCCAGCGTCAGGACGGTGCTCGGAATGGTACGGAATACGGCGGCCGGGCCGCGTTCGGTCATAAAGGCGTTGACGCGGAAACGGGCAACATTAGGCAGCTCAAATGAGAAATCGACTTCAAAATCCTGTTGATAGAGCTTGCGCTGGTGGTCGTTCATGACCGAGGTAATCATGGTGCCGACTTCTTCCGAGCTCATCTCGGGCAGGTTGATGCGGCGGATGTCGCCGTGTACGCGTATCATGGGGGAAATGCCCGAACTCAAATGGAGGTCGGAGGCTTTGTTTTTCACGCCGAACGCGAGTAAGTCGGTAATCTGCATAATGTGGCCTTGTTTTGGTTTAGAATAATAAAATCGCTTTATTTTAAATAGATAAATCCGTTCGACCAAGTAAAATTTTCAAAATGCCGAGTGATGAACGGGTTAAAGGAGAAAACCATGTCGGTATTGCAACAAAACTATCAGGACGTATGCCGGGCGGTTGAACAGGCGGCTGAGGCTGCAGGACGGTCTGCGGATGCGGTGAAGCTGGTGGCGGTCAGCAAGACGTTTCCAGCAGACGATATTCGCGAAGTGTATGCGGCCGGTCAGCGCGATTTCGGCGAGAACTATATTCAGGAATGGTTTGAAAAAACGGAAACGCTGGCCGATTTGCCGGATATTGTTTGGCACGTTATCGGCGATGTGCAGTCTAATAAAACCAAATTTGTGGCCGAACGCGCACATTGGGTGCATACGATAGGCCGTCTGAAAACGGCGCGGCGCTTGAGTGAACAAAGGCCGTCTGAAATGCCGCCGTTGCAGGTGTGCATTGAAGTGAACATTGCCGCGGAAGAAGCAAAACACGGCGTAGCGCCCACTGAAGCGGTTGCGCTGGCCCTTGAAGTGGCCAAGTTGCCGAATATTAAAGTGCGCGGATTGATGTGTGTGGCCAAGGCCGACAGCAGCGATGATGAGTTGCGCAGCCAGTTTCATACCATGCAGCGGCTGTTGGCTGAGTTGAACGCGGCAGGCGTCGAAGCAGATGTTTTGTCTATGGGGATGTCCGGAGATATGCCAATCGCGGTAGAATGCGGCGCAACCCATGTCCGCATCGGCAGCGCGATTTTCGGCAAGCGGCATTATCCTCAATAAAAGTAATAGGCCGTCTGAACAGGGCAGACAGCAGTTTCAGACGGCTTGATCGATATCACAAAGGAGTGACATATATATGAATATCTATTTTCTCGGCGGCGGCAATATGGCGACTGCCATTGCAGGCGGTTTGGTCAAACAAGACGGCTATCGTGTCCACATTGTCGAACGCGGCGCCGAAAGACGGGAGCAACTGGTACAAGAATTGGGCGTAGCCACTTCTGAAAACCTGCCCGAATTGAGTGCGGACGATGTCCTCATTCTCGCTGTTAAACCGCAAGACATGCAGGCAGCCTGTCAAAACATCCGTTTGAATGGCGCGCTGGTGTTGTCCGTAGCGGCAGGTTTGTCCATCGATACCCTCAGCCAGTATCTGGGCGGCACACGCCGTATCGTGCGCATCATGCCCAATACGCCGGCCAAAATCGGTTTAGGCGTATCCGGTATGTTTGCCGATGCAGGCGTTTCAGAAGCTGACCGTACAGCCGCCGACGGCATCATGCGCTCTGTCGGTACAACCGTTTGGCTGAACGAGGAAGATCAACTCCACAATATTACCGGCATCAGCGGCAGCGGCCCCGCCTATGTTTTCTATCTTTTGGGCGCGCTCCAAAATGCGGCTTTGGCACAAGGTTTCAACGAACAAGACGCACGCGAACTGAGCCTTGCTACATTTAAAGGCGCAGTGGCTTTGGCCGAACAGACCGGCGAAGCATTTGCACAATTACAGCAAAACGTGACTTCCAAAGGTGGCACGACACACGAAGCCATCGAAACCTTCAAAGCCCGTCACGTTGCCGAAGCCATCGAACAGGGCGTAGAAGCCTGCGTCAAACGTTCGCAAGAAATGGCGCAACAATATAAGGCCGTCTGAACATGCGCGGCGACTTGCTCTTATTATTGGCAGACGCTATTGCCATCCTGTGTATCACGCGCTTTTTGCTCCGATACGCAGGATTGGCAGCAGAACACCCCCTGCTCAAATTCAGCATACAGGCAACAGGCTGGCTGACCAAACCTTGGCAAAAAGCATTCCCATCCGGCGAGAAAACCGATTGGTACTGCCTGCCCGCAGGTTTTCTGGTGTACTACCTTGCCTGTACCGCCATTATTTTCATCTCGCCGGCGCTGTCCATCAGCAATAAGCTGATTTTGGCAAACTTCTGGTTTGCCGCACTCCATATGCTGAAAGCCGCGGCCTATACATTACTTATTGGTCTGATTATTAGAATGGTGAGCAGCATACAGGGCCGCTATTCCCCGTTGGCTTATGCCATCGAACGAATTCTGCAGCCATTGCTCAAACCGTTTTCCTTCTTACGCGCAGGACGATACGATTTTTCAGGCAGTCTGTTGGCACTCTTATTATGGTTGTGGCTGGCCCGATGGTTTCCCCAACTTATCCAGCAAACCAACCTATGTTTGCTTCAATAGGCCGTCTGAAAGCGCAGCAGGTATTAACGACCAAAAATACAACGTCCTAAAAAGCGTATTAATATATTTAGGCGTAAGGTAGTGCAAAAAAGTGCAAATCGAAATATAAAGAACAAATGAATAGGTAAAACATGATATGATTCGCCCAATTTCCAAAACGGAAATTCAAGAAAACCCAATAAAAGCAAACCCGTAGCATCCAAATCATTAACAACAAACCGAAAGCAGACACCATGGCAAAGCTGACAGAACAAGATATTTTAAACTGGGATGGTCCTGAAGAGGACTACATGAACAGCGACCAATTGGCCTTCTTCCGCGAACTACTGGTTAAAATGCAAGAAGAACTGATTGAAAATGCAAACACCACTACCGGCCATCTTCAAGAGCACGAATCCGCTCCCGATCCAGCCGACCGAGCTACTCAAGAAGAAGAATACGCTTTAGAACTGCGCACCCGCGATCGCGAGCGTAAACTTCTCAATAAAGTGCAAGCGACTCTCCGCAGTATTGACGAAGGCGATTACGGTTTCTGTGCCGATACCGGCGAACCCATCGGCCTCAAGCGCCTGCTGGCACGTCCGACCGCGACATTGTCCGTAGAAGCGCAAGAGCGACGCGAACGAATGAAAAAACAGTTCGCCGACTAAAATATAGATATAGAAACCTCAAAAGGCCGTCTGAAAGAGCATTTCAGACGGCCTTTAGTTTGTATTTTTTTGTATGTATGGATAGTGTGGGAGTTTGATAGTATTTTTTTAGAAATAAAAACCCTGTTAAAACAGGGAAGTGATTAAATTTCAGAAAATAATTTTGTGAAATGTGTTGACTGGTTTTGTAGGTAGGCGTATAGTTCGGTTCTTCGCTGCTGACGCGGTGAAGAAAACGAAGCAGACAGTATAACACAGTTAGTTAGAATTT